>CAJXYV010000071.1 GCA_913063525.1 uncultured Verrucomicrobiota bacterium
GGTGCGCACGAGAGGACTCGAACCTCCACGGGGTTGCCCCCACTAGAACCTGAATCTAGCGCGTCTACCAATTCCGCCACGCGCGCATACCGACCATGGGTCGGCCGGCAAAACACCACGTGTCGGGGAAGATTGCAACCCCGTTTTGAGAAAGTTTGAAAAAGATTTGCGGGTGGCGGGGCAAATCGGTCGTTTTCAGCGTTGCCAAAACGACTGCGACTCAACCACGCTGATGCCATGCAAAAGGCTTCGCCATTCCTTTACGTGCTTTTCCTCGCCATCTCGGCGCTGGTTTTTTCGGTGCATTCCAAAATAGCTCCGCCTCAGGTTCCGTCGCCCTTGGTTCAAGCGGCTAAACCAGTGGCCAAAGACACGCCTCCTGCTACCGAGGTCGTGCCGCGTCCGTGGCCGCAGGCGGCTTCTGATATTGCGCCGGATTCGGGGGCGACCTTCGGTGCGCTGAAGAACGGTTTCCGCTACGTCATTTATCCAAATGCGGAGCCGCCGAAGCGGGTTTCTTTGCGCCTGCACATCGCCGCGGGTTCGCTGATGGAGGCGGACGACCAGCGTGGGATCGCCCATTTCCTAGAGCACATGGTTTTTAATGGTTCCAAGGATTACAGTGCGGATGAGCTGATCCCGAAGATGCAGCGCTTGGGGATTTCCTTCGGGGCCCACGTCAATGCGTTCACTTCCTTTGATCAAACCGTGTACATGCTGGACCTGCCCGACTTGTCCGAAGAGACGATGAAACTGGCTTTCGTCGTGATGCGGGATTTTAGCGACGGAGCCCTGCTCACGCGCGAAGAGATCGACAAGGAGCGCGGTGTGATTCTTTCCGAAAAGGTGAGCCGCGATTCAGTGGGCACCCGCCTGATGGAGCAGCAGTTTGCCAAACTTCTGCCAGACTCGCTCGTTGCAAAGCGCTTTCCAATCGGCATCGAGGACGTGATCAAGTCCGCGCCGCGGGATCGCTTCGTCGATCTCTACAGCCGTTATTACGTCCCGTCGCGGATGACGTTTGTGGTCGTCGGCGATGTAAATGCCGCAGAGATGGAGGGCAAAATCGCGGATGCGTTTGGTTCGATGGCGAACCCAGCGACGCCTGCTGTGAATCCGAACCTCGGTCCGATCCACCAGCCCGAGGGCATCGAAACGGCGGTGTTTGCCGACAAGGAGGTCTCTTCCACCGACATCTCATTGATACTGGTCCGGCCGCACGCCGAGGAAATCGATAACGTGGCGACGCGCTCGCAGCACCTCACCTTGGACATTGCTCACTCGATCCTCAGTCGCCGTTTTGACCGGCTTTCGAAGGTCGAAGGTTCAGCGATTGAGACGGGTTCCGCTTCCGACCAAACGCTCTTCAATTACCTCGACCTAGGGTCAATCGATATCACCGCTGCCAATGACCGCTGGCAAGATGTTGTGCCGGTTCTGGAGCAGGAATTCCGCCGCGCTCTGGAGTATGGATTCACCACCGCCGAGCTCGATGAAGCGAAGTCGAATCTGCTCAATAGCTACGAACAGCAGGTGAAGCAAAAAGCCACGCGCAAGTCCGAAACCATTGCCACGGCTCTCGCGAAATTGATCAACGACGGCAAAGTCTTTTCCGACCCGGCGACCGATCTCGTGATCGCCAAGCGGGCGCTCGATTCCGTCGATCTCGCGGCGTGCCATCAAGCGTTCAAGAAATTCTGGGACGCGCCCGGCTACCACTTGGTGCTGACCACCAAAGAGAAGCCAGAGAACGCGGAAAAAGAACTGGCTGCCCTGTTTGAGGAATCGCGCGGCAAACCCGTTGCCGAACCGATTCTTCGGGCCATTCCGGTCTTCGGCTACACCGATTTCGGCAAGCCCGGCACCGTGCTTTCCCGCAAGGAGGTCAAGGATCTCGGCATCACCCAGCTCGTTTTGGCGAATCAAGTGCGGATCAATCTCAAGCCAACGGATTTCGAAAAGGGCAAGATCCGCCTGCTGGCGCGCGTGGGATCCGGCAAGCTGACCCAGCCGAAGGACATGCCGATGCTCGACACCTTTGCCACCAGCGTCTTTGAAGGCGGCGGACTGGGCAAACACACCAACGACGACTTGCGCCAAATCCTCGCGGGCAAAAACGTTGGCACTGCGCTAACCATCGGCGACGACGCTTTCAATCTCAACGGCACCACCACTCCGGCCGATTTCGCCACCGAGATGCAGCTGATGTGCGCCTCGCTGATCGATCCCGGCTACCGCACCGAGGCGCTCTGGCAGTTCCGGAAATCGATCCCCGTGATCGACCAAGAACTCAAGCATACCTCGGCGGGGCCCGAGCAGGAGATGGAGGCATGGCTGCACGGCGGCGACTCGCGCTTCACCATCGCGCCCGTCGAAAAACTTTCCTCTTACGAGATCGACGATGCAAAAAAATGGCTCACGCCCGAACTCACCAAAGGGTATCTGGAGCTGACCATTGTCGGCGACTTCGAGATCGAAAAAATCCTACCTGATCTGCTCGCGACGTTCGGGGCCTTACCAACCCGAGCGGCAGTCGCACCAGCCCAGACGAGTGCCCGCATCCTCGCCTTTCCTGCAGCACCCGCTGCGCAGACATTTACTTATGATTCCAAGATCCCTCATGGCGTCGCCGCAGCCGTGTGGAAAACCGCTGGCATCCGCGGCAATCAAAAAGAGTTCCGCCGGCTCAATCTCATTGCGCTGATGTACGGCGACCGCTTGCGCAAAGAAATCCGCGAAAAGCTCGGCGCCTCCTACAGTCCGAACGCCGCGGCTACCGGATCCGATGCCTTTGAAGGATTCGGTTATCTCATTGGCGAGAGCGTCTGCAAACCCGAAGACCTCGAACTGCTTCTCAAAACCATGCGCGAACTGGCTGGTCAATTAGCCGCAAACGGTGCCACCGCCGACGAGTTCGAGCGCGCGCTCAAGCCCACTCTCAGTCAGCTCGAAAAATCCCTGCGCGACAACCGCTACTGGCTCGGCACCGTGATGAGTCAATGCCAGCTCGACCCGAATCGTCTCGAACTCGCCCGCGGCCGCGATGCCGACTACCGCTCGATCACCCTCGAGGAGATCAACGCGCTCGCCAAAAAATATCTCACCGAGGCGAATGCTTTACTCGTTTCGATCAAGCCAGCGGGCTGAGTGTATTCGATCTTATGCAATCCATCAGTATCCGTCCGCTACTTGGCGATGACTTGGCAGACGCTGCAATTCTATTGACCGCGCTCAATGGGGAAACGCCGACCTCTGTCATCGCTGAGCGGCTCAGCACATTGTTAGCAGATCACTCGCATTATCTATTGATCGGGGCGTTTGCAGATGATCGGCTGGTCGGTGTGGTGGGGGCGTGGATCGCCACCAAAATCTGGTGCGGTCGTTATATGGAAATCGATAACCTCGTGGTCGATGCCGAACAACGATCGACAGGAATTGGGACACGCTTGATCCAGTATGTCGAAACGCTGGCTGGGCAGCGCGATTGTAAAATCATTGTGCTGGATAGCTATGCGGCCAATCGCGCTTCACATCGTCTCTATCACCGCCTCGGTTATGAAATCTGGAGTTTCCACTTCATCAAGCCGATCGGGGATTGGAAAGGCAACGGGCTGATCTAATCGGGTTTTCTATGCGCGTCGCCATTGTCCATTATCATCTCGGACCCGGCGGCGTCACGCGGGTGATCGAGGCGGCGTCCGATGCTCTAACCACCGCCGGTATCCAGCACGTCATTCTGACGGGCAAGCCCCCTGAAAGTGGCTGGAGCGTCCCGCTCCAGACCGTTGCCCGGTCGTCCCGCCCGGACGCATCCATCTACCAGATCGAAGGACTCGGCTATCTCGCAGAGCCCGGTGATCTAACCGCCAAATCCTTAGTTCAATCCTTGCTCCGCGCCGCGGCGGGAGCACTCGGCGGCCCGCCCGATCTCTGGCATTTCCATAATCACTCGCTCGGCAAAAACTGCCTCATCGCGGAAGTGGTCGCCCTCTTAGCCGCCGCCCACGAGCGTCTGCTCTTGCAGATCCACGACCTCGCCGAAGAGGGCCGCCCCATCAACTACGCCCTCATCCCCGACACCCAAAAACTCTATCCCGTCTCCGATCGCATCCACTTCGCCTTCCTCAACACACGCGATCAAAACCTCTTCACCCAAGCCGGCCTGCCACCGCAAAACGCCACCCTCCTCCCCAATCCCATCGCGCTCTCCCACCCCGCACTCCCCACTCCGCACTCCCCACTTCTTTTTTCTCCCGTCCGAGGCATCCGCCGCAAGAACCTCGGCGAGTTGGTTTTGCTCTCCGCGCTCGCACCCGTCGGCACGCGCTTCGCCGTCAGCCGCGCGCCGTTGAATCCGGACGCGCTGCCGGTTCATGATGCCTGGCAGAAGTTCGCGGATCGCCATCAACTTCCGATCGAGTTCGACGTGGTCGATCGTCTCGCGCCGGCTGCGGGCGCGGCCAACGACTTCGATTCATGGCTCGCACACTCGACCCATTTTGCCAGCACCTCGGTCGCCGAAGGTTTTGGGCTGCCCATGTTAGAAGCCGCCGCTCACGGCAAGCTGCTCATCGGCCGCAATCTCGCGCACCTCAGCGCTGACCATGCCTGCCACGGGATTCGCGCCGGGCATCTTTACGATTGCTTGCTCGTTCCTGCCGACTGGATCGATCTAACTCTCCTCCGTCAACATCTCGCCACGACTCTTCAAAGCAGCTACCGCACCTATCGACGCGCTCTTACAACGGAGATGATCGATAACACCTATGCCGCGCTGTTTCACGGCGACCACCTCGACTTCGGCAATCTCCCCGAGCCAATCCAGCAGGCGGTGATCGAAAAGTTAGTGATAGGCGACAACCGGGAAGTCTTGCGCGTCCAGCTCGGCAGTGAAACCCGATCCGCGCAGCATTGGCTCGCCGAGGTTATCGCGCAACGCGTGGCCACCGCCACTCCCGCCCAGCTCGCGCCTTATTCGTTGCCCGAGTACTCTAAAAAACTCATCGCAAAGTATGCCGATCTAGTCCGCCAGCCGATCAGTCCCGTCGACTATCTATCGGCCTCTCGCATTCTAACGGCCCATCTCGCGCCCGACTCGTTTCTCTTCCTGCTCTCCGCCCCGTTGAAAAAATGCCGCGCGGTCATCTTCGACATCTATGGCACGCTCTTGATCGCGCCTGCGGATGGCGTGAAACCCGATCCTGCCGCCGATCCGCTGCTGCGGGAAATCATCATCCGTCACGGCCACTCGTCGCCGCAGTCACCCAGCAGCGAACTTCACGCCGCTGTGCTGCGCCACCACGCTGCTGCCGGCGTGCCTTTTCCCGAAGTCGATCTGTGCGAACTTTGGCGGCAAATTCTTTCGCTCGATGCTGCGGCGGATCTCACGCCGCTGGTCGTGGAGATCCAACAGAAATGGCATCCAGCCCAGTTGATGCCCGGCGCTGAGCGGATGATTCAAAACCTCGCCCAGTCTGGCGTTGCGTTGGGGCTGTTATCAAATGCCCAATGCAATACGCTTTCTTCACTCGGTGGCATGGCGAATTGCTTCGCGCAGGATCTATCGATCCTCTCGTACCAACACGGCATCGCCAAACCCGCACCCGAGCTGTTCCAAATGCTAGCCGCCAGACTCGCCGACCGCGGAATCGCTCCGGCAGAAACGCTCTTCGTCGGCAACGACCCCCTGCACGACATCATCCCCGCCGCGGCCGCGGGATTCCAAACCGCGCTTTTCATCGGCCATCCCGACTCGCTGCGTCCTGGCGATTGCGTCCCTGATCAAATCCTCCGCGAATGGTCGGATCTCCGCGTTTGATCAAGTCGTCGAGCGATCTCGCATCGCGTCGTAAACATACCAGTCCTCTAACCGCTTGCGCGCCCACGGGGTCTTGCGCAAAAACGTCAGGCTGGATTTGATCGTCGGATCAAACATGAAACAGCGGATCGGAATCTGGTCGCTCATCTCCAGCCAGCCGTGGCGATCCACCACCGTTCGCAGCACCGTTTCCAGCGTGATGCCGTGCAGAGGATCATTTGGGTGGGAGGGAGGTGGCTGCATCGACAAAAAGCTAGGGCCCCGCTTTCCCTTCGTCAAACGGAAGCTTGGGCTTCTCGCGTGGCGAAGGGCAGGGGACCGCTGATTCAACGGCCCGCCAGCGAGGTCGGCTTGTAGCCCTGAGTTTTCGACGAACCGCCGAAGTCGTAACCGAAAATCAGCCAGCACTCGGCGTTTGGTGACGAGTTAGTCAGGCCGGCCATGGTCACCAGATCCAAGTGGGTGTGGTCGGTCGGCCGCCATTGCAGCGACGGCCCGAAGATGGCTTCGTAATTTTCTGAGTCTGGTTTCGTCCATTTGCCTTCGACGCCAATCGAGAGGAGATTGTCGACGAGGGTCTTGGAGATACCGCCGGAGATCGCCCACTCGGGAGTCTTTTCGCCCCACACCTGGGTTTCATGGATCAGGTTCACGCCCCAATGCCAGCCTACGCCAAAGTCATCCCCAAAGAGGATTTTCGGCTCAATAATGTCGCTGCCCTCATAGGCAAAGGCGTACTCAAAATACAACGCTGGGTTCAGATGAAGGGCGCCCCAATTCGCAAACGCATACCGCAGCTCCACGGCGAACTCGTCTTGTTGCCAGCCCTTGTCGTCGCTGTTGTCGTGGATCGTTTTTTCGTAGATGTCCAATTGCATGCGGTAGGGCAGGCCCATTTCAAATTCCGTCTGCGAGCGCTGGGTCACCCGGCCTCCGTCATAGGTCCTGACGCGGTACCACTCCTCGACCCCCATTTCCCATGGGTTTTTCTGCAAATGAATGCGGGTTGTGCTGAAGCGGCGTTGCTTGACCCATTCGGGTTGGCCGTAGTCGCCGACGGGTTTATCTTCGCTCAGTACGTCGGCGCTCACCACCAGATCATCCACGCGGGGCGGGACGGGGGCTTGTTGGGCATGGACGGAACCTGCGGCAATCAAGGTCGCGGCGCTGAGAAGGGCGATGGATTTCTGAATCATTTGGTGTTTCTACGATTTTTGTTCATTGGCGAAGATCGATCTGCGGCAAGCGAAGATCCGTCTGCGAAACGCGAAGATCAATCTTCGGAATGCGAAGGTCAATCCTCAGAATGCGAAGGTCGATCTTCGGGGTGCGAAGATGGATATTCGAAGTGCGAAGGTGGATCTTCGGAGTGCGAAGATGGATCTTCGGAGTGCGAAAGTCAGTCTTCGGAATGCGAAAGTGGATCTTCGAAGTGCGAAGATCGATCTTCGGAATGCGAAGGCCCGCCGGAGAGGAGTACCGGCTTCAGCCGGCATAAGGCTCGCCGAGTGATTGAGACGGGTGAGAAGTGCGGAGTGCGGAGTAATAAGACATGGCCTTCAGCTCACGGCGATTTTCCTGAAATTTCGCGTTTTTAGTGGTTTCCGTTTTCTGCTTTGGGCTATGAACTTGGTCGTGGCACTGCTTTTGGCGATCGAATCTTCCTGCGATGAAACAGCGGTCGCGATTGTTCGCGGCTCGGTCGGTCAGGCGACGGAAGTCCTGGCGTCGGAAATTTCTTCGCAGATCCCGCTGCACCGCGAACACGGCGGCGTGGTGCCAGAGCTCGCCTCGCGCAATCACTCGCTGCATCTGCGCGGCCTGGTGGAAAAGGCGCTGGCCGATGCCGGGGTGGCGATGGGGGAGATCGATGCCTTTGCCGCGACCACCGGTCCGGGGCTGGCGTCCTCGCTGCTGATCGGCAGCACGGCGGCCAAAGGCATGGCCTGCGCGGCGCGGCGGCCATTTCTGGGCATCAATCATCTGGAAGGTCACTTGCTGTCGCCCTTTCTCGATCAAACTCAGGTCCCGCCGCATACGGCATTGATCGTTTCCGGCGGCCACACGCTGCTGCTGGATGTGGAAGGTCCGGGTCGCTATCAGAAACTGGGCAGCACCCGCGACGACGCGGCGGGAGAGGCCTACGACAAGGTGGGCAAGATGTTAGGCCTGCCCTATCCCGGCGGACCCGAGATCGAAAAAGTCGCCCGCGGCGGCAATCCGCGAGCCTATGATTTCCCGCGTTCGATGCTGCACGAGCCGCACCTCGACTTCTCGTTTTCGGGGTTGAAGACGGCGGTGCTTTACACCCTGCAAAAGGAAAAGGGTCAACTGCCACTCGCCGATCTCGCCGCATCCTTCCAACAGGCGGTCATCGACATCCTCGTTCAAAAGACCCTGCGGGCCGCCCAGCAGACGGGCCGCCGACAAATCGCGCTGTCGGGTGGTGTCAGTCTCAATCAAGCACTGCGCCAGGCATTTCTAGTCGCGGGCGACCGCGCAGGCTTGGAAATCTCCGTTGCCTCGCCGGTCTTCTGTACCGACAATGCGGCGATGATCGCTTTTGCCGCGCTGCTACGCCACCTTGCGGGCGAGAGTTCGCCTCTCGGTGGCGACATTCACCCGAATTTACCGCTGGTCTAAACGCTCACCCTGTGGTTCGTAGTAACATTCCCGATGATCTATAAAACGCTGATTTTTGACTTCGACGGCACCATCGCCGACACCCTCGGTGAGACGCGTCGGATCTTCAACCAAATCGCCCCAGACTACGGTATCCGCCAAGTCGCCGAAAACGAGCTCGACCAGCTGCGGCATCTCTCGCTCAAGGAGCTGCTCGTTCATCTGAATATTCCGAAGCTCCGTGTGCCATTACTGATCTCGCGCGGCACCAGCCTGATGCGTGGCAATATCACCGAACTACCCTTGATCCATGGCATGCGCGAAGTGCTCATCGAGCTGCGCAGCCACGTTGATAGCTTTGGCATCCTCACCTCCAACGCTACTGCCAACGTCGATCTCTTCCTGCGGACCCACGGCCTGCGCGACCAGTTCGACTTCATTTCCTCGACCTCCAAACTCACGGGCAAGGCCAAGCACCTCAAGGCCATCCGCAAGACGTTTTCGCTGGAGCCGGGTGAAATGCTTTATATCGGCGACGAGCTGCGCGACGTCAAAGCATCGCAAAAGGCCGGCATCCCGATCGCCGCCGTCACTTGGGGCTTCAATTCCCGCGAATCGCTGGCGGCTTCAGATCCAAATTACCTTTTTGACCAGCCTGCAGATTTTTTGCGTCTGCTGAGCCAGTCCTGAGACGGCGCGTGCCGAAATCGTCAGTACGCCCAGCCCGGCGGGTTGACATCGGCGGGCTGGGGTGAGCAACCTTCCGGCATGTCGGATGAGAAATCGCCAAGTATGGATCAAGCCCCGGTCAAAGCAGTGGCTGCCAGTGATGCTGCGCAAAAGTCGAAGTTATCAAGCCCCGTTGCGCTGACCTTTGTCATTCTCGCCTTGCTGGGCGTCTTCCTTGCCACTTGGTTCAAAAACGGCGCAGCCCACCGCGTGGCCACTCCTGCGGAACTTTCCACACTCCAGGCACAGGCAAACGCCCTGCGCAGCGAATATAACAGAGAGCGCAGCGCCATGGGACTGCGCCCGATCGAGAGCGATTCCGAGTCGCTCGAAGACATCGCCGCCCGCGTCAAAAAAGACACCGATTCGCTCATCGCGCTGGCCGTGACTTATCAAAAAATGCTCGGCGAAAAAGACAGCGAGCTGACGGCAAAAAATTTGGAGGCACTCCGCAGCGAGAACCTCCGCCTTGGCCTGACCAACGAAAACACCAAACTCCAAGCCGAGCTCAAGCGCGCCTCCGCCGGCGGCGCCGAGCTGCTCCAGCGCGATCTGGAGTCCGCCAAAAACCAACGCGATGCACTTGCCGCAGAGCTCGCCAGCGCCCGCCAGAAAATCGAGTCGATGGCCACCACCGCCACCGCAGACGATGTCGCCGACCTCAAACGCCGCCTCGAAGAAACCCTGCGCGCCAAAGAATTCTTCGAAGCCCGCGCCAAAACCCTGGAAGCCAAATAGTCAAAATTAAGGAGCGGGGACACTCCTGTCCCCATCTTCGATCTGCGGTGCAAGATCGCTACGACAAAAGCGCCGAAAAGAGGATAGGGAGTACCGACTTCAGTCGGCTTGGCCCAAGGCACCTTGGCGGTGAATTCCCTACCCTAGGATCGTAGAATTGGCCACGGAGACACGGCTAAAGAAGGAGGTCACGGAGGTTTTTTGGGCCAACTCACTCCTCAATGAAGCCAGCCGACTCCGCACGGCGACTGAATCTGGCCAAGTCCATCACCCTTACGATGCCGTTGGAATGGGGGGCGAAGGTGGATCTGCGGGAGGGCAAAGGTGGTTTTTGGGGGTGATTTCCTCCAGGAATCTCCTCTGGCGAGGGGCGGCGGCCAAAAAGTGTTTCAATTTTCGTCGACAAAGATTGCTAGGGCGCCAGTCTCTATCGAAACGATTTGCAGTAGGACGGGCAAAAACTCGCAACTTGTGCCTTGCTAGCATGCCCTTCGCCGTTGACGATTCTCGCGTGACGCGCCACCGCACCGACGACCTCAGAATCACTGGCCTAAACCCGCTTATTTCCCCAGCGGTGTTGGCTTATTATCTTCCGCCTACCGAACAAGCTTCCGAGTTGGTCGCCAGCGCCCGTGCTCAGGCCGATGCGATTCTGCGCGGCGATGACGACCGTCTGCTGGCCATCGTCGGTCCCTGTTCGATCCACGACCCCGAGGCGGCGATCGAATACGCGGTGAAACTCAAGGCAGAGGCCAAGCGACTTGAAAAAGACGTGTTTGTGATCATGCGAGTTTATTTCGAAAAGCCGCGCACGACGGTCGGCTGGAAGGGCCTGATCAACGATCCACGGCTCGATGACTCATTCGACATCAACCACGGCCTGAGGATTGCGCGCGGGCTGCTGCTCGATCTGGCGAACATGGGTGTGCCTGCCGGGACCGAGTTTCTCGACACGATTTCGCCGCAATACATCGCCGATCTGATCGCGTGGGGAGCCATTGGCGCTCGCACCACTGAATCGCAGATTCACCGCGAACTCGCTTCCGGTTTGTCGATGCCTGTGGGTTTCAAAAACGGCACGGGCGGTTCGATCCAGATCGCCTTGGATGCCATCCAGTCGTCGTCGCGGCCGCACCATTTTCTCTCCGTGACGAAACAAGGGGTTTCGGCGATCGTTTCGACGGCGGGCAATGAATCCTGCCACTTGATCCTGCGCGGCGGTAAAACTGGGCCGAACTATGATGCGGCATCGATCGAAGCTGCGGCAACTACATTGCGCGCCCACGACCTGGTCGAGTCGGTGATGATCGACTGCTCCCACGGCAATTCGCTCAAAGATTACCGCAACCAGCCTTTGGTCGCGAAGAGTGTCGCCGAGCAAATTGGCGCGGGTTCCAAGGTGATCACCTCGGTGATGATTGAGTCGAACCTGGTCGAAGGAAACCAGAAGCTGGTGAATGACTTGAGCGCGCTGACGCGCGGTCAGTCGGTGACCGATGCTTGCATCGGCTGGGATGACACGGTCGCTACGCTGGATGTGCTGGCGGAGGCGGTGCGTCAGCGGCGCTTGGTTTGATAGGTCCTATGGGACTTATAGGACCTATGAATTTTTCCCGACTCAGATTACGCCGTTGGCGCAGTTGCACTCGCCTTCGCCTTTGAGGGCATTGATGAGGTTGGTAAGGGATTTCATCGCTTGGCGCGGCACGCTCTCGAAGGTGCGGGAGCCGACGTGGGGGGTGATGATGACCTTGGGGTGGAGGAGCAGTGGGTGGTCGGCTGGCGGCGGCTCTTGGTCGAGCACGTCGGCGGCGTAACCGGCGAGTTTGCCGGAATCGAGAGCGGCGATGATCGCGGCTTGGTCGATGAGTTCGCCGCGGCCGGTGTTGATGATCCACGAGCCGTCGGGCATGCGGTTGAGGCGCTCGGCATTGATGCAGTGGAGCGTCTGGGCGTTGAGATTGGTGTGGGGACTGATGATGTCGACGGCGTCGAAAAGCGAATCGAGCGTGAGGTGGCGGGTGATTTGGAATTCAGCGGCGATGTCATCGGGCCAGAAGTTGCCAAAGCCGTGGACTTCCATGCCGAAGGCGCGGGCGCGGCGGGCGACTTCTTGGCCGATGCGGCCGAGGCCGATCAGGCCGATGCGCTTGGCGAAAAGTTCGCTACCGGTCTTGCGATCCCAGCGGCCGGCGCGTGTGCCGTCGATGGCGTAGGGGAAGTTTTTGGCGAGGGCGAGGAGGAGGAGGAAGGTGTGCTCGGCGACGGTGTCGTGGTTGACGCCGGGGGTGAAGAGCACGGGGACTTTGAGCTCCTTGGTGGCGGGGATGTCGATTTTGTCGAGGCCGATGCCGTATTTGGAAATGACCTTGAGGCGGGGCAGCGACTTTTCGATCACGGCGCGGGTGATGCTGTCGTCGCCGCAGAGAAAGGCGTCGAAATCGCCGGCGAGTTCGAGCATGCGGGCCTCGGAAAGTGGGCCGCGCTCACAGACGATGTCCCAGTCTTGGGATGCCATGAGATCGTGGTGCGGGCCGGGGGTGTCTTGGTAACTGCAGGTGGTGAGGAGGATGCGCATGAATTGATTGGGATCTGAAAATTGGCGGCCATTTTAGTTAAGGTCGTCGGGAATTTAAATCCCCAATTCACGCGATTTTGTGATTTTGCCGACTTGGATCTAAGGTGGACGGGCGGTGCGGAATAGTTCTAGGGTGCTGCGTGCTCCCTTGGTTTTCTGACAACCGATTCCCGCTGTATCTCGCGCCGATGGCTGGGGTGACCGATGTGATTTTCCGCCAGATTTGCAAGGAACTGGGGGCTGGCGTAATGGTGACCGAGTTTGTCTCGGCCGAAGGTATCATGCAGGCAGACGAGCGGACGCGGAAATACACCGAGTTCACCGACGAGCAGCGGGCGGTGGGAGTGCAGTTGTTCGGCGCCGACGGCGAGCGAATGGGCGAGGCTGCGCGCAAAATCATCGACTGGAAGCGGCCCGACTTCATCGACATCAATTTCGGCTGCCCGGTGAACAAGGTGGTGGCGCGCAATGGCGGGTCATCGCTGTTAAAGGATTGCCCGGTTCTCGCCGCGGTGGCGTCGGGCGTGGCCAAGGCGGTGGGCGATCAGGTGCCGGTGACGGCGAAGATGCGGATCGGCTGGGACGAGTCGTCGGTCAACGCGGTGGAGGTGGCGAAAATTTTGGAAGACTGCGGGATGCAGGCGATCGCGGTGCACGGCCGGACGCGGGCGCAAGGTTATGGCGGCGAGGCGAACTGGGACGTGATCGACGCGGTGGCGCGGGCGGTGAAAATCCCCGTCATCGGCAATGGCGACATTACTTGCGGGGCAGACGTGTTGCGGCGGCGGGAGGAAACGGCGGTGGCCGGGGTGATGATCGGCCGCGCGGCGATGCAGAACCCGTGGGTTTTCCGCGAGGCGAAACATTTTCTCGAGACCGGCGCGCTGATGGCGGAAATCTGCGTGGAGGAGCGTTGGCAGCTGGTGATCCGGCATTGCCGGCTCGCGGTGGACAGCGGCCGCAACGGGAACGAAAAACAAACGCTGACGGCCATGCGCTCGCGGCTGATGGCGTATTGCAAAGGCTTCCCCGGAGCCAAGGAACTGCGGCAAAAACTCTGCCATGTTTCCTCGATCAACGAGGTGGAGGATCTCGCGGCGTATTCCATCGGCAAGGCGGAACTGGCCGAGTTGTGAAGCCCTCAGGGCTTCAGGCGGATGTAGCGTTTCTCACCGACGGAAACCGGTGTGTTGTCGCGCACCTTGAGGATCGTGGGACCGCTCGATAGCACGGTCGTGTGCTTTTTCCCGCTGAACCAACCGAGGAGATCGGAGGAAACTTCGACCGCAGCGTCCGGCGCGCGGCTTCCGGCGGGTCCGGTGATCGTTAGGGTACGGAATTTTTTGCCATCGACCACGGTGAGACTGTTGGAGGTCGTGAATTCCTGCGGGATCGATAGGTCGGGGCCGGCTAGGGAGGCGGAGGATTTCCGGGTGGTGGAAATGCCTTTGCCGGTGAGCGTCATGTCGAACGAGCCTTCATCGGCATCGTTGCTGGCGATGTGGAGGGCTCCCCAGCGGATGCCTACGGCGGTGGGTTTGAAGGTGACCTTCAAGGTGGTGCTGTCACCGGGGGCGAGCGTGGTTTTTTGTAAAATTCCGGCGCTGAAGTCCGCGCTGTGGAGTCCGTTTTGCGTCACCCTGATTCCGGTGAGAGTGGCGGTGCCTTGGTTGGTGATGGTGAGAATTTTGGGCTTTCCGGATTTTGCGAGAAGTCCGTTGCCGAAGTTGATGAAGGTCTTTTCATCGGTGAGCGGGCTGCCTCCTTTGAGGGTGATGGAGATCTCCGGGGCGGCGATGCCGGTGCCTGTCAGGGGGATTTCAAACGAGCTTTCATCCGCATCATTGCTGGCGACGTGAAGCGTGGCGTTCCTTAAGCCTGCGGATGCGGGATTGAAATGGATCTGGATGCCGGTGGATTCGCCCGGGGCGAGCTCGGTGGTTTTCAGGGAATCCGCGGTGAACTCGGAACGGTTCACTCCATCCACGGTGATGGATAGATCGGCGAGGTTGCTCGCGCCGGTGTTCCGGATGAGCAGGGTTTCGGACCGGCTCGTGCTGCCGATGGCGGAGCTGCCGAAAGTGACGGGAGTGAGCCCATCGCGCAATTCGTCGCCGTTGGCGCGTTGGATGGCGATCTCGGCGGGGCTGATCGGCGGGCCGGCGATCGAGGTGGTGTCTGGTGATGGGGCACCCGGCGCGGTGAACGAAATTTCTGCGGATA
>CAJXYV010000072.1 GCA_913063525.1 uncultured Verrucomicrobiota bacterium
GCAAGGTTTACACGATCGAGAGTTCGCTGGACATGCAGACGTGGACGCGGGTGGCGTTTGGGGTGGGTGGGCCGGCTGCGGGCAGTACGGCGTACCAGGCCAGCGATGTGGCGGTGCTTTCGGCGTTTGCGGCTCCGCGCTCGGATACCAAAGAATTTTACCGACTGACTGTCCGATGAAATTATTTTCTTCCAAGGAGCAACGACCCTCTTGTCGTTTTTTCCGCATCCTGAAGATGGGGACAGGAGTGTCCCCGCTCCTTAACTTTCCGATGAAAAAACTCTTTTTTGCTCTCATCGCGCTGCTGGTGTGCGGCACGGCCCATGCCCAGTGGAAGACCGAGACCTACACGCTCAAGGGTGGGTGGAATGCGATCTATCTGCACGGGGACGCCAGCTACGATGCGATTGATAATATTTTTCCGAACTCGGGCACGACCGCCAACATCACCGAGATTTGGTGCTGGAACCCCAATCCAGATGCGGTCCAGTTCATGGATTCGCAGATGATCCCCTCTGCTGGTACCGCCGAGTGGAGTGTGTGGAAACGCGGGGTGGCGGCGGAGACCACCCTTACCAAGTTGGTCGGTCAGCACGCCTACCTGGTCAAGTGCTTGGGCACGGTGAGCTCCAGTTACACGGTCACGCTCAAGCAGTCGCCGCAGTTGCCGAGTAATTCCTGGGTCCGCAATGGGGCCAACCTGCTGGGTTTTCCCACTTATAAGAACGGCAGTATCTTCCCGACGTTTGCCAGTTACTTCGCCACCTTTCCGGCCGCCATCGCGAGCAGTTCGAAGATTTTCAAATACGCGGGCGGCGATTTGAGTTCGACCAACCCGATCCAACTGTTCTCGACCACCTCGGAGCGAGTCGACCGGAACCAGGCCTACTGGTTTTCCGCCAAGGTGGCGGGCGAGTATTATGCGCCCCTCGAGTTTAGCTTGAGCAACAGCGATGGATTGAGCTTCGGCCGCACACGTTCGGAGATCAAACTACGCATTCGCAACCGCACCAGTGCGGTGGTCACGGTGACCCTCGCGCCCACGAACAGTGAGGCAGAACCTGCTTATCAAACGGCAGTCGCCGGTCCGGTCGCGCTGACAAATCGCGCCTACAATGCGGCGACCGCCGCTTGGACGGAAACGGCGATGGGTGCTTCCAGTACCCAAGTCATCGCGCCACAGACCACGATCGAGCTGAGCATCGGGATCGACCGCACGGCGATGACCGGCGCGGCCAATTCTTATTACGCCTCGCTGCTGCGGATCACGGAAAGTTCTAGTTTGATGGATGTTTATCTGCCGGTCACGGCTTACAAGGCCTCACTTGCCGGATTGTGGGTGGGTGATATCCGTCTTAACAGTGTGAGCAGCAAAGTCTCCAACCCTGCGCGTGCAACGGCGACTTTGACCAATGGGGTGGTTACGGGATTGGCCGTGGATGGATCCGGCGGTTTCGGCTACACCACGGCTCCCACCGTGACTCTCACCGCGCCTGCTAGTAACGACATGAAGTTGGCCACGGCGACTGCGGCATTTAGTTCGGTCAACCGAACGGTGACGTCGATCACGTCAGCGGACAGTGGTTTTGGCTACGCCACGGTCCCCACGGTGACGATCGGTGCGCCGACGCCCTCGGCAGGCGCTAGTTTTGCAGCCACTCTGTCGGGTGGGGCGGTGTCTGGGTTTACCACGGTCAATGCGGGAGTTGGTTATCAGGCCGCTCCAACGGTGACGATCAGCGCGCCGCCCGCTAGCACGAATGCCACGGCTGATGCGGTGATGAATGGGAAAACGGTGAGTGCGATTTCGGTCATTGATGGTGGGGGGTACTATTCAGCGGCACCCACGGTGGCAATCGGTGCGCCGGCTGCGAGAACCACCGCTACAGCAACGATGGGTGGTACTGCCGCCAATTGGACGATTAGCAAAGGGGTATCTGGAACTGGCTATGCCACTCCCCCAGCGGTGACCATTACGGGTGGTACCGGCAGTGGGGCGACTGCGACTGCCACTCTCGGGCTCACAGCGGATAATTTCTCCATTGTCTCTGGAGATATGAGTTACTCGGTTGCGCCGACGGTCACTATTTCGGGAGGTGGTAGCCCTACGACCCCTGCAACGGCCACTGCAATTCTCACCAATAACGTGGTAACAGGGATCACGATCACCAGCATGGGGGCGGGATATACCACGGCACCTACGTTGACCTTCAGTGGGGGGACTGCCACCTCTGGCACCACCGTGCCGACGGCGGTTGGGAATGCGGCCCAATTTGCAGTGAGTACCCTTGTCAAGGGTGCTAACGGAACATACACCGTGACGCCGACTACTGCGACCATCGCCGCACCGCCCGCGCCCGTGCAAGCCGTGGCCACGGCAGCCATCACCAACGGAGTCGTCAGCGGTGTCACCCTGAGTAATGGTGGTAGCGGCTATCTCAGCACGCCGACGGTGACGATCAGTGGCGGAACCTTTGTCACTCCTGTCACGGCCACGGCCACGGCAACTTTGAGTGGTGCGGTGGTCAGTCTTGCGAGGACGGTCGCAGGTGCGGGCTATCTGAGTCCGCCGACGGTCACGCTGTCGAGTCCACCGCCTGCCATCCAAGCCACTACCACTGCGACGATCAGCAATAACCGAGTGACGGGATATACCGTCACCAATCCGGGCTTGGGTTACTTCAGCGCGCCGACGGTGACCTTGAGTGCGCCGACTTTGAGTAGCCAGCCCGCGACAGCCATCGCCCAGGTGAGCAATGGGGCCGTTAGCGGTTTCACGATTATTTCTGGCGGTAGTGGTTATGCCATCACCCCGGAGGTGACGATTTCAGCGCCTCCTGCACAATCAGGAACGGCGACTCCCGGGACTTTTAAAATGCGCACGCTTTTGCACGTCGCGGATGACGGCACAGCCAAGCTACTTTCCAAGGTTTACCTCGGCAAGTTGGCCGTGGCTCCGAACAATGATGGAATCAGTACCTCCCAGTCGCTGCTGCAAGCTTCCAGCCTGTCCACCGCGCATCGCCTCTCGGCAGGCCATCTGCCCACAGGGCGTGTCATCACCGGGAGTGGTACGGTTGCTCTCGGTAGCAGTTTGGCCTGCGCCATCGCGCTTCCGTATGACGACCCGACCAATCCCTTTGTCCATCAGTTTCACCCGGATCACGACAATAAAAATGCCCGCTTCGAGCCTGCCGCTGAGGGCGTCGAGAGCTACACGATCAACCGCGCGACCACTTTCAATTTCACCACTACCCCGCCCAGTGGCGGCACGGTTGCCGGTTGGGGTAGCACGGTGATCGGCGGTACCTATAGCGAAGTCATCTCGGGCCTGCACAGTAGCTCGATCCAGCTCAGCGGCACCTTCGAACTCCGCCGAGCCTCCGAAATCGGCACGCTTTCGCAGTAAAACTGAAATTTAAAAGCAGAAAGTAGAAATCGAAAACAACTCTAACTCATAACCTTTAACTCTTCCACTCTCCAAACCGCCATGAAAACGCCCACTCGCCTCATCGCCTTTTTGCTCCTCTCTGGAGCATCGCTCAATGCCGCTGTTCCGTCCACGATCAATTACCAAGGGATCGTTGCTGACTCCTCGGGAGCATTGCTTGGTGCCTCTGGCGCGATCAACCGCAAGGTCATCTTCCGGATTTATGATGCCTCGACGGCGGGTACCCGCCTATGGACCGAGGAGCAGACGGTCACGATCTATAAGGGTGAGTTCAGTGTGCTCCTGGGTGCTGGGGCAACGGCGACAGGCACGGCATCTGCCGAGAGTCGCCCAGCGCTCGATACGGTTTTCACCAGCGGCACCGCGACCCGTTACGTTGAAATCATGGTGGACAATGGCGACGGTAGCATCACCGCAGCGGATACGCCGATCAGCCCACGGCAGGCGATTACCACGGCGGCCTTTGCCTTCCATGCCTCAGTTGCTGACAGCATCGCCAGTGGCACGGATCTTACGATCACTCCGTCCTCCGGCACGGCCACCAACTACGGTCTTGGCTGGTATGGCAGTGGTCGTACCTGGAATGGGGTCGCGGTCGATGGCCCGGTGCTCTACGGCAATGGTGGCGGGGCTTTGGGAGCGAATGTCAGCGGTACGAAGAACACGGCGTTGCTTTGGAATGCATCCGGGCAGGTCGGCATCGGTGCTACGGGCAGTTTCCCCGCGACCAGTAAGTTGACCTTGCAAGGAGATGACGCCAATACCCCCGCCAGCCAGCTGGTCATCCGTGGCAATACCGACGCCAACGAGCGCCTGCTTGTTGGCTTCGACACCACCAACAACCGCTCGACCATTCAGTCCTACACTGCGGCCAGTACCGTTGGGCCCTTGCTGCTCAATCCCAGCGGTGGTCTGATCGGTATCGGAACCAGCGCACCTTCGGCTCGTCTCAGTGTCGAGGGATCGGTCAGCGCGACGGGTGCGGGAGGTTACGTATTTGGCACGGGTGGTGATACCGATGGCGGCTTGTTCTCGCCTGCTGACGGGGTGGTGACTCTGAACACGAATGGAGCCGAGCGCTTAAGGGTCAATGCGAGCGGAAATGTTGGGATCGGCACAACCAGTCCTACATCAAAGTTATATATCTATGGAGGAAATTTGATGGTTGAAAACAGTGCAAATCCTGCGGTGAGCTTGAATACGGGAACGGTGAGTGCGGACTTGGGCATCGCAACGGCTGGAGGTGCCTACTCGGCATCAGCGGCTGCTGGGGATTTGGTGATACGGTCTGTAACCGGAAAGGTGAACCTGCAGTCCGGTACCGGTGTCTCAGCGATCACGATTAACACCAGCAACAATGTCGGCATTGGTACGGCTGCGCCGGACGCTAAATTGCATGTAGCGGGTTCGTTGAAAGCAGATGGAGATGTGACTCTTGGGAGTCACGTCTACATGAATAATGGAGGTATTATGAATGCAAAAAATTCGGCTGGTACTTACGAACCTTTTATTTGGCCACGCTGGTCAGATAACGCGACCTACTTCAATCACGGGTCGGCTGGTCTAAGGCTGCGCGATAGTAACTCTATCCAGGAGGTATATGTCAATGGAGGCAAGATGATGGTGGGAGGTTCTGGATGGATCGATACTTCGATCGGTACGGTCACTGTAACCGGCGATGGTACAGCCAACGATGGATTTGCAATGCATGGGACTAAATCTAGTAACAGCAGTGACACTTGGGTGAGGATGTCATATCGTGCGGACCGTGGAGGAATTGCATTTGATGTTTATAACTCAGGGCAGTACCCAGGCGCTTGGAGGGGTTTCAGCTACGATGGAGATAGTAACATTGACTGGTATTCGGATCGCTCCCTGAAGAAGGATATCGTAGATGCGGAGCCGATGCTGGACCGTTTGATGCAATTGCCGTTTCGGCGCTTCCATTGGAAAGATGTGAGTGATCCTGCCGCGAAGGCTGAGTTTGGGGTGATCGCTCAGGAGGTGGAGCCGCTGTTCCCCGATATCGTGGCGACTGGGAGCGATGGACTGAAGACCGTGGGGTACACCACATTTGCGACGATCGCCTGTAAGGCCTTGCAGGAGTATAAAACACGCACCGATGCCGATCTTAGCAAGCTTAACGGGCAGATTCACGAGAAGGATGCGAAGATCGAGGCTCTTGAGGCCAAGTTGGCGGAGCAAGAAAAGCGTGCCACTGCACAATCCGTAGAGGATGCGGGTCAGAATGCGAGATTGGTCGCACTTGAGAAACTGCTGACCGAAAAGGTTAGCTTGCCCCAGACCGTGTCGGTCAAAGCTGGAGAATGAAGAGGAGTTTCGGATGATGGAGTTTTAGAAACTCGCAGAATAAACCATGGAATTTTTAATTCAACGGCTGCGGGTCGTGGTGATCCCCACTTTTTTGATGACGCACAATCGCTGATTTCTGCTCACTGAACACTTGCCAATTATACTTGTGAATTTGCTCTCCCGTACCTTATTTGTCACTCTAGTGAGTTTGGCTGTCGCCTCGCTGGTGCAGGCGCAGACTTATTCGCTGAATGTCTCCCAACAGAACCGTCTGTATCATCCCTTCAACGGGGCAGGTACGGGATCCGTTGCGGCGACAGCCGCCACTGCCTATGGCCCGCCGGGAAGCGCGAGCCTACCCATCAGTAATGCCTTGACCCTGCCGGCCACGTTAAACAGCAACAACCAGGGCATGGGGCAGAGCGGTGGTTCGTCGCGAGCGAATCTAAGCACGGCGCCCTACTACCCGGGGAATACCACACGCGACCTCAGTGCGGCGGTAGGAACCACGCTGTTGCTGCGCAGTAGCACCTTCGGCGGCGTTTTTGCCTCCGGCTTGCCACGTTATCAGATGGGCGATGAAATCACGACTCCTCTCACGAAATCGGATCTCACCACCACGGCGCCTGCAGGTTTCTGGCGCCAAAAGCCGGTACAACCGGGTGAAGGATTCCTGACGGCGTCAGGGGTGACCACCACCCCGATCCCGACCAGTAGTGTTAATGTGACCTCGAGTAGTACCACATCACGCCTCGTAACCGTAGCTAGCGTGCCAGCGACATTGGTCGTGGGGGTTACGCTTTTGGGCGAGCCAGTCATCGATATCACGGGCACGACGGTGACGCTAGCGGACTTAGCTAACAGCGATATTTCAGGCAATGTCGCTTGCACCATCACCCCGGCACTCAACTACTATTACAGCCCTCACGCGGAGAAGTCCTTCGCCTCGCAACCTGGACAGGTCAGCGTCAGCTGGGTGTCTAACGTCGCTAATGGCAGCGGTTACTATGAGGTCATGACGGAGACCTTTTCGGTGGCATCCACCTCGTCCAAGCCGATCCGGACCATCTATTGGAATCAGCGTGGCTTTGATGCTCCGCCGGTGGCGATCACCGATCCTAATATCATGGCGGTAAACCCCATTTATAATAATTTCGTGCCCAAGGCGGTGGTGAACGAGGTTGTGTCACCGGGCGATAGTCCATTGGAGCCCGCCATTTATAGCACGCTCAAATTCACCAAGGTGGGGGCGACGGCGCAGTTGTATGCCTACAATGCGGAGGGCCGGATTTTTGTCGAATACCTCGGTAAGGCTCGCGTCGGCAACAGTGTGCTGACCTACATCGGTTCGGACATTATTGAAATCGTCCGGCAGGCGGATACCAAATACACCTCGACCTACCTGGGCAAGGAGATCCTACCGCACGATGGAACCTCAGGTGTTCTAGCTGCATCACCGGTCGCTGGCTCGGCGGTGAATTATTATTCCACCGTCACTACCAGTGACGGCCTGACGACCTACTACGCAGAACGCGCTACCAGCGCTTCCAACGAGCCCGACAATGGTACGCCCATTAGCGGAACCGCCTACAACGATGTGAAGTTCTATTGGCTGGAAAAAGGCGATTACGGGATTCGTTGGCCAAAGTATAAGGTTGCGTATTGGCTTCGCTGGTCGCCCAATCTGACGGATTACACCTACCAGACGGTGGATGCTGGCGGGAGCACGGCAGATACCGGCTTAAAATTCATCAATGGAGCTCTGCCGTCGATCGTCTACCAGGATGATCCTGCTGGGGCCGAGGCAACCTTGGATGCGCTGACGCAATCGGTGTTAGTGAATCCTGGGTCGGACGGTCGCAACCGCAGTCTGCTGAAATTCACGGGATCGGGCACGCCCTGGTACATCAATCTTTACACGCAGGCGGAGACCCGAGCCATCAGCCGTGTTTCGGCCTACAGCACGACCAGTGGGGTGACCACGGTCACGGTGGATAGCACGTTGGGGATGGAAGTGGGAATGTTGGTTTCGGGATCGCCCATCACGGGCATTGCCACCATTTCAAGTATCACGGATAGCACCCATTACATTCTCAGCGCAGCAAGCAGCCCTGCCAATGGTAGTTCGACACTGACTTATACCGTGGAAAGTGATCAGGCTGCGCGAATCGTTGAGGCCACGGCGGCCACGGTGGGTGATCGACTGGTGCCGCCAAGCGGCCACGAGCTGGGTGGGTATATTTCGAGCGGTACCTGCTATTATCCCGTAGGCTACGTCAACCCCTTCACTCAGGGGATGGATGCGGCGAATAAGGGTGCCATCATTCCAGTCAATGCGAAGACGGGAAGCAATACGCTCACCGTAAGGTGGTTTAAGAAGGTTGCCGCACCTTCGTCACAGTTTAGCGACTTTTATGTGGCAGGAAAAATTGGTCGTTACACGGTTTCTTACCCCAGTAATCCTTCACAGATCGTCATCGCGCAGGGCGTGGGCACTGGCGATCTAACTGGGGCAGAGGCATCAGGCTCGGTGTACTATCAAAACGATTCGGCGAAGGTGGGCTATAACCCTAACGAAGAGCATGCGTTTATGCTCGGTGGCCGAGCCTACGCTCTGCGTGACGACCTCAATCTCACCACTGCGGGCTCGACCTACACTTCAGAGCCCTATGTGCTTGTCGCTTACACTCATTCGAGTGACCTGCGTCCAGCGATTCACGCCTATAAAGTGCTGCGCACCAACGCAACATACACCTTCAACTACACCGCGACTGCGGGGACCTTACTGGTAAAGCCTTATCCGTTGCCCCTGCTTCCGTTGGCGATGGTAGGTGCCGGAGATAACGCCACAGCCAAGGATCTTGAGATTTACGGGGCCGATGCTCCGGTCAACACGGCGGTCCAGTCTGCAGCCGCTTATAAAGGATTTACCTTCAAGGATCGGAAGGGCTTCACCTGGATACATCGGGGGCCGCATGCCACGGGCACGCCAACGCTGACGATGAAGCTCTACTACAAGACCCAAGATGGATTCTTCATCCCGGGCATGAGTAGCCAACCGCCGGTAGGTACCATTGTGCCGTTTTTGCGTGATGCGGCTCGCACCGGTCAGTTGCTGACGACCAACTTGATCGATGCTGATCCAACGGGTGGGGGAGGGCAAATCGATCAACCGCTCAGCATCGTTTACACCGCAGCATGGCCGAGCGCTGTTCCTGAGCTCGCCGTGGGTGAGACGCTGGCTCTCCCGAAATATGGTTTGCCGCAAGTGCGCGGCCAAAAAAGCGCGCAAATCTATTACCAACAGTCGATCGCCAAAGATACCGCCAACAGTGCCACTGCTAAGGCGAGTGTGATGCTTCATGATCCGACGCGTGAAAAGACCTATGCGTTGACTGATTCGGGCTTGGCCAGCATTCCGTCATCCATTACCACCACTTCTTACCAAGGAAAGAGCTACTTCCAAGGGCTTTCTCCTTCGTTGCAGCAGCGCATTTATTTCGATCCCCTACGCGGAACGAAAGGAACATTGGTTTTCAAGGGGGAGTTTCACGATGCCATTGCTGGTGAAGATTATTTAGATCTCAATGTTTTGACCGCAGCAGAGGTGACGAAACTTAAGGGGCTAGTTCCTGCGGGCAACAATGATAAATCGAAGTGGGATGCCGCAATCAATGGTCTATCAACGACGGTGGAGACCTTTGTGGAAGATGTTGCCAAACTAGGCACTTACATGGTTAACACTTCCACGAAGGTGGGTGCGACGAGTCTCGCCGAAATCGCCAACCCAGATACTGCGGTGGATAGCTATGCCGTGACAGCTCTAGGCAAGGGCACGGGCTACGTGACGATGGTTTTTGGTAATGGCAATGCGTTTACCCCCGAAGGGGATCCTGTGCAGGTCAAAGTCTTCAAGGTAGCGGATCGCCTCTACACGGGTGACTTGAAGGTGGTAAACTCCAGCAACCCGCTGGATGAGCAAGTGAGCTTGCGACACAGTGGTGACTTTGCCGCTAAGCCCGAGGAGTATGAATTCCAGTGGCGTTGGACAACGGGTGCTGCCAGTGCGCCGGCAGTTTACCGCACGGAAATGACAACCAAGTTGGGCACCACGTCGGCATGGAAGGTTTACACCGGTCCGGGCGCAATACTTCCGACAGCGGCACAATACGCCAGCATCGCCACAGGCCGCACGGTGACCGTGCCGCGTGCGGTGCTGATCCGCCCTTCGGCTAAGACGGTTGGCACTTACACTCCGAGAGGGGTGAGTGGCAGCACGATCACCTTGGCTGATACTTCGGCCATTGAGCCGGGAATGGTGGTGAGTGGAAGCAGCTTGAGCGGCACGGCGAAGATAACGAGCGTGATTAATAGTACGCAAATCGTGCTCTCACAGGCCCCAAGCAATAGCACTTCGCAGCTAACAATCGTTACCCAGACTTATACGGATGCAGACGCGGTGGCTGGATATCCCAGCGTGGTGTTCCAGTCGGTCTCGGCGGTCGATTTTACCTCGGGCGTGCCAGGTAAAATTATCTTTAGTACCAGTGTTGGAAGTTATGATGGGCTCGTCCTTTATGTGAATGGAAATCCCGCAGTGGCTTATAATGCCCCGACGACGGGTTTGACGCAGTCCGACGCCAGTACAGGTCTTTCAACGACGGGATTGTCGAAGCAGTTCAGTGTCGCGCCGAGTTACTTCACCGCCGGTGCCAACGTCATCGAAGTGGCCCTTTATACCACTAGCGATACCAACGCCATCAGCTCGGTCAACTTCCAACTCGAGGCGGCTACCGAAACCGATGTGGTGACCACCTCCGATACGGTCTGGCAAGCACCTAGTGATCCAAGCGGCGTGCTGAGCAATATGGCGATCGTCGGTGGGGATGTGCTCAACCCTTTCGGTGGCCCGCAGTTTGTCCTCAATGATCGCTGGTTCACCGTGCGTTATCGTCCAAAGTCCACGGCGGGAAATGTGCTCGGTTCAACCAACTGGTCGCGGTGGATGCCAGCTCAGTTCAATGAGGGTTGGGTCAAACGGGTACTGGCGGCGATCAATCCATTCTCTCAGCGTGTCACCGATCTTTACAACAACGCCGTCAATACCGATGTGAGCGTGATCACCCAAGCAGGCAAGCGCTGGGAAGGGGATATCGCCCTTACCATGGATAATGTGAATGATGTCGGGCTGATCGAAATTTATGAGACCGTGCTCAACCGCGCCAAGAGCATGAGCATCGACGCGAATACCAATGACCCAGACACCAATAACGCCTTGATCCTCGCTGCCGGTTATCTCAATGACCTCTACATGATTCTCGGCAACGAGGCGTATTCCGACGCGGCGAACCCAACCATCTCGCTCGATGACGGATCGGTGAATACCAGTCGCTTCAGCTTCGAAGGCCAAGTCGCCAGTTCGCTGGATGAGGAACTCGCCTTGCTGCGTGGCCGCGATGATAGTGTGAGCCCCGGCGTACAGACCTCACCAGCATACAACCGTCTTTATTGGAACTATACCGGCGGGATCAATAGCGGTGAGTCACTTTATGCCACCAATTACAACATTAAAGAAAAGTCCGGCAGTAGTACCGCCAATGGGGTGATTGACGAGTCGGATGCCCAGTGGATGTTCCCGCAGGGTCATGGTGATGCCTATGGGCATTACTTGACCGCATTGACCGGTTACTATCGTTTGTTGCATAACCCTAACTTCACTTGGACGCCGCGTGCAGAGGCGGTGACGGTGATGGGCCAAGCGGTCACTATTGACTATCAAGATGAGCGTAAATTCGTCTCAGCGGCCGTCAGTCTCGCCCGCACTTCCCAGCAGATTTGCGAACTCGAGTACCGTAAGAATTATCAAGATGACATTGCCAGCGGTTGGGCTCAGTTCTCGGATGCGAATGAGCACTGGGCCCTGGACGACTCGGTGAGTCGATCATCCCAGGCCGCGCTTTTCAACTGGGCAATGGGCAACGCCTTGCTTCCCGCGGATGATTCCATCCATACGGGCATTCAGAAGATTGACCGCAGCACGGTGCCGGAGTTTGCAGAACTGGAGGCTTTGGCCATCAGCTACCAAACCACCATGGACAACGCCGACGCGCACCTCAATCCGCTGGGACTGAGTTCGGGGGCAATCGCTTTCGATATCTCACCTGACCAGATGAAGGCCGGAACGTCTCACTATGAGCAAGTTTATGGTCGCGCGCTGGCCGCCCTGAACAATGCGTCGGGGGCCTTCCAGCAGGCGGGTAAGATGACCGCCTCGCTCCGAACCCAGCAAAATTCGGTGGATGATTATAGTGCTGCCATCAGCGATCAGGAAACTGCCTATGTCAGTCAGTTGGTCGAAATTTTTGGTAAGCCCTATGACGGCGATGTCGGTGCAGGCAAGATTTACGCACAGGATTATTCGGGTCCGGATCTGACCAACTGGTTTGTGGTGGATCGCCCTTTTGCAGCGACCCCGTTGGCGATGGCTGATACGATATCACCCGCCACTTGTTCGATTAAAGTAACAACGTCTGCGGCGAATGATGATTTCACGGGCAAATCTATCGTGGATATTGTGAAGCAGAGCGATGATTCGTCGCAGGTTATCACACAGGATGTGACGGTCTATCCAAACCAGTTCATTCAATACTCGGACATTTATCGCAAAGGTGGCATGGGTACTCGCCCTGAAACGGGTGAACTGCAGTCGGCTCTGATGGATGCTCATCTCGCCTATCTCGATCTTTCCAGTGCCATTGGCGCGGTGGTCGATTGCAATCGAGACTTCCAGCGTGAGGCCCAACTGATGATTGAGACAGTCGACAATCATGCCAATCAGGTTGCGTACCGCAGCAGTAAAGAAGACATCATCAAGACGAAACTTGGTGTGGTTGCCGCGGCAGAGGCCATCGGTCAAAGCACGGGTATGGCCGCCGATTATCTTAAGGAGTCGGCGATGGCGATCTCAGAGATGTTTCCCAAAGTGGTGGGGTTAGCCACAGATGCACTCGCGGGCGCACGGGGTGGCACCTTGATGGCTGCGACGCAGGTAAGGGAGGTGATGCTGGTTTCTGCGTTTGCGAGTGATACCATCGCCCGCAGCGTCAACACGGATATCAGTAAATCCTCGCTCGATCTGGAGGCTGAATTAACGAAACGAGAGTTCAGCCTTGAGGCGACTCAACTCGCCTACGAGGTGGAGCAGAAATATCGTGAAATGACGGGTATGGTTTCGTCGTTGGCCGGGCCTGCCGCCAAGTTCCAACTGGCCAATGAGCATGTGCGCAGTGTGTTGGCCAAGGGCTTGCGCGTGCTGGCCGAGCGCGAGTCGTTCCGGATTCGTGCGGCGGCGGTTATCCAAGGTTACCGGACGAAGGATCTGGCCTTCCGCTTGTTCCGCGACGAGTCGCTGGAACAATACCGCAGCCTCTTCGATCTCGCCAGCCGCTACAGTTATCTTGCGGTGAAGAGTTACGATTACGAAACCGGCCTGCTAGGCACGAGCTCCGGGCAGAAGATCTTCAATCGGATCGTGGCATCCCGCTCGCTGGGTGATTTGACCGGTGGAGTGCCGCAGGCGACCACCAGCACGCTGGGCGATGCCGGGCTGGCGGGAACTTTGGCGCAGGTGAACGCCGACTTCTCGGTGGCCAAGGGTCGTCTAGGCATCAACAACCCCGATCAATACGGCACGGTCTTTTCACTGCGCTCCGAGTTGTTCCGCTTACTGAATAGTTCTACGACGACCAGCGACGACGATGCTTGGCAGCAAACGCTGGAGCAGCACATCGTGGCCAACGTGGCGGGTGACAGCGACGTGGCCAAGTATTGCCGCAACATCGCCAAGCCCGACGGGACTGCGGTGCCGGGGATTATCATTCCCTTCAGCAGCACCATCCAGCACAGCTTGAATTTCTTCGGTCTGGACTATGCGGCGGGTGATCACAACTACACGCCGAGTAATTACGCGACCAAGATCTATAGCGTCGGCATCGCCCTGCCGGGTTATGTCGGAATGGACAGCTACGCCTCAGGCAACAGCAGCGGATCGTCCGATACGACCAGCGCCAATGCTCTGGGTGCCACGCCGTATGTCTATCTGATCCCCTGCGGCAACGACAGCATGCTGGCGCCGCCGCTGGGCGATACCAACACGGCCCGGACGTGGAGCGTCCAGGATCAGGCCTTGCCACTGCCCTATAATCTCGGTGGCACGGACTTCAACAGCACGCAGTTCTTTGATGCCAACGGCACCCTCAGCGAGCAGCCGTGGATTATCCGCAAGCATCAAGCCTTCCGCCCGGTTGCGGATGCGACGATGTTCTACGGCAGTATGCCGCAGGAGTTCACCAACACCCGGCTGATCGGTCGGAGTGTCTGGAATAGTCGCTGGAAAATTGTGATTCCGGCCTACACCTTGCTGAAGGATGAACAAACGGCACTCAACCGTTTTGCGGCGAGCGTGAAGGATATTCAGCTCTTCATGCGGACCTATTCGCACTCAGGCAACTGATCCAAAGAGTTGCGATATTTTAATGAATCAAATGCCCTATATTCTCGGTTCACTCATAGAGGTTGAGATCAGTTCGGGATTAGGGTCGACATCTGCCTGATAATTAGTCTTTTTAAGCAAAGCAATGACACGACTCCGCTTTTGTATCCGTTCAATTGCCCTTTCCCTCGGTTTGTTCGGTGATTTGGCGATGGTCCATGCTGCCGTGCCACAACTGCTCAATCATCAGGGGCGCATCGCCGTTCGCGGGGTGAACTTTGAGGGTGATGGGCAGTTCAAGTTCTCGCTGGTGAATGCCA
>CAJXYV010000073.1 GCA_913063525.1 uncultured Verrucomicrobiota bacterium
TCTCCGCGCCGACGTAGTGGCTCGGCTTCTGGCCCGCCTCGCGCAGCACGTGGGCCGTCATCGACGACGTGGTCGTTTTGCCGTGCGTGCCGGAAATGACGATGCCCTTGCGCGTGTGAAGAATCGCCGCCAAGCACTCGGCCCGTCGCAGCAGCGTGATTTTCGCCTTTTTCGCCGCAGCATAGGCGGGATTGGCCGCTTGGATCGCCGAGGAATAAACGACGATGTCCGCCCCCTTCACCGCAGCCGCCGCATGGGGCGACGAAAAATTCAACCCCACGCCCTGCATCCGCTCAGTCTCCGCCGTGGTCACGCGGTCCGAGCCGCTGACCTTGTGGCCCATGCCCAGCAACAGCAGCGCCAGCCCGCTCATCCCCGATCCGGCGACGCCGATGAGGTGGATTTGTAAGGGTTGACTGCGGTCGGTAAGGCGTTTGCTGAGTTCGATCATGTGGGCAATAAAGTGTCTTCGATGGCGGTGCACACGCGCTCCGCGGCATCGGGGATGGCGAGCGTGCGGGCCGCTTTTGCCATGCGTTTGTAAGTTGGCAAGTCTTGCAGGATCGAACTCGCCAAAGTCGCGAGTTTTTCTGCATCCAGATCGCGTTCCTGCACCAGTTCGGCGGCACCCGCTGCGGCAAACACCTCGGCGTTGCGCGTCTGGTGATCGTCAGCCGCGTAAGGGTAGGGCACCAAAATCGACGGCTGACCCGCGATCGCGATTTCTGTCAAACTCGACGCCCCCGACCGCGCGATCACCAGATCCGCCACCGCGTAGGCCGACGGCATCTGGTCGCAAAAACCCAGCACCTTGTAGCCGGGACGGTCGCGCGTGATTTCGCAAACCCGCTCAAAATCCAATGCCCCCGCGATGTGCAGCACTTGCGTGGCGGGCGGCAAACTCGCTGCCGCCTCGGCGCAAAGTTCGTTCAAGCGGCGCGCGCCTTGGCTGCCGCCCGTCACCAGAATCGTCGGGCGGCTCGCATCCAGCCCAAAGCGGGCGGCGGCGTCCTCGCGCGACGGCAAATCCAGGATTTCCGGCCTGACCGGCGTGCCCGTGGTCACGGTTTCGCACTTCGGGAAAAACGCTTTCGCGGCATCCAGCCCCAGAAAGACCCGGCTGCAAAAGCGGCTGGTCATCACGTTCGCCCGCCCCGGCCGTGCGTTGGAATCATGAACGAACGTCTTCAGTCCCAGCTGGTGCCCCGCATAAACCGGCGGCAGCGAGGTGAACCCGCCCATCCCGATGACCGCGTCCGCCCGGAAATCCACTAGGATCTTTTTGCACTGGCGGACCGAACCCCACAGTTTCCACAAAAACGGCAACATCCGCGGCGACAAGGTCGGTGGTTTCGCCACCGCAGGCACCGTCTGGAACGAAAGGTGGCGGTATTTCGCCGAAGCCTCCGCATCGACTTTCTTCTCCGAAATCAGCAACATCACCTCGTGCCCCCGCGCCCGCAGCGCCTCGCCCACCGCGATGCCGGGAAACAGATGGCCGCCAGTGCCACCGCATGCGATGAGGATTTTTAAGGATTTGGGCACGAATGCGATGGGTAAAAAGCCGTAGGCAGGCGCGAAACAATCACTTCGGCCTCTCCTTCGGAAAAATGTAAGCAAACCCTAATTATACGGCAATCCTCAAAACGCCCAAAATCGGGGAAGTTTGACCATAACCCTCCAAAGCGGAAAACCTGGGTTCTTCAGCTTTCAGGAGAAGAGAAGATAGGCTCGCGCAAAGCCGCCAAGACGCCAAAAAAGAAAGGACTAAACACTGAGGATCAAAGGCCTTCAACAGATTGTGGACCATTGCAATATCACCTCTCTAAAAAACTTTGCGTCTTTGCGCCTCTGCGCGAGACCTCTTCATCTACGACTCCATTCATGAAGAAATGACGCACAAGCGTCGTCACCCCTCGATCCGATGCGGGAAAAACCGACTGAGATTGCCCGTGATGGGCGAACGGTCGCCGCGCGCGGATAGGCCGCGGCACTCGTCGCCCACCATCCACAGTCCCCAGACCAAATGCTGGCGATCCGCCGCAAACAAGTCGGCGTATTGTTGATAGACGCGCGGTTCGCCGGCGTGGCCTTGCGCCCCCGCCGCGATCGGGCTTCCCCGTTCCATCAGGGAAATCCCAGCGCCCTCGCGGCCGAAAAAAGGTTTTTCGGCCCAGCGGGAGACGCCCTGAGCGCCAAGGGCTTCGCTGGAAAAGTACGCGGGAAGCAGCAGCGGGTGGCCCGGATTGAGCTCCCACAAAATGGCCAGCAAGCCCTTGTTCGACAGCATCATCTTCCACGCCGGCTCGATGAACCGCGACCGCTCTTGGCCGATCTCCGCAAAAAACGGTTCATCAACCATCCACTCCCATGGGTACAGTTTGAAAAGCTTTTCGATCGGTTGCTCCGCGGCGTCTGTGAAGCGCCCTTCCTCGGAAAACCCGATCTCGGGCAGGTCCATCAGCTCCACCGACTTGCCCGCCTGCTCCGCAGTTTCCGCGAGGTAGGCAATGGTCTGGCGGTCCTCCAGATTTTCCCAAGCGCAGGCAAAGTGCACCGTGTTTTCGGGGATCGATTTCCACCGCTCGACCAGCGCCTCGTGGATGGAATTGAGCTGGTCGCTTTCGGGCGCAACCTCCTCCAGCCACTGCCACTGGATGACCGCCGCCTCCAGCAGCGAAGTCGGCGTGTCGGCGTTATATTCCAGCAATTTCGGCTGCCCGCTGCCATTCCACGCCAAGTCAAAGCGGCCATAGAGCGAAAAATCCGCCGCCATCCACGACGTCTGGATCAGCCCCACCGCTGCCTCCGGAATCGCCAGCCGATCCCACCAGTTGCGCCTGACGATTTGTTCGCAGGCGTCCAGACAAAGCGCGTGGAGTTCGCCCGCCGCGCTTTCCAAAGTCTCCGCCGCCTCCAGCGTGAAAACCAGATGCTGGTCCTCCGTCCAATAAGGCGCGCCGTCGGCACCGTGCCAGATCAGACCCGACTCCTCCACCCGTCGTCGCCAATCGGGGCGTGGCAAATTCGCCTCAAGACGGATCGCGGATTTCATGAATTTTGGGAAAATTAGCTGCCAAATGATGGACGGCTGCTGCCGATACTGCTGCTGCGGGTTGCCCCGAAGCCCCCCCGCACCGATTGTCCGGACTTCACCGCCATTCCGCTGGCGCGGCTTTGCGCGACCATTCGTTGATAACCGGGGTTGGCTGCGGCGTAACTGCTCACCGCACTGCGCTGGCTATCGACCCCCCGCTGCCAATTCCCCGCTTGGCCGCTCGCTTGGGAAAAGCCCGCCCCCGGCGAGAAAAACCCGCGGTTGCCGGAAAGCAGCCAGTACATCATCAAGGTGTTGCCCATCCCGAACCCGTGGCTCTGGTAGCCCGACGGGTTGGAGTTTGCCGCGACTTTCTGCTCCCGCTGCTCCTTTTCCAAAGCCGCTTCGACTTTTTTCAGGGCTTCCGGCGATGGGCGGCTCACGGCCAAGGCTTCGGGCACGTTTTCGTTCCGCCAAACCCCGTTAATGAACCAGCGCCCTTCTTGGGAGAACCCGTAAGGATGTTCGAAAAAGTCCCGCGCTTCGGCATGATAATAGCCCACCCCGGGAATGTGGAAATTGTTCGCCACCTCCCCATTGCTGAGCTTCGATTTCGCCGCGTCTAGCTTCTCGATCTCCGATTGCGTCGCCGCCATTTCCACGTCCTTGTCGGTCGCGACGTGACGGACCCCGCGGTCGCACCCCGTCAGCCCGGCCGCGCCACCCGCCAAAATCAACACGGTTGACCAGCGGAGAACTCCCTTGGAATTGAGCGGATTGAATCGACTGCTTTTTTTCATGAACGTGAAAACTCTAATCGATGCTGCTGCTTAGTCAACCGGCTCACTCGCGCTTCTTCACCCGCGTGCCGTCGCTCACCGTGTCGGGCGGGTGCAGCAGCACTTCGTCGCCGGCTTGCAGGCCGGTGAGGATTTCGGTCAGGCGGCCGTCGCTGTGACCCACGCCAATTGCGGTCTGGCGGGCTCTGCCGCCCCGGAGAACATAAGTTTTCCATGCGTTGCCTTCGCGAAACAAAGCCCCCGCAGGCACGATCAACACATCGTCTGCGCGCCAGATCGCGACGCGCACCTCGACGCGGAAACGATCCCCCAGCCGCTTGGCCATGTCGGGCGTATCCACCAGATCGCTCAGCACGATCACTCGCTGCTCCTCCACGCCGAGCGCGGAAATCTTGGTGAAACCCGCAGGCTCCACCCGCCGGACGCGGCCTTTGAGTGGATCTTCGCCGCCCCATTGTTCCACGTCCACCGCGTCGCCGGGGTGGATCGCCACCGCATCGCGCGAAAGAATCTCCGCCTCGATTTCTAAATCCGCAGGGTCGCCCACCTCAAGGATCGGCGTGCCGGGCACCACCACCGTTTCACTCTCCTGCATCACCTTGAGCAAACGTCCCGAAACCGGCGACTTGACCTCGATCAAGTTCCCTACCCCCAAAGTCTCAGGCCGCTCCAGATTCGCACGGGCTTGCGCCAGTTCGTAGTCGATCACTTGCAGCGCAAACTCCGCCGCACGCACCTCGGCCGCCCGCATCGCGGCATCGCCCTCCGCGCGGTCCCGATCCGTCGCCGAAATGCTGCCTTGGCGTTGCACCGCGCGCACGCGGTCGCGATCCCCCTCCGCCAATTTCAAGGCCGTGCGCCGCGCCTCCAGCGTTTCGACCGCCTGTTTGCGCGACGCCTCGTGCATCGAAACCACCGCCTCCGCCTGCACCCGCGCCCGCGGATCGAGCAGGGGCGATGCCTGCGGCTCGATCGTGGTCAGCAGCGTCTCGCCGGCCACCACCTCGTCCCCCGCCTTCAGCAACACCCGCCGCATTTTCCCCGCGATCGGGGCCGCCACCACATAGCGATTCCGCACCCGCGTTTTCCCCTCCTCGGAAACACGGACCGTCAGCGGCCCACGCGCCGCCACGCCCGTCTCAATGATCACCGGCTTCGGCCACAAGCCCCACGCCACCAGCGACAACAGTAAAAGCCCACCCAGCCAAGGCAAGAACTGGCGGACCAAGTGCCTGCCGTTCACGCTGCGTTTGACGTCCCAAGGCGCGCTGCCAGCTGGAGGTTGAGAAGGGGCGGTTGCCATGGTTTCTATGAAGACGGTCATAAACGAGCCACCGCCGGAATACAAGGGGACAACGCCAAATCCGCCACCGCTCAGATTCCGTGCGTCGCCAGTGAAAGCCAGCCGGCGACGGCGATCATGAAAGCCCCCATGATGAGGTAAAAGTAAGACGTCATGTAGTTCATTTTCCCAGTGTGCGTCTTAAAATACTCATTCATTCCATGAGCGAGCTGGGCGACAAGTTTGGCGGATTGCCGCTTGGCGGGTTTCAACTGAGCCGTCCCGATCCACCCCGCAATGGCGACTTGGACGATTTCCCCCGTCTCTTTGATTTTCAGACCGGACATTGTCTCTTCAACCGTATAGTCCAGCGAGGCCGCAGCGGCGAGCAGAGCCTCCCGAAAATAGGTGTCGGAAACGGCAAACGCCATGTAGCCCTTCATCTGGATCCACATGAAACAAAGGATGACGAAAAACATCGCGGGATTCAGCCAAGCGATCATGCCTAGACTCCTCATGATGAATAAAGGGTAAAGAAGGCACGGCGAAAATGCCAAACACTTGAATCCAAAGAGCCACCGCGTCGTAAGCACCAACGGTCGCCTCCCCAAAAGCGTTTTGAGCGCGATGAAGAAGAAAAATACGGCCATCAAAGCCAGGAATGCGGGCAGGACGATGCTGGAGTAGGGTTTCATCGGCTGATTCCTAACACCAATCGTCTCGGAATCAAGCCGACAATCGTCGGGAGTGAAGCTGCGCGCTAATTTATGGAACGTGTTCGCTTAACGGAGGAACACGTTCGTCTAGCGGAGGAACGCGTTCGCTTAACGGAGGAACGCGTTCGCTTAACGGAGGAACGCGTTCGTTTGACGGGGGAACACGTTCGTTTGACGGGGAAACACGTTCGTTTAACGGAGGAACACGTTCGCTTAACGGAGGAATGCGTTCGTTTAATGGAGGAACACGTTCGTTTAACGGAGGAATGCGTTCGCTTAGAGGTGGCGTTTGATCGCTGAATCATGGCAGACAAGCGAATTTGATAAGAATGAATGCCGAGAGCGCTGGATGATGGCGTTTGGCTGGGCGATCGAAGCGGATTTTTTGGCGAAGGATTTTTTTATTTTCCATAACTGTCTATTGACAACACATTTTCTGAAAACCAATGATTTGCAGATCATTTTTTTATTATGTCAATTCCATCATTTCAGGATTTTATGGATTTATAGTGGCGTCAGCGAGGCCGATGGAAGGCATAATAAAGAATATCGAAAGATTTATGTAGATTTTTCTTGCAATAGCTCAGCACTATGTTTAGAGTCCAATTTGTCAGAGGGCAGTGGCAACCGTGTAATAATGTACGACCCACTTGATTGGCCTGAAGACGGTTTGAGAAGTGTATGAGTAGTAGAACGAGACTGAAGATAGTAAACGAACGAAGCAGCCAATTAATCTCCTCGTGGAGACGATTTGCACCAGAGGCGACTCTGGCAGGAATGACCCTGGCCCAGTTCGAAGCCGAATGCCAGGAGCCCAATGTGGTGCAACTGGAAATCGCGAATGCGAGAACCCACCATAAGGGGCTAATCACCGATCGCAACCAGGCGGAAGTCCGCTTGGCTAAAAAATTGGTGAATTTGGCGAATGCGGTGCGCTGCGATCCGAATTTCGGGTCCAACTGCGCATTTTATCGATCGCTGGGATATGTGATCGACGATGAACGCAAAGCTCCGACGCGCAAAGCGGTGCCAGTGACGGCCGCAATACCGCCTGTGGCAAACGTTGCATGATCGAAAGGCCCTCAGAAAGCTGATCTAGCAACGCCGCTGCTGCGCGGTATCCATGAAAAGGCCGGCGATTTAGTTCGTCGGTCTTTTTTGTTTGGAGGGATGGGATTTGATGGGAGGGATGGGAATGATGACGACCTCTTAGTGGAGGTTGGAGATGGTCTGGAAGATGGCGGTGATCATGAGATAGGCCATGGTGCCGATGAGGCCGGCCATGACGATCAGGACGGCTGGCATGATGAGGGCCATGATCCGTTGCAGGTCCTTGTCGAGCTCCTTGTCATAGCGCTCGGCGGCGCGGCGCAGGGATTGGTCGATTTTGCCGGTTTGTTCGCCGACGGAGATCATGTCGATGAGCAAGGGCGGGAAGGAGCCGTTGCGGATGAGGGCTTTGGAGAATGCGCGGCCGTCGCCGACTTGGGCGATGACTTTGTCGAGCTCGCCGCGGAGGCCGCGGTTTTGGGTGGCATCGCGGGAGAGTTCCAAGGCGCGCAGCAGTGGCAGGCCGTTGCCGACGAGGTTGGCCATGGTTTCGAGGAACTGGACGTAGAATCGGCTGGTGATGACGGGGCCGACGAGCGGCAGCTGGAGCTTGATGCGGTCCCAAGCGGGTTTGTTGGCATCGTTGTCTTTCCAGGCTTTGAAGAAGATCCCCGACGCTAAAATGACCAGCACGATGACAATCCACCATTTGGTGATGAATGCGGAAACGGAGATGAGAATGGCGGCGCCGAGCGGCATTTTCCCGCCGCTGCTGTGGATCAACGCGGTGAGCTGAGGAATCAGCACGGTGACAAAAACGACGGAAACCCCAATGCCGGCGAGCACGAGGAAGGCGGGGTAGATCATCGCGAGGATGAGGCGGGCCTGGAGCTCGGCGAGGGTTTTGAGGTAGTGGGCTTGGCGTTTGAGGATGTCGTCGAGCGCGCCGGATGCCTCGCCCGCTGCGGCGAGCGAACAATAGAGCGGGCCGAAGCTGGGGCTGACTTTTTTCAGCGCGACGGAGAAATTGACGCCGTCGCGAACGATTTGGCGGATCTTGAAGGAGACGGCCTTGAGGTTGCCGAGTTCCTGGCGGTTTTCCATCGACTTCAGCGCGGGCTCGAGCTGGAGGCCGGCGCTGAGCATGTCGGAAAGTTCCTCGGTGAAGAGCACGACTTCCTGGCGCTTCAGTTTGATCGGGCCGTCGGGGATGGCGTCTTCTTTGGCTTCGGCCTTGGTTTTTGGGCTGTCGTCGGCTTTGGCTTTGCCGCTGGTTTTTTTGCCCGTGGCGGCTGCGGCGGTTTCCTTCAAGCTAACCGGCTGGAGCCCTTTGCGATCGAGCACCCGCAAGGCTTCGGGGCGGTCGGCGGCGTCGATTTCGCCGGAGGTGACGGAACCGTTGGTGGCCAGTGCTTTGTAGGCGAAGAGAGGCATTAGAAGAAGTGCTGAACGCGGAGTGCGAAGTGCTGAGCGAAAGGGAGGAGCTTACTCGCCACCGCCGATGTCGGAGGAGGTGACGGAAATGACTTCCTCGATGGTGGTTTCGCCTTTCATGACCTTGTGCCAGCCGTATTCGCGCATCGGGACGTAGCCGTCGCGGATGGCTTGGGCGCGGAGTTCCACGGCTTGGGCGCGGTGGACGACGAGTTCCTGCATCGGGTGGGTGAGCACGATGATTTCGTAAATGGCGAGACGGCCGGAGAAGCCAGTCATGCGGCAGCGGTCGCAACCTTTCGGGGAGTAGACTTGGCCGGAGAGCTCGGGTGGCACGCCGAGATCGCGGAGGTCTTGGGAGCTGACTTCGCGCGGCGTTTTGCAATGCGGACAGAGGCGGCGGACCAGCCGTTGGGCCAAGAACGCGCGGACGGCGGCGGATACGAGGAAGGGTTCCACGCCCATGTCGATGAGTCGGCTGATGCCGCCCATGGCATCGTTGGTGTGGAGGGTGGAGAAGACCAAGTGACCGGTGAGCGAGGCGCGGATGGCGATTTCCGCAGTCTCGAGGTCGCGAATTTCCCCGATCATGACGATGTTCGGGTCGGCGCGGAGAATGGAGCGCAGGGCGGTGGCGAAGGTCAGGCCGATCTCGTTTTTCACGGCGATCTGCATGACGCCGGTGAGTTTGTTTTCGACGGGGTCTTCGACGGTGACGATGCGCCGCTCGGGGTGATTCACCTCGGTAAGGAAGGAATAAAGGCTGGTGGATTTCCCCGAACCGGTGGGGCCGGTGATCAGGATGATGCCGTTGGGCAGGTGCAGCAGCGACTCGATCTTCTTGAGAACGAACGGCTCCATGCCGAGTTTGGCGATGTTGAACTTCTCTTGGTTGAGGAGACGCAGCGAGACGCTTTCGCCTTCGACGGTGGGCACGGTGGCGACGCGGACGTCGATGGTTGCGCCTTCGAACTGGAGGTTGATCCGGCCGTCCTGCGGCACGCGGCGCTCAGCGATGTCGAGGCGGGCCATGATTTTGAGACGGGCGATGACGGAGCTTTGCAGCGCCTTGATGTTTTCCGGCACAGCGACTTCGATCAAGCGACCGTCGATGCGGTAGCGGATGCGGAGATTGGTGCTTAACGGCTCGACGTGAATATCGGTGGCGCGTTGGTCGAGTGCTTCGCGGATGATCTGGTTGACGAATTTGACGACGCTGGCTTCTTCGTCGTCGTCTTGGTCGATGACATTGGCCTCGTCTTCGCCGCCTTCGAGGTGGTCGTAATCGAAATCGCGGCCTTCGAGGATTTGCTCAAAGGTGTCGGCACCCACACCGTAGAGGCGGCGAAGGGCCTCGTGCAGGCGCTTGCGGGAAGCCATGCACCAGTCGATCGGCAGCGCGAGCTCCTGTGCGGCGGCTTGGCGGGCGATCAGGTTGAAGGGGTCGAAGGTGGCGAGTTTCAGGCGCTTGTGGTCGCCCTCGCCGGTGATGGCGACGGGCAACAGACGGTGACGCAGCGCCAAACGCGGACCGCAAGCCTCGCGCAGCGGCAGCGGGACTTCCGCCAGCGGGATGCTATCCAACCACTCAATCCCCAGATCGTGAGAGAGTTCGCGCAGATACCGCTCTTCGTCAACGACGCCGGAATCGAGCACGTCGTCGATCGCAGAATGTTGGCGTTGGGCAGAGCTCCGCAGCACTTCGGTGAGCGCAGGGATGTCCTCGCAGCCGGTGCGGCGAGCAGGTTCGATCAAAAGCTGGGTCATGTGGAAGACTTCTTATCGTTGAAAAGCCGCAAGGGTGCAATCCTGTCTCTTGAAATTCGGCAAGTCAGTGGAATCAGAAGAATTTAACGAGGTTTGGAGCGCGTCGGGACCGGAATTTCTGGACACGTCAGCATGAACGACCATTGATAAGTCTTGCCGGAAGGAAGCTGGTATTTCGGCAGGGCGAGCGCGCCCCACGAGTTGGTGCCACCGAGGCCCGATTGACGATGGTCGATATTGACCGTGTAAAAGTCGCGTTCCGGCAACTCGCAGGCGTGCATTGCCAGCTGGATATCGCTGGCGGCCCCGGGATAACAGGCCATTTCGAGCAGGTGTTCGCCCGTGGCATCGACGCGCAGACTGCTGCCGCCGAGCGGGGTGGAGAACGTGACCCAGCGGATGCCCGTGCGATTTCCGGATTCCTGCGGGTCGATGTAGTAGTAAAACAGCGCAGGTATCAGCCCTTCATGGATGGTGGTCCATGAACCCGACTTGCGGTCAACATAGTTTTCATGAGGGCCATTGCCATACCATTTCCAGAGGGGAGTGCGGTTGGGGATTTCGCATTGATAGCCGATGCGGGGTAGGGTCGGCAAATTCTTGTCGGCTTGGAATTCCGTATCGATGCCGATCTGGCCATCGCCCGTGAAGCGATAGCGGATCGTCGCGCGGCTTTGGTTGGCGGGGATGCTGAGTTCTGCGGTGACGACCACGTCATTGCCATCTTGCACAGCAGTGGTCTTGTTCGCGACGGCCCGCGCGCCAGCATACTGCCAGATTTTGAGTTTGTGATCGAGTTTGGCACCTTCGTCATTGTTGGTCGTCGGACGCCAGAAGTTTAGCTGCAAGGGGGAAGTCAGCCACTCCTGTTTTTTGGCTTTGATGGACGTGATATAACCGCGGGACTTATCGACCACGGCGGTGAGATCCTTGGCACGAAGCGTGATTTGTTTACCATCATCCTTGAAATTTGCGGCTTGATGGGAGGCGGCGAGCGCTGGAGCGATGCGTTTGCCCCACGGCAGAGGAATTTCATCCCATGCGATCGGCATGCCCGCAGGGTGCCATGCGTTCGACTCGATCAGGTCATAGCGAACCCGCAGGAAATACTCGTGATCCGGCTGAGGCGTGCGGCCCGTGGCGATTTCGATCTGCGCCTTTTGCTGCGCCGCGATCTCGGGAAGTACCATGTCCCCCGTTGCAACGGCGATGCCGTCTTGCATCAGTTTCCACGAGCCTTTGACTAGGCTGAGGTCTCGGAAGAAAAACTCGTTGCGCACCTCGACCTTCAGCGTGGGTCCCGTGACGTCAGCCGCGGTGGTGTGAATTTCCTGATAAACTTTCCTCACTTCGTCGAACTGCGGCGATGGTGCCAGCGCTGCGGAAACGATCCCGTTGCAGCAGAAGGAAACATCCGTCGGGCGATCATTGAAGTCGCCGCCATAGGCTAAGAATTCCTCGGTTTTCGGCTTTGCCGCGTCCTTGACAAAGTCGAGGAACAACACGGGATTTTTCGCTTTGCCGGCGAGTTGTTCCGCCGTCAATGCACGGTCATAAACCGCTGCGTTTCGCACTGAGCCATTGAGGCGGCGGGCCGTCTCTTCGGTATCGATGCCGATGGCGAGTTCAAACGAATTCTTGGAAACAATCGCAGTGCAAGGCGTCGTGCCAGCCGCTTTGCCATCGATGAAAACACTCAATGTTTTGCCATCATAGACACCCGCGTAGCGGTGGAATTTGGATTCCGCGTCGGCGGGGAGTTTGGCGGTGGCACGATTCCACGTTCCCGCCGCATAGATGAAAAACTCCAACTCGTGACCGCCTTCGGTGATTTTGAGACCGTAAGAAGTATCGCCTTTGACAATCAAAGGCTGTCCTCCCTCGCTCCAACCGATGTTATTCATTCGAGCCTCCGCCACGAGAGTGAGACTCCCCGTTAGATCGAGTTTTTTCGAAGAATCAATGACCGCACCGCCACCATAAAGACCTTCATCGGTAGCCAGCGAGCCAAGCAGGCGCACCTTGTTAGGCTTGCTCGCTTGATCGACCACGTCGTCGATTTTATGTTTGAGATGGGAAATCCCCTGGTCCTTCCAATCCCAGATAAAGCCGCCCTGAAGCAGGCGCTCCTTGCGATAGAGGTCCCAGTAATCGCTGATGTTGCCTGTGGAATTTCCCATCGCATGACTGTACTCGCACTGAATCAGAGGGCGCTGTTTTTCCAAGGGCAACTTTTCTTCGCTGCGGCAATACTTTTCGCAACCGTCGATCGTTGCATACATCGGCGAGTAAAGATCCGCGTGGGCGCGATGCCCCGCTTGTTCATAATGGACGGGACGCGATGGGTCGCGCTGATGCAGCCATGCCGAGCATTTGACGAAGTTTTCACCATCGCCTGCCTCATTGCCCATCGACCACATAATAACGCACGGGTGGTTTTTGTCGCGCTCGACCAGGTTCTTGACTCGGTCCAGATGAGCCTCGAACCAAGACGGATTTTTCGCCAGCGATTCCGCGCCATATCCCATGCCGTGAGACTCAATATTCGCTTCGGCAACGACATAAAACCCGAGTTCATCACATAACTCGACCAATGCGGGGTCATTGGGATAGTGAGAGGTTCGCACCGCATTGAGATTACCGCGTTTCATCTGCAAGAGGTCGGCGCGGATATCTTCGCGCATGCAGTAATGGCCCGTTTTTGGGTTGTGATCGTGGCGATTCACTCCCTTGATCAGAATCGGCTGACCATTGACCAGTAGCTGACCGTTTTTGATTTCCGAGCGACGAAAGCCAGTCTTCCCCGCGTGGTGGGCGACCTCTTGACCCGCAGCATCCGTGAGCGTGATGTCATAGGAATAGAGGTTAGGGACTTCCGCAGACCAGAGTTTAACCCCGGGAATGTCATTGAGCGAGACACTCTGCTCGGTCGCTTGGCCAGCGGGAATCTTCATGGTCACAGGCGGCACCGTGATCTTTACCCCATCCGCCGAGGTAAGGGTCAGATTCGCGGTTGCCGTGGTATCAGCCGCACTGTGATTGGCGATCTTCGCCGTGAAGCCTAACTTGCCAGTCTGATAATCATCCGCGAGACCCGCCTGAATCCAAAAATCCTTGAGATCAAGATTGCCGCTAGATTCCAGATAAACATCGCGGAAAATCCCCGACATACGGAACATGTCTTGGTCTTCCAAGTAGGAACCATCGGAGTATTGGTAAACTTCGGCAGCTAGCAGGTTCTCGCCCGGCTGAAGATAGGGCGTGATGTCAAACTCCGCAGGAGTACGCGAATCCTGCGAATACCCGACCTTTTTGCCGTTAATCCATAAGTAAAACGCAGAGTCGACGCCGCCAAAGACGATGCTGGTATGCCTCCCCTTCCACGCTTCTGGGAGAGTGAACTTGTGGCGGTAGGATCCCACTTGGTTGCGATTTTCGATCGGGAAGTTTGAATAATACTGTGGCGGCTCGCCCATCACCGTTGGCGGATTTTTGGCGAACGGATAAGTCATGTTGGTGTAGAGCGGAAAGCTATACCCCTGCATTTGCCAATTCGACGGCACGGGGATCTCCTTCCACGAGGAATCATCAAACGTCAGACTCTCGAATCCCGCGGGCTTGGCCGATGGATTGCCGACGTGATGGAATTTCCAATTGCCGTTGAGAAGCTGGCACCACGAAGATTCTAACCGCGCCTTGGTTGCCGCTTCTTGTTGGGTCGCAAAAGGCATCGAAGTCGCACGCGGTGCCTCCTTGTTGATGCGGAAAACAGCCTGGTTTTCCCAATCGGGGACTTGTGCCAAAGCTGACGATGCAAAGGCGAGAGCAAGAAACTGGATTTTCATGATGGGATTTCGTAAATCGAGACTCCATTGGGCTTAGGATTGCCCGACGAGTCAAATGATTTGAGCCATACGTGCCAGCAGCACCGCATCTATCAGCCTCGCCCGATCCAATTTGATAAATTCCTGAAAATCGGGTAGGATAGCATGATCTTTAAGCGAAGCGGGAACACAAGCTGCGTCCGTGGCGTGGTGGCATTCCTAACCGAATGCGCTCACATTGACGCCTGCCCATTGCAACAATTCGCACCTTGCGGTGTTGATGCGGGCTTTTTTGAAGATGCGCTGCTCAGCTTTCTCGAAGCGCGCGGCATTCCCTACATCATCGTGGCCAAGCTGACCCAGACGGCCAAGCGCAGGGCCGCCGGACCAGCTAAATGGAACGCGATCGATGAAAACTACGCTTGGGTGCTTTTCGCTCAAGCCCCACGGCTGGTCAGAGCCTCGCGATTTCATCGTCATCCGCTAAGAGAAGAGCGCCGTGGGTCGGCGGTCCAGGTTCAGAACATAGGTAACACATCAGGTTCAATACATGGGTAACACTCTAGCAGAGTGTCGTGCGACGAAAGGAGCACGCGCCATGCCTTGGAAAGAAACCTTAAAAATGAACCAGAAGA
>CAJXYV010000074.1 GCA_913063525.1 uncultured Verrucomicrobiota bacterium
GGCGGATCCCTCGTTCACTGCGACGCTGACTGTTCCTGTCACCGTATTGTAATTGTCCGTATCCGTCGGGGTGAACGTGTAACTTGCGGAGTAGGTGCCCGCGTCAGGTGCCGTACTCGGTGCGGTGAAGGCGAAGCTTCCCGCCACCGATGCAATTCCACCCGAAAGCGTGGAGCTGGAAAGTGCTTGGCCGCAGATGATCTCTGAAGCAGTGGGAACGACGCTTACGGTGGGAGTGGCTTTACTGACCGTCACGCTGGCCGTGGTGATGACCGTGTAGTAGTTAGTAGAATCCGTTGGAGTGAAGGTCACGCTCTGGCTTGCAGCGCCCGCGTTGGGGGTTATGGCAGGAGTAGTGAACGTGAAGGTACCAGCGACCGAGGCGGTGCCGCCCGACAGAGAAGAACTGGAAAGAGCTTGACCGTAGGTGATCGCCGATGCGGTGGGAATAACACTGACTGTCGGTGTAGCTTTGTTGACCGTGACGGTGGCCGAGGTGGTGATAGTGTTGTAGTTAGTGGAATCCGCTGGCGTGAAGGTCACGCTTTGACTGGCGATGCCGAAGTTAGGAACGGTACTCGGACTCGCGAATGCGAAGGTTCCCGCGACCGAGGCGGTGCCGCCCGTCAGCAACGAACTGGAAAGCGCTTGGCCATAGGTGATTGCCGATGCCGTGGGCGCGACGCTGACGGAGGGAGTCGCTTTGTTGACCGTCACGCTGGTTGTGGTGGCGACGGTGTTGTAGTTGGTGGAATCCGTTGGTGTGAAAGTCACGCTCTGACCCGCTGTGCCCACGTTGGGGGTGGTGTTTGGAGTTGTGAACGCGAAAGTTCCAGCGACCGACGCGGCTCCACCCGACAGCGTTGAGCTGGAAAGTGCTTGGCCGTAGGTGATTGCTGACGCGGTGGGAACGACTGTGACGGTCGGAGTGATCTTAGTGCTGGTGATCATCAGATTGACTTGACCTGTGGTAGTCGTGTTGATGGTCGCCGTGTAGCCTACTGGAATGGTACCCACGTTGAGTGTGTTGTTAGTCAATGTCCCGCTGTAGGTGATCAGGATGTAGGTTCCGGTCGTGAAGCCTGCGGCCGCCGCGACGTTAACCGTGCCGTCGAGTGTTAAATTTCCGGTGACCGCCGTGCGGTCGGAGGTCGTGCCGAGGTCGTAATCCAGCGTGCTAGTGGACGCGAGGACCAAGCCGGCGCCGCACGTTAAAGTTCCCGCCGTAACACCCGGCGCCAGCGAACCTTGGCAAGTCACCGCACCACCGATGCTGCCGGTACCGCCCAGCGCCGCAGTGGAAGTGATCGAAGTGCCCGTCGCGCCGAGCGAGCCGGTGATCAAAAGTTTGCCCGCACTCACGGTGGTGGTGCCGGTGTAGGTATTCGCGCCTGATAAAGTGAGTGTGCCACTGCCACTCTTCATCACCGCGCTGACTCCGCCGGAGGTCGAATCGGTAATGGTGCCGGTGAAACTCAAAGTCTTGCCCGCCGTGACGTCGATCGAACCACCGTTTTGAAACTTCACGTTGACGGCGCTGACGGTTGAGTTGTCCGTGGCCGACAGTTTGTCGGAAGCTCCATCAAAACGCCATGAACCCCAAGCCGTACTGGCTCCCAAGTTGGCCAAGGTGCCTCCGTTAAGCGTTACCAGACCGACGCCAATGTCGGCACCACTATCAGCGGCTAGGGTGCCACCAGAGTTGACGGTGATGTTGTGTTCCTGAGTGCCGTCCCAGCCAAACAGACCGTTCGAGGAAGAGCGCAGCGTGCTTCCGCTGTTGATGGTGATGCCGCTGGTATAACTCAGGACCATGCCGTTAGCTGCATTGGTACGGTTCGCATACAAGGTGCCGCCACTGATGGTCGTGACTCCCGTGAAGGTGTTTCCACCCGTGAGGGTCAGCGTGCCTGTGCCTGATTTGCTGAGCGTGGTAGTTCCCACGATCACCCCCGTGCCTGATAGGGTATAGTTCTGGCTGGCGTTGACGATCACGGCCGCGGGTTGAACATTCGCCACGAGATTGATTGCTGATGCGGCGTTACCGGCATCAGTGAAGGAAACGCTGTCTCCCGTTAGATAGTAAACATTGGCTCCCGAGAGGCTCCAGTTGGTGGTTGCACTGTTCCAGTTAGAGTCGACGGCACCCGTCCAGATAATCGAGATGGGTACCCGCGTAATCACCAAGCTGCCGCTGGCACTTCCGGAGTAACCGGCATCAGTGACAGTCGTTACGACGCTGTAGGTTCCCGGATTGGTGGGGGCGGTGGTGGAACCGTTGTAAGTCGTGCTCACGGCCACGCCGCTGGGGTTGGTGGTGACCGTAGCTGCCTTCGGGGTGCCATCGTAATTCACGGCGAGGTTACTTAACGTCACGGTGACGGGGATCATGATTACCGGTGTGGCACTCGCCTGTGTTGACCATGAACTCACGGAAAAGCCGTTGAGCGTGTTGATGGAGTAGTAATAAGTCGTGCCGTTGGTAACGCTTAGATCTGTGTAACTGGTGTCGGTGATGCCAGAGGCGATGGTGGTGTAGGGGCCGTTGCTGGTCAGGGATCGTCTGACTTCATAACCCGTGTAGATCCCAGTGACGGCAGTCCAACTGAGCGCAACCTGACCATCGCCAGCTACGACCGCGAAGCCAGTCGGAGTGACTGGTGGTGCGGCGAGCAAGGTTACCTCGGCGGGAGTCAGCGCGTGATTGAAAATTTTGAAATCGTCGACTTGTCCGCTGGTATAGGGGTCGGCGGAAAACTGTGATTTGCCGATATAGTTCAGAGTCGTGCTGCCCAAGCTGGAGGGCTTGAGGGTGATACCGCTGTTGGTTCCTACGGACACGCCGTTCACATAGAGCGTGGCTGTCGAGCCGGCGAGACTCACGGCCACGTGCGTCCATGCGCCGCTGGAAAGTGGGGCATCGCCATCGACAATCTGCTCGGCAAGCGAAGTCGACTTGATGGCGAAGCGCAGTTTGTTGGTGAGCCCGTTCGAGGGCGATAGGAACATGTAGTTCGTCGTGTCTGTGCCGAAGTCGAAGATCCGCGACCAATTGGCGACGCTGTTGAGTTTCACCCACGCAGCGATCGTGAAATCACCCAGACCGCTGACCACCCCCGTCGGCAGGCTAACGTGATCGTCAACGCCGTCGAGGCTGACAGCGTTGTTCACTTTACCCGCCGCCCAAGTCGGTCCGTTGACCAAGGTGCCAGTCCAGCCGTTGCCTGTGGCGTCGCCTGCGCTGGTGCCGCTGGTTTCGTCGAATGGCAAATCGGCCACGGGCAAACTGCTCGGCGCTTGGTTGCCGACATAGGTGATTTCCAGAACTGGGCGGTTGGTGCTGGTCGCATCGTCACCGGCATACCAGGAAATCGTGTCGCTGGTGTTGTCGGTGTTGGTCGCCGTTGAAAAGTAAACGCGGAACTGGGAGGTCCCGGTCTTGTTGAGATAGCCGATGCCCGTATTGTTTAATGATCCGGTGGAAATAGCACCGTTGCTGGCGGCATTGCTCATCGTGGCCACTTGGGTGGCATCGGCGGTGGCTTGAAAGTCGGCGCTTTCCAGCGTGGTGCTGGCGTTGAAGCCGGTTCCACCCTTGATGTCGGCATAACAGGTCCCCAGCGCGGTGAACGGGCTGGTCCCACTGACGGCGGAGCGCACCAATTTCAGAGTTGCGGATTGGATGGTGGCACTGTCGGGAATCGCGGAAGTATCGAACGAGAAGATTCCTTTATACTGAAAATATTTAGTGTTACCGGTGCCGGAATCGCCCGTTATCACCGAGCCCGTGCTGGCGACGGTGCCTCCGGCGGTGTTTGCATTGCTCGATGCCGTGATGTAGCCGTCCAGCGTCGCGGTGGAAGTGATGGTCACCGTTGTCGTGCTTGCAATCGGGGTGACGCTGACCTGCGTGGAGTTTGGACCCTCGCCTGCGGCGTTAACTGCGGAAATCACGTAGTAATAAGTCGTGCCATTGACCAATCCGAAGTCGCTATAACTTGGGGTCGCCACGGTCTTGACTGTCACGTAGCCAGAGCCGCTGGTAGTCGTCCGCTTGACCTTGTAACAGATCGCTCCATAAGTGTTGTTCCACGTCAACGCAGTGCTCGCGTTGTAAGCAACCGCGGCGATCCCTGTCGGCGCGGCCGGTGGGACGGACAGAGCCGCCGTTCCCATGGCTTCGCTCGAGTTGAGGCCCGTGCCGCTGCTGTTGTTGGTACTCACCACATAGTAATAGTTCGTGTTGTTGGTTAGCCCCGTGTCGGTGTAGCTGGTGGTGGTCAGCGCGCTGGCGACCATCGTGTAGGGACCTCCGCTAACGGTGGATCGCAGCACATTGTAACTGGTGGCACCGGAAACCATCGACCAACTGAGCGCCACTTGGGTGTCGCCACTGTTGGCTGTCACCGTCGCGGGGGCTGCTGGCACGGCGATAACCTGCGCGGTGCCTTGGTAAAGTTCGACGCAGTCAAGGCTGTAACCGGGCGAGAGGTAGGGCGCGGTGTAGGTGTTACCACTGATCGGGTATAAATAAAGGCTGTTGCTGCCAACGACTAAGGCGCTGGCAGGAACCGAGAAGGTGTAGGTCGTATTGTTGCCGCGATACGTGCCCACTGTCAGGGTGCGGGTGGCTGGCTGGGTGGAGGCTCCTTGCAGACCTGCGGTCCATGAATTGACCCCGATGTTGGGCCGCCCGCCCGAGTAGGCGCAGGTGATGCCGACTTTAACCGTGCTTGTCGCGATCTGGCTGGCGGTGAGGTTGAATTGAATCGTCTGGTTGCCACCCGCGATTCCTTTCCACTGGTAACACGGCATACCAGTGGCGGGGGAGGAGGTGCCGACGGTGTAGGTGCCGACATTCCAGTCACTCATCCGGACATCGCTCGGATGCATGGTGGTGACTTTGTCGCCGTTGAGAAACTCCGTCGGCGTGCCGTCCCAGTTGCCGATCCGCCAGAGTGGAACGGTGCTGCTCGGGTCGGCGGTGAGGGCGATGGGGTTGAGGGTGGTGCTGGCACCGGCGGTCACCGTCACGCTGGCCGTGTAAACGGCCAGTTCGTTTTTATACACGCTCATCGTGTAGGTGCCGGGGAGGATATCGGTCTTGGTGAACGCGCCGTTGGTCGCTGCGGCGTCGGTCCAGTACTCGGCGGCGCTGTTGGCAAAGCCGACGGTATAATCGTAGCGGGTGTCGCGGTTCGAGATTCCCGCGCAGGTCACGCTGCCGCGGTCGGCCGTGGCGACGTAGCCGGTCAGTCCCATGTTCGCCACCCACGAGGTGTCGGGCGTGGTGGGTGTGGCCCCGGTGGTGAACGAAAGGACGTAAGGCCCGTTGAGGATGCTGGTGCGGAAAGCCTCCGTCTGGGCCTCGCCGTAATTAATGATGTAAGTGATTTCCTGGTCGCTGCCGCACTGGTTCAGCAGGCTGCGGTAAAACGGCCCGCCGGAATCGCCCTCGTGGTTGCTGCGCAGCATCCACACCCCGACGTTGCTGCCGGTCGCGCCGATGTAAGACCAGTCTTTCAAGCGCATGTTTGAATAGTGCTTCGAGCGGGTTTGACCAATCAACGCGTTGGTGGCGCTATAACTGAAAATATCCCCGGACTCGATCGTGCTGTCGGTGCTGCGAATATCGGAAGGCGTCGGTCCATTCGGCAAACTGGCTTGGGGAATGCGGACGATGAAGCGACAGAGCCCGAGCGTGTCTGGCTCCGTCGTGAAATACGTGGCCATGTAAATGTGCGGGTAGCCCTTCCGCGCCATGTAGTAGTGGGTCAGGTTTCCGGCGACGATCGTGACCTTGATGAAGTCGGTGTTGATCACCGCCGCATCGACTGACACGGCGGAAATTCCGTTGTAAAGATAATCGAAACCGGAGTTGAGCTGCGAGCCTCTCGACGTGTTCTGATACTCGACGCCGTTGTAGACCAGACTCATCAAGTCGCCGGCGGACTGAGTGCTCACTCCGTTGTCGGTGCGCCGGACCTTGAACACCAAACCGCCGCCCGTATCGACGGTGTAAGAATCGGTGGCCGTGGTGAGTCCAAACGCTCCAAACGCGCTCGCAGGAACCAGCAGGCAGACTAGAAAACTCAGAATACCCAGCATCGTCACCAACGATGGGCGACGTTTTTCGGCGTGGCGTGGGCCGGGGCGGAGGTCGGAAGACATGATGCTTAGAAAAAAATAGATTGGAAGAACTCATAGGAACGAGCCGACCGCGCGGATTACATCCATCGAACTACCTCATTTAGGGTAGTCTTGTGAGTCGTGATCGTACATAACCCAAATGGGTTACACAGTCGGAGATTATTTGCCAAGATCCGCCTAAGACAGTCGCGCGGCTAATAACTTATCGACGTACTTGGCAAGCAGGTCGACTTCGAGGTTCATCGCTTGGCCGAGGCGGGCGTGCTGAAGGTGAGTGTGCTCCCACGTGTGCGGGGTGATCCAAAACAGGGCGCCGTCCGGGACGAGTTCGGCGATGGTGAGGGAGATGCCGTCGAGCGTGAGCGATCCCTTGTCGATGCAGAGCGAGTGAATCTCCGGCGGCAGGGTAACGCCGACGATGTGGTCTTGGCCGCTGGTTTCGAGGCAGGTGACGTGGCCGGTGCCGTCGACATGGCCTTGGACAAAGTGACCGCCGAAGCGGTCGCCCACCATCATCGCGCGTTCGAGGTTGACGGTGGAGCCGGTCGTTAGATCGCCGAGCGAGGTGATGCGCAAGGTTTGCGCTAACAGGTCAAACGCGGTGCCGTCCGGCGCGAGTTCGGCGACGGTGAGACAGCAGCCGTTGACTGCTAACGAGTCGCCCAGCGCGAGATCGGCCGCGAAGGGCAGGGCGAGGGTGAGGCGCGCCTGTTCGCCTTTGGATTCGAGGCTGATGACGGTGCCGAGGGCTTCAACAAGACCGGTGAACATGAGTTAGGGTGTTAGGTGAGTTGGGACAGGCGGGGCGGCGAATGCTTGATCCTTGCCACGGTCGGGGAAAAACATCATGCAGAGGGATACGATGATCGTGGGCAGGAGGGCTGCCAATGCCAGCTTGAAAGGGGAGACGCCATCGCCGAAGAAGCGCCCTAGCAGTGCTTGGCCCGCAGGGTTCGGCGCGTTGGCGATGACAGTGAGTCCGCCGCCCGTGACCGCACCGGCGAGCACGGCGTATTTCAGTTGAGGCGCGATTCCAGCGACTTGGCTAGCGAGGTAGGTGATCGCGGCATTGTCGTTAAACGACGTTAGAATCGTGGAGCCGAGGAACAGTGGCCATTCGCTGAGACTGGAAATGATCGGTGCGAGCCACCAGCCTTGAAGTCCGCCATGGATGACAAGGCCACCGAGAAAAAAGCCGACCAGGATCGGGCCGCGCAGGTTGATCGGGTGCTGGTGGTCCGCCGTGCCTTGGGAGAAGGCGAGGAAAAACAGGAAGCCGCCGATGAAAAGCGGCGGATAGTGCGCTAACGCCACCGTCCACGCCATGAATAACAGATGGGTGATGGTGATAAAGAGCGGCACGGGGCGATCCTTTTGGATCAGGTCGCCCACGCCATCGCCATCGTGGTCGATGGCGCGTTCAGCCATGGCGGCGAGTTCTTTGCGGAAGCAGATGAAATAGATTGCGCTAGAAGCTGCGATCGCGATGACCGCCTTGTCGCCGAAGTGCAGCAGCATTTCCGGAGTGGTGAGTCCCCACTTCTGGGCGACCATCAAGACGGGCGGGGCGGCGAAATTAGTCAGTACTCCGCCGACCGAGATATTGACGAATAACAGGCCCAGCGTGGCGTAGGCGAAGCGCGGCGATGGACGGAGCGGATAGAACTTTTTTGCTAACAGCAGTGCGGCGATCGTCATGGCTCCCGGTTCGGTGATGAACGAGCCGAGCAACGGGGCGACGATGAGGATGGAAAGCCACCACGCAGCGGGCGTTTGTTTGCCGAGCTTGGCGAAGCGGCTGAGGCAGGATTCGGCAAAGCGCAGGATCGGCCGGGTGGAGGCCAACGCCATGATCACCACGACGAACATCGGCTCGGTGAAATTCACCCTCATGACGTAAGTTTTAACCGTAGCGAGATCGTAAAAGGCCGACATCGCCGCCATCAGGACGAGTGCCCAGATGCCGAAAATCGCCTCCACCTCGCCGAGGAAGTGCAGCATCGTTGCTTTGAAGCTCACCGTGTCGGCGGCGGTGGATTCGTGTGAGCGGACGATTTTCGCGTCGTGTTGCCGCTGCGCCCGGTGGGCGAGGCGGGTGATCGGCGCGGCGAAGAAGGTGTGGAGAATGGCGAGGATGAAAATCGCCGTCGCGACTAACAAAAACGGCTGCTGCCCTGCGCGGTAGCTGAGTTTTTCGGCGATTCGGTGCAGGTCTTGGGCGTTCTCCATCTCAGGGAACTTCGCCATCGCCGAGACGAAGGCGGGCTCGGTGGCATGCGCATCTGCTGCACCAGCCCGTGCGGGAGCCATCAGAAAGATGGCGGCGAGAAGGAGAAGGAAAGATTTCATCGTGGCGCGGGCAAAACCCTTGAAAATCATAGGGACCGCCCGCAAACGGGGCAAGGCAAACCGCCTCTACGCCATGAGTGCTCGATTTGGAAAAACAACCGCGAATGGACGTGAATTTTAAGAAACGGGATTTGATGGCTGCTCAAGCCAAGTGTTTTCACCGAAGTTGCAAGCGTGGTAGAACGTACCTCGACAGCATTAACGCTTGGATCAAGCTGTTCAGGAACGGTGGGATCGAAGCTCTTCTGACGCGCGGCAACAGTGGTGGAAGGAAGAGTAAGATGACCGAAGAAGCGAAGACCTGACTCACCGAGCGACTCGGGGCGGGCGAGTTCCAGCACTGCTGGGCGAGCCGAAGCGTGGCTCAAGGAACATCACCCTATCGAGTTTGGAGCCAACTCAATCTACTATCAGCTGGGAAAGCTCGGGGGGGCTGCTCAAAGTCGCCCGTCCCTGCCACGAAGAAAAAATCCATGCCCATTCTGTTTGGCTAGATTGTATTACTCGAAGACTGTTGCGATGGAATTGATGGCTCCTTCGCGGCATTTCTGGTCGAGCACCCAAAACGCGCCGCCTGCTCCTTGGTTTTCTATCAGAGCTAGGTCCAGCGGTTTTTGTACGTTGAGTGAGCCTTTTAGAAATTCGCCAAAGCTTGTGAGCTTTTGCTCGCCAACCCACGGGCGGCTCCAGTTTTGGAGGTCGCTGAAGTTCACATCGGCGGTGATATCCTGGCGGCCGACGTTGTCGTAGATCGCGTGGCCATCGAGCCGGTGCTGGAGCAGATAGGCGCGGACGCTGCCACGCGGTTGGCGGTGGTAGAGTTTTTCCGCCGTCGCGCCATAGTCGATGGTGAGGATGCGGCCGCTTCTCCAGGCGGGCAGCCATGCGCTGAGATAGCGGCGGTAGGAATCGTGAACTTCGATGCACTGGCCGAGCGCGTGAGGTTCGAGGAATGCCGACGAGTCAGGCAGAAGGGCGGGTGGGAGCAGCGATTCGTGGGCACCGCGTTGTTGGTCGAAATGGACGGCCATTTCCTGCCAGCCTGCAGTGGTTTTTTTGAACCGGCGGACGGGGAACGCGTCCACCAGTTCGTTGGAATAAATCACCGCGTCTCCGCCACAGGCCGCCAGCGCGTCTTCCATGCTGCGGTGCCAGGTCGCGCGCTTGCCTAGCAGTTTGCGCTGGCGCTCGGCAAGCGGGGCGGAAGTTTCCACCAGATGCAGCCGTGTCCGCCAGCGCAGATGCCAAGGCAGGCTCTTGAGTACGGCTGCGGCCAGTGTTCCCTCGCCAGGGCCGATCTCGATGAGGTTGTGACAGCCGGTTTCGTGCATCGCCCGTCTGGCCCATGTGGCGATCGCGCGGGCGGGGGCAGCGGATAACATCGGGGCGGTGGTGAAATCCCCACGCTGGCCGACGCCCGTGATACGCCGCGCATAGTAGCCGTGTTCCGGATCGTGCAGGGCGCGATCCATGAATCGCTCAAAGGTGATGATGGGGGAGTCGGAGTTCAAGATGATTCGGGCTTTGCGCTCTCAAACAAAACAACCGCAATTCCTTGCGGAATGCGGTTGCTTGAGAAAATTTAAGGCAATCGAAAATCGATCAAGCCTTGGCTGCGGCGGTGCGAGCCTTGCGGATCATGCTGTTCACCGTTTCGGATGGCTTCGCGCCGACAGCGAGCCACTTGTCGGCGATCGCGAGGTCGATGGTGAAGTTGGTGCCTTCCAGAAGAGGATCGTAGGTGCCAAGTTGTTCGATGAAACGTCCGTCGCGACGCTTGCGGCTGTCAACAGCAACGATTTTATAGTAAGGGCGGTCTTTGGTGCCCTTGCGGTTGAGTCGGATAGATACGGACATGAGATTGAAGCGTCGATTACGTTTGCCCGAATGGGCGGGCGCGGAAATTGCGAGATATTCGGCGATTTGCCAAGGAGAATCTTGAGGAATTTCGCGGATTGTTTAGCTTTCCTTAAATTCCGGGTGATTGCTGGCCATCAATCCGGTGTCTCAGGGCGCACGACGAGGGCGGAAAACTCCACTTCCAGTCGCCTGAGGAGCTCGGGGTCGTGGATTTTATCGCCGTCTTGGGTGGTGATGTAGAGGGTGTCCATGGCCACGCCTTTTTCGGTGCAGATCCGGGCGTGTGCGGTGTTCAGGCCGTGGCGATTGATGGTGTGGAAAAGATCGTGCAGCAGCCCGATGCGGTCGAGCCCTTGGATTTCGACGGTGCTGCAGGTGGGGTGCAGGTTGTTGCTAACAAAGGCGCGGACGGGAACCGTGATGCCGTTGTTCGAGCGCGGCTTGAGGAAATTGGCTTTGCGGCGGAGGTAGCGTTCGGGCTCGTATTGATCGGCGGCGAGGATGGCCTCGAAGGTTTCGAGGAAGCGCTTGCGGGTCGAGGCTGCCGAGACGGGCTCGAAATTGGTGGTGCAGACGCGGAAGATGTTGACGACGATTTTATCCGTCCGCGTGAAAAGATCTGCCGAGAGGATGTTGATTTGCTCGGATGCGAGGGCGCAGCAGATTTTCTCTAGCAGCAGCGGCTTGTCGCGGCTGGCCAGCACCAGCTCGGTGTAGCCCTTTTCGGTGTGGTCGATCCATTTGATGCACGAGGCGAATGGGTCGCCTTTCTCCGCCTCGCGCTGGAGGAAATGGCGGACGGTGCGGACCTGGGTGACGATGTGTGCCGCTTGGCGGAAGTGAAATGCCGGCGGCGGCATCTGCTCGAAGTGTTGGTTGACGTCGGGGTGGTAGTCCGCCCGCATGAGTCCGAGAACTTCGTCGCGCAGCGCCAGGCGATCCACGTCGAGCATGCGCGAGTAACCTTCGCGACCCTCCTTGATGAAGCGGCGGGTGGCGGTGTGGAGCTGCAGCATCAAACTTTCCTTCCAGCCCGTCCAGCCGTCGGGCGAAGTCGCGTTCGAGTCGGCAAAGGTGAAAAGAAACAGCGCATCGAGATTGGAGGTGGTCTTCACCACGCTCGCGAACTCGGCGATCACTTCGGGGTCGTCGAGATTGCGCGTGGTGGCGGTGCGCCAAAAGCTCAGGTGGTTATCCACCAGAAACATGATCAACGACCGCCGCGTGCCTTGGATCTGCAGGCGGTTGCAAAGTCGGGATGCCAGCATGGCGGAGCCGTCGATGTGCTCGCGGACGTTTTCGGCGCGGCCGGTGTCGTGAAGAATCACGGCGAGGTAAAGCGCGTAGGAGTCCTGGATTTTCAGGAACAGCCGGCGGTAGACCTCGCGCCGCGGATCGGTTTCGGCGATCAGTTGATCCAGCTGCTCGACACAGCGCAGCGTGTGCTCGTCGGCCGTGTAGCGGTGGAAAAACTCGTGCTGCACCAGGCAATCGAGCGCGCCGAATTCCGGCAAGTAGTGGCCGAGGAAACCGACGCGGTGCATCTGCCGCAGTGTGCCCGCGACGTCGCCCTTGCGTTCGAGGATCGCTTGGAACGTCTGGCGATTCGCTTTCGAGTAGCGGAAGGGTCGGTCGAGCTCGGACCAATGGCTCTTGACCAGCTTGCGGATCGGCGGGCTCAGGCGCAGTCCACGCACTTGGCAGTGCTGGAAAAGGCGCATCATCCGGCTCGGGTCGTCTCTGAAAATGTCCGGGCTGGCGGGGTAGATCCGGCCTTCCCGCGCGATGAATCCATCGAACTCTTCGCGCTTCTTTTTGCGGAAGGTTAGGAAGGATCGCAGGCTGTTATCCGATAGATCTTCCTGCTCGATTTGGAAGCTCTCCATCAGCGAACCCGTGTGCTGATAGATGTTGCGCGTGTGCCGGTAATAGTCGCGCATGAATGCCTCCGTGCTGCGCAGAATGCTGCGCTGCGGGTAGCCGAAGGCGGTGGCGACCACCCCTTGCAGCTGCAGCGTAAGCTGGTCGGTGGCCTTGTCGGCGTGGTAGTGCAGCTCGTTGCGGACGCGGTGGAGGAAATCGTAGGCGTCCTCCAGTTCGCGGTAGGCGGTCGCGGTGAGCAGTTTTGCATCGACTAGATCCTTGAGATTTTTGTACCCGCGCTTCACCAGTGCGACCCATTGGATGTTTTGGTAATCGCGCATGGCGCCGCAGCCCTCCTTCACGTTGGGCTCCTGCAGGAAGACGGTGCGCGAATACTTCTGGTGGCGGCTGCGCAGGTCCTGCCGCCGCAGTTGGAAAAAAGCGTCCTGCCCCTTGCTGATACATTCCTTGGCGAAGGTGCTTTCAAAATTCGCGAACAACTTGGCATCGCCCGCGATCAAGCGTGCGTCCATCAACGAAGTCTTGTTTTCCTGATCCGCCCGCGCCTGTTCGATGCATTCGGGGATCGAGCGACAGGCGTGGCCCACCTTGAAGCCCACGTCCCATAACAGATAGAGGACATCCTGCACCAGCTGCTGCAAGGGCAGGGGTAGCTTAGTGGACGCCCGCGGCAGTAGGAAAAGCAGGTCGATGTCCGACCGCGGGTTGAGCGTGCTGCGGCCATAGCCACCCGTCGCCACCAAGGCGATCGGCAGCAATTTCTCCTCGGTGGAATTGAGTGCTGCCGCGAGGATCGAGCTGAGAATCGTATCGATCAGCGCCGCGCGGGCACGGGCGATCTCCAGGCCGCCAGCCCCCGCGCGATGGCGCAGCTGAATGCGGTGCTCTTCGATTTTGAGAAACCGTTTATAAAGCGCGATCCGCTCGGCAGGCGACAGCTGACCTTCCATGGCGGGCTTGAAGGCTTCGCGGGCGTGGTCTTCAACAGTCTTGAGGTGATTCAGCATCGAGGAGAGAGAAGGAAAGGTGTTCCGATTTCTGCCAAGGTCAAGCGGAGTAGCCCATCGGGCTGCCGATCTTGGCGTAGAGTTCAATCTGCTGCCGCGAGTTTTCCAGGAGATCGGATGCCAGTCGGACGGCTCCCGGCTCGAACAGGGTGAGCGTGGAGGAACCGCCAAAGGCAAAATAGCCCTTCTCTGCGCCCTTGCTGACCGCTTCGCCGGGGCGATACGTCTGGCGGATCGTGCCCACGCAGGTCGCGCCGATCTCCAGCAACAGCACCGTGCCAAACTGCTCGGTCTTCAGCTCGGTGATCGCGCGCTTGTTCGTCCACAGATAGGCCAGCCGCTGCCGCAGCGCGATCGGCGAGACGGAAAACAGCGGCCCCTCGATCAGTCGCGTTTCACCGGGAATACCCGCCGCCGGGAAGTGAAAACGGTGATAATCCACCGGGCACAACCGCGACAACACCAGTGATCCATCCGCATAGCGCGCCGCCAGATCGGCATCGCCCAGCAACGCCGGTAAATCGAATTTCTGCCCCTTCACAAACACGCCGTCGATCGCCGATGCCCGTTCAAACCCCAGATGCCGCCCATCCGCAGGAAACGCCACGCTCGACGCATCCGTATCGATCGGCCGCGCTGTGGGCTTCAGCTTGCGGTAAAAGAACTCGTTAAAACTGCGGTACGAACTCGGCGCGTCCGCAAAATCCGCCGGATCCAGAGCATACTTCTCGATGAACGGCGCCACCCGCGCCGCCGATTCCGGCTGATCCATCCGCCGCCCGTACCAAGCCGAGAAAAAAGGCCGCTTCACAAATGCATTCAGCGAGATCGCGCCCAGCGGATTCCCATACGACCAGCGCAGAAAACCCTCGCCGTACACTTGTTCAGTTTCGAGAGCGCCCGTGTGGCGGTTGAAATAACGGATTGGTTTCACGCGCGCTTCTAGCCACCCCACCCGAAAACCGCAAGAGCGACCGCATCTTCGGAAGTCGAAGGTCCATCTTCGGACTCCGAAAGTCCATCTTCGGACCGCGAAAGTCCATCTTCGGACCGCGAAAGTCCATCT
>CAJXYV010000075.1 GCA_913063525.1 uncultured Verrucomicrobiota bacterium
TTTGCTTGAGGCCGCCGTATCGGCTGCCCATTCCGGCTGCGAGAACAAGGAGTGTTGGTTTCATAGATGAGGCAGGGGTGATGGGGCGTGGCCCAACAAGGCACCTGAAATGCCAATTCATGGCCGATCTGGCAACACCTCATATGGGTGAACCGCCAAAGATCTGCAAAACCACCCAAGCGACGGCGCCGCCGTTTCTATAAGCAGAAACCTGATCCACGCGGAGTCGGCCGTGCGGACCATCCTTTCCATCCGCGATAAAAATATCCGGGCGCGGCAGTCTAGGGTGCGGACCGCAGCTGCGCCGGGACCCTGGCTGCGGTGCCGGATCTGGAAAATTCCGCAGTGCTGCTGAGATACCAGATCAAGACTCCGCCGCCGATGACGGCGATGAAGGAGAAAAAGGCTAACAGGATGCCAAGGCAGGATTTCATGCGGATGGGTTAACGTGATTTGCGTTCGATCCGCGCGGCGAATGCGCCATCGGTCTGGTCGCGGAAGGGCAGGGCGTCGCGCACCGCGATCAGTTCGAGCTCGGGGTGATCGGCGAGGAATGCTTCGACGAGGCCCAGGTTTTCGCTGTGCTCGATGGAGCAGGTGGAGTAAACGATGCGCCCGCCCGGCTTGAGGCAGGGGAGGGCGTTCTCGAGGATCTTGCGCTGGGTGATCGCGATTTTATCGATATCGGGCGCTTGCAAACGCCAGCGGACATCGACGCGGCGGCGGATCACGCCGGTGTTAGAGCAGGGGACGTCGAGCAGGATGCCGTCGAAACTGCTGTGCCACTCAGTCGGCGCGGGCCGGGTCCAGTCGTGCACGGCGATGCTGGCTTTGCCCGCGTGGAGGCGTTCGAGGTTTTCCTCCAGACGCGGTAGGCGTTTTTCATTCGAGTCGGTGCAAACGAGGTTATCGGCCGATCCGAGAGCGGCGGCGATGAGAAACGCCTTGCCGCCCGGGGCCGCGCAGGCGTCGAGAATGCGATCGCCGGGCTGGGGGGCGAGCAATTCCACCGAGTGGCGGGTGGCGGGATCTTGGATGTAAACCGAGCCGGAAGCTAGCAGCGCGGTGGGCAGCGAGCCGTCGAGTTTGTAGAAACCCGGGGCGTTCTCCACCGGTGTGCCGGGCAGGGTTTCCGCGGTGGGGGCGAGTGGATTCAAGCGGAAATAGGTGGCGGCGGGCAGGTTGTCCCACTCCATCATCGAGATGGCGTTACGCGTGCCGAAGGCCGCCCGCCAGCGGTTGTAGAGCCAGTCCGGGTGGGAGTGGGCGACGGGTTGCGGCAGATCGGAAATCTCCTCCATTAGCGGTTTGCGAGCGACCGTGGCACGGCGCAGCACCGCATTGATCAGGCTGCGGACGCTGGCCTTGCCCGCTTCTACGGTTTCGTTGACCGCCGCGTGGTCGGGCAGGTTGAGAATGAGCAACTGGCAAAGCCCGACGCGCAGGATGTCGCGCGTTTCCGCATCCAGTTTACCATCGCGCAGTTTGCCGATCCAGTGGTCCAGCAGGCGGCGGTGGCGCAGCACGCCGAAGAGGATCGCTTGCAGCAGTCCGCGGTCGGCGGAGGAAAGTTTGCGGCGCTGGGCGTGGCGCTCGATCAAGGTTTCGGCGTAATCGTGGCCCTTGGCCCAGGCGCGGAGGGCGGAGACGGCGGCTTGGCGGACGTGGAAGTTTTTGGCGGACATGGAGCAACGGGGCGATCACCCGCCGAGATCACTGGCTGAAGTGAACCTGCGGTTGGGGGGATGACTAGTCCGCCGACCCGGCAAATGACAGCAAAATCCGGCAAGCGAAAGATCGCTCAAAACTCGAACCATCCCGACGGTTCGTCCTGACACGCGCAGTGCAGGCCGACGTGGGAGTGGCCGATCTCGGCCAAGCAAGTGCGCAGCTGGGCGAGAATGATTTCCGGCTTGTTGCAGTCGCTGCTCAGGTGGCCCAGTACGATCCGCCCCAGCGCGGGGTGGGAGATGTCGCGGATCAAGTCGGTCACTTGGCCATTTGACAAATGGCCGTGGCGCGAACTGATCCGCTGCTTGATCGACCATGGCCGTTTGTAGTCGGCCTCGAGCAAGCCTTCGTCGTAGTTGGCTTCCACGAAAATCCCGGCCAGTCCGCGCAAGCGCTCGGTCATGCTGCGGGTGACGAACCCCGCGTCGGAGAGAAAGCCTAGCCGCTGGCCGCTATCGCCCAGCACGAAGCCCACGGGATCCACGGCGTCGTGCTGGATGGCGAAGGTTTCCACCGCCAGCCCGCCGACGGCAAACTTTTGGCCCGCTTCGAAAAACTTCCAGGTTCCGCCTTCGATTCCGCTTTCCCTGACGACTCGGGCAGTCGCCGCCGTGGTGTAGACCGGCACTGGGTTCTGTTTGAGAAATATCTTCAGCCCACGCACGTGATCGCCGTGTTCGTGGGTGATTAGAATTCCGTCCAGCGACGCAGGATCCACCCCGACTTGTTTCAGACGAAGTGATAACTGCTTGGCGCTCAGTCCTGCGTCGATCATCAGTCGCAGTCCGCCGCCTTCGACCACGGCCGCATTGCCTCCACTTCCACTGCCCAGCACCGCAAATCGCATCACGCGGCGACGATGGCGGCTCGGTGGCGATCAGGCAAGGACTTCGGCATCATCGGCCAACTTCGTGCGCCCGAGCCATTGGAAACCGCCTGAAGAAAAAGAAAACCGCTGTGCCGTCCTTGGCGCTGTGAGCCACGTTCCGTAAACTCAATAAGTGGGGTCGTCCGGCGTTATTCCGTCTTCCTGTAAAGGCATGACATCGGACGCTGGAAGATGACCCCGGTTCAATCATATCGGTTCGGGCCAGCTACCAAAATAGTCGCACACAGCAGTCGGCAAGAGAGTACCACGCGATGGCATGGCCGCAACTCAAATCCGTAAAAATATCCGCACGCGTGCTCTGCGGCGCGACCTTTCGCCGATTGATAAATATCGCTTGCCCATCCGCGCAAAGCGGTGCAAGTCTGTCGGCGTCTTTTAGGTCTCTTAAATTGTTTTCCCCGACGCCTCCCGCGCGAGCTGTTTGAGTGTGCGGCGGGATGTTATCTTCTTGCCTTGTTCATTTTATTTTGAACAATCTCCATTTTTTAGACCTTTGAAACACACCATGAAATTATTTGGAACTGACGGGATCCGCGGCCGGGTCAATGAATTCCCGATCACGGCCGAAGTCGCCCTGCGGATGGGCAAGGCGGTGGCCAATGTGCTGCGAACCTCCGGGCCGAACCGCAACCGCGTACTAGTCGGCAAGGACACACGTATCTCCGGCTACATGCTAGAAACGGCGCTGACTAGTGGTCTGGTGTCGATGGGCATGGACGTTTTTATGGTCGGGCCGTTGCCGACTCCAGCGGTCGCGCATTTGACCAAGTCGATGGGAGCTGCCGCCGGGATCATGATCACGGCGTCGCACAATCCTTATGAGGATAACGGGATCAAGATTTTCGGGCCAGACGGATATAAGCTCTCTGACGATCTCGAAAACCTCATCGAGCGCCACATCATGGGCGACGAGCCCGAGGCTGCGGCCGTCCCGCCGCGACAAATCGGCAAGGCTCACCGCATCGACGATGCGCGTGGCCGCTACATCGAGTTTGCCAAACACACCGCCGATAATATCCCGCTGCACGGCCTGAAAATCGTCGTCGATTGCGGCCACGGCGCGGCCTATTTCATCGCGCCACTAATCTTCAAAGAGCTCGGCGCGGAAGTCATCACCACCGGCATCCACCCAGACGGTATCAATATCAACAGCGGCTGCGGCGCGCTCTATCCGGAAACGGCGGGGGAGCTGGTCCGCAAGCACAACGCGGATCTGGGGATTTCCTTCGACGGCGATGCCGACCGCGTCATCTTCACCGACGCGAATGGCCAAGTGGTCAGCGGCGATCGCATTCTCGGTCTCTGCGCGCTCGGTCTCAAGGAGCAGGGCAAATTAAAACACGACACGCTCGTGGCAACCGTGATGAGCAATCTCGGGTTGATCGAAGCGATGAAACAGCACGGCATCAAGGTGGAAACCACGGCGGTCGGCGACCGCGCCGTGATCGAGTGTATGCGCAAAAACGGTTACTCCTTCGGCGGCGAAAACTCGGGGCATTTGATCTTTGGCGATTACGTCACCACCGGTGACGGCATTCTCAGTGCGCTGCAAGTCCTGCGCCTGATGCGCGGGCGCAATGCCACACTGGCCCAGCTCGCCGCGATCATGCACGAGTACCCGACGCATCTGGCGAACATGCCCGTGCCGTCCAAGCCGTCGCTCGATTCACTGCCGAAACTTCAAAAGCTGATGAAGGATGCCACCGCCGAGTTTGGCGATAGTGGCCGCCATCTTATCCGCTACTCTGGCACCGAGAATAAAATCCGGGTGCTCGTCGAACACCGCGAGCTCGCCGAAGTCAACGCCTGGGTCGCCCGCTTTTCGAGCGCCATTCACGAGGAAATCGGATAAGTCCTAGCCATGCCTCTCGACTCCACCGCCGCTTGGCCGCTGTCCTCGACCCGCAAGATCGAGGATTTTCCCATCGCGAACATTCCGCTTGCCGAGCATCAGCAGCGGATCATCGGCAAGGCAGAGGTGACCGTGCATCCGCACGCATGGATCGATACGGCGGATCTAGCGGATTTTCTAATGACCGGAAAAACCACACTCGTCGATGCCGCCGGCGCGCCGTTATTGTGGAGCGGACTGGAGCCCGATGCCGATAGCACTCACCCGGCCCGGACTTCGTTCATCATCCGCTATCCGTGGGATTTTCTTCGCGCGAATGAGCTCTATATCTCCGCGCTGTCATCCGCAGCGATCCACGGCATGGTCCACCCGTCTGCGGTGGTCGAAGGGCTGCTCCACCTCGGCGCGGGCACGCGGATTCTTCCTGGCGTTTTTATCGAAGGTAACGTCGTGATCGGCGAGAACTGTAAGATTGGCCCGAATTGTTACATCCGAGGCAACACCAGCATCGGCGATGGTTGCCACATCGGCCAATCCGTCGAAATTAAAAACTGCCTGATCCTCTCCAACACCAACGTCGGCCATCTTTCCTACATCGGCGACTCGGTGCTCGGTGAAGGGGTCAACCTCGGCGCAGGCACCACGACCTCCAACTTGCGCCATGACGGCAAGAACCACCGTTCGATGGTCGGCGGCAGTCTGGTCGATACCGGCCGCCGCAAATTCGGTAGCGTCATCGGCGATCACGTCCACACCGGGATCAATACTTCCATTTACCCCGGTCGAAAACTGGGTCCTCGCACGAGCACGCGCCCTGCGGAAGTGGTGCAACACGATCTTCAATCTCAAATTTCAAATCTCTAATTTCAAAAACACCATGTGCGGAATCGTCGGATATATCGGAAAAACAGATGCAGCCTCGGTGCTCATCAACGGACTGCGTCGCCTGGAGTACCGCGGCTATGACTCGGCGGGCCTCGCCATCTTGGACGACGAACGGATCAAGATCGCCAAGGCACCCGGCAAGGTCGCCATGCTCAACGAGCGCGCCCACGCTGACTGGTCGCCCGAGATGTTTCTGCGCGCCACCACCGGCATCGCCCACACCCGCTGGGCCACCCACGGCCCGCCAACCGAAGTCAACGCCCATCCGCACCTCGACCAAGCGGGCGACATCGCGCTGGTCCACAACGGCATCATCGAAAACTATCGATCCCTGCGCGCCCGGCTAGAAGGCAAGGGCCACCATTTCTATTCCGAAACCGACACGGAAGTCCTCGCCCACCTCATTGGTGACTGCGACAAAGGCGATCTCTTCCAGGCGGTGTGCGATGCACTCCACCAAGTCGAAGGCACCTTCGGCATCGCCGTGCTTTCCTCCCAAGAGCCGGACCGAATTATCACCGCCCGCCGCGGCAGTCCGATCGTGATCGGTGTGGGCGATGGTGAAACGATCATCGCTTCGGATGCGTCCGCCATCGTCGCGCACACGCAGCGGGTCATCTATTTGGACGATAACGACATCGCGATCGTGATGGCTGACTCCGTGGACATCCGCGATTTGAACAATATCCCAGTCACCCGCGAGATTGCCGAGCTAGGGCTCGACGCGGCGGCGGCTGAAAAAGGCGGATTTGATCACTTCATGCTCAAGGAAATCCACGAGCAACCCGACGCCCTTGGTAACGCCATTCGCGGCCGTCTCGACTATAACCTCGGGTCCTCGGTGCTAGCCGGCATGGGCACATCGCCTCGCGAATTGGCCGAACTTAGCCGTGTGGTTTTGATCGGTTGCGGCACCTCGCTGCACGCCGGCCTCGTTGGCGAGTACGCCTTCGAAGACCTCGCCGACATCCATGCCGAAGTCCAGCAGGCCGCGGAGTTTCGCTACCGCAACCCGATCCTCGGCAGCCGCGATCTAGTCGTCGCTATTTCCCAATCGGGAGAAACGGCCGACACTCTCGCCGCCGTGCGCGAGGCCAATCAAAAAGGTGCGTTTGTGATGAGCCTTTGCAACGTCGTCGGCTCGACCATTGCCCGCGAGACGGGCAGGGGAGTTTACCTGCACGCCGGTCCGGAAATCTCGGTCGCCTCCACCAAAGCCTTCACCTGCCAAGTCGCCGTCTTGCTGATGATGGCGCTCAAACTGGGTCGTGGCCGCCGCTATTCGCGCGAAGATGGCATCAAGCTGGCCCGCGAAATTGAAGCGATTCCCGCGCTCGTCGCCAAGGTCGTCCTGCAAAATGACCGCATCGCCAAGATCGCTGCCGACTATACGAAAAACGAACACGCGTTTTTCATTGGCCGCGGCCCGATGTATCCCGTCGCCCTCGAGGGCGCACTGAAACTCAAGGAAATCTCTTACATCCACGCCGAAGGTTACCACGCCGCCGAGCTTAAGCACGGACCGATCGCACTCCTCGAAAAAGACACTCCCATCATTGCTCTTGCCTGCGACATTCCCGGTAAGGACAAGACCCTCGGCAACATCGAAGAGTGTCGTGCGCGCGGTGCTCGTATTCTCGGCATCGTCACCGAAGGCGACCACGAAACTGCCGAGTGCATGGACGATTTTATCTCCATCCCGCGCTGCCATCCGCTCGTCGCCACCATTCCTGCGGTCGTTGCGCTCCAGTTATTCTCCTATCACGTCGCCCGTCTCCGTGGCTGCGAAATCGACCAACCGCGCAACCTCGCCAAGAGCGTTACCGTGGAATAAAAAACTAAAAAACAGCCAACTCATTTCTCATGGATCCACTCCTCCTCAAAACTCTGCACCTCGCCGGTGTGCTCGCGCTCTTCGCCTCGCTCGGGGCTTCCCTGCTGGGCGGTTCCGGTAAAAAAGGCGCCTCGATCCTTCACGGGATTTCGCTGATTTTTATCCTGCTAGTCGGCTTTGCGATGCTTAAGAGACCGCCGATGCATCAATCTTGGTGGATGATCAAATTGGGCCTCTGGCTGTTCATCGGTCTCGGCCCCGCGCTGGCAAAGCGCAAAGTGCTACCGAGCTCAGTGGTGCTGGTCTTGTGTCTGGCCGCCGGTGTTGCCGCCTCTTGGCTCGGGCTGGCCAAGCCGTTCTGATTAGATTTTCTCCACCTCGACGGTGACTTCCATCCGGCAGTGGCCGCTGCCCAGGTAGCTGCCGCGCACGGGTGCCACGTCTTCGTAGTCGCGGCCCACGGCGATTTTGACGTAGCGCTCGTCGGCGAGGGTGTTGTTGGTTGGGTCGAATCCGATCCAACCGGCTGCGGGTAGATAAACTTCCGCCCAAGCATGAGAGGCCTGGGCTCCAACGAGAGTGTCGCGCGGCCCGTTGTAGAGATAGCCCGAGGCATAGCGGGCGGGAATTCCCACGGCGCGGCACAATCCTAACATGACATGGGTGAAGTCTTGGCAAACGCCCCGTCTCAGCCCGAAGGCTTCTTCCAAGTGCGTGTTCACCTGGGTTGCGCTGGGGTCATAGGTGAACTCTTGATGGATCCACTTCATCAGCGCCATGGCTTGCTCATAGATCGTCGTGAATTCGCGCGTGATGTCGATCGCTTGATGCCAGACCTCCGGGTGGCGGGATACCCAGCGGCTCTCCTGCAAGTAGGGCCAGATTTGTTCGCTGATCGATAGGTCGCGGTAGCCGTCGATGCTTGCCGCGCGGCTGGCGGCTGAAATATCGAGTGGCAGGTTGTGCACCCGGATTCGGCTTTCGATTTCCAGCCGCGTGTGCAGGCCGGGAAGTTCGAAGTGGTGGGTGATGTTTTGAAATAGATCGGTGAAGCGCCGCATCCGTGTGGCTGGAATGACCCGGATCAGGGAGCTGATCGTTTTCTGATACGGAAAGGTCCTCGGTTCCAGATGCAGCGTATTCACGCTGTTAGTCACCGGCATTCCGTAGTTGAATACCGTGCGGTGAAGCACTGCAAGTCTCATGCCGAGCGAGGCTTGGATCGGCTCAAGAGAATTGTTGACCATTATTGTTGCTGTTGTTCCATCTGCCACAGGGCGACGTCGGACGGCATCGGCGATGTGGAACGATGAAACGTTTGAACGCGCTCGGGCATCAACACATAAGTTTCAAAAATCTCACCGCCGATGTGATTGAATCTACCCTGAAGTTCATCCAAATAAAGGTGCAGACCTTTTTCGAAAACATCCTCGATCGAACCAAAGTTCAATTCGTTGAGGATTCGCCCGGATTCCCGCTCCGCCTCGTTGGAAAACGATCCGCGCGGAGTGCCGGAGATCAGGTGCAGGCTGATGTCCACCTTCTCGATGCAGTAGCGGACCGAGCGCGGAAAATCTTTGGAAAAGATCAAAAAGTCCGCCACGCTGCTAGCCGTGATTTCGCGCTTCGAGGCGCGGAATGCGCCCATCGCCCCGCAGGAACGGAGGATCGCCGTCCAGTGGAGGATGCCCGGCGCTGCTGCCTCCAGACCGTCGTCGCCGGGCGGCAGGTAGTTTGAAACATCCAGGAAACGAGTGGTTTTGTCCGCACGCTCGAGGTGGCGGCCCAGATCCATGAACTCCCATGCTTCGTTGCGCGAAGTCGTCGATGCGGCGATCCCCAAAAAGGTCACCGCGGAACGACGAATGTTTTCATAGTATCGCGAGGGGTCGGATCCAAGAAGTTGCGAGGCTTCGTCGGAACGCGTGAAAAGATAGAGTGCATTGAGCTCTTCCCACAACTCGTCTGACAATTGGTCGCGAACGGTCCGGGCGTTTTCTCGCGCTAGGGCGATGCACGTGCTGATGCTATTCGGGTTCCGCGGGTCATCGGTGAGGAAGCGGGTGACTTCGCCGCTGCCGGTTTCGTTGTAGAGTTTGCTGAATGCTTCCTCATCACCGGTGCTTTGGATGATCGGCTGCCAGAAGCCGCGCAGGCGCTCGCTGTCTAGGCGTTCGAAATCCAACAGAAGGTGCTGATTGACGTCGATCAACCGGGCAAGGTTATCCGCCCGCTCCACATAGCGGACCATCCAGTAAAGGGTATTGGCAACTCGAGATAGCATAATGTTTTTTTAATGTCGGAGTACCCAGGTGTCTTTGCTGCCGCCGCCTTGGGAAGAATTTACGATGAGCGAATCCTTGGTCAGCGCCACACGAGTGAGGCCGCCGGGCACGATTTTCACGTCCTTGCCATAGATGATGTAAGGTCGGAGGTCGATGTGTCGGCCCTCCATCGCGCCATCGCACCAAGTCGGCGAACGCGAGAGAGAGATGACCGGTTGGGCAATGTAGTTGCGTGGGTCGGCGATGATCCGTTCGCGGAAGGTGGCGATTTCGTCCTTGCTCGCCGTCGGCCCCATCAGCATGCCGTAGCCGCCCGACTCGTTGGCCGCTTTCACGACCAGTTCGGGCAGATTCTTGAGGATGTATTTCATGTCCGCTTCTTCGGATGCGAGGTAGGTGGGCACGTTGGGCAGGATTGGTTTCTGGCCCAGATAGTATTCGATCATCTTGGGCACAAAGTAATAGATCACCTTGTCGTCGGCGACACCGGTGCCCACCGCATTGGCCAGCGATACATTGCCGGCACGGTAGGCGTTCATCAGGCCGGGGACTCCCAGCACCGAGTCCTTGCGGAAAACCACCGGATCGATGAAGTCGTCGTCGATGCGGCGGTAGATCACATCCACCCGCACCAGTCCGCGGGTCGTTCGCATATAAACAAACTTATCGACCACCGCCAGGTCCTTGCCTTCGACGATGTCGATGCCCATTTCCCGTGCGAGATAACAATGTTCGAAGTAGGCGCTGTTGTGGCAGCCAGGAGTCAGCAAGACGCAGACCGGATCCGCCTCGCGTCGCGGCGAGATGTGATGCAGCATGTTGAGTAAATCCCGCGGGTAGGAATCGACCGGACGCACGCCCAGCGTTTCAAAAATCCCAGGAAACGCCCGCTTCAGCGCATTGCGGTTTTCTAGTAGGTAGGAAGCCCCCGATGGGCAGCGGCCATTATCCTCCAGCACGTAGTAAACGCCGTCAGCGCCGCGGATCAGATCGCTGCCGCAGATGTGGATGTAGGTGTCCGCCGCCACGTCCACACCGCGGAATTCCGGGCGGTAGTGTTTCGCTTGCTCGATGTAAAAGCGGGGGATGACCTCGTCCTTCAGGATCTGTTGGTCGTGATAGATGTCGTGAAGAAATAGATTTAGCGCGACGATGCGCTGGGTCAGCCCCGCCTCCAAATGTTCCCACTCGTTTGCCGGCATCACCCGCGGAATGGGATCAAACGGGAAAATCCGTTCGGTGCCGCGGTCATCGTGATAGACGTTGAAGGTGATCCCTTGACGAAGGAAGTAGAGCTCGGAGTTGGCCTTTCTCGCCAGGAAGTCGCGCTGATCGAGTTTGCCGAACTTCTGCAGCAGGGGCGCGCAATGACTTCGCACCGCACCGTCCTCGCAGAACATTTCGTCGTAGAATCTACCTGGATTATAGCCCTTAAACATTTCCATGGATTGTAATTCTAGACTTAGCAGGCACCGGGCCAAGTTTGGGCAGCCCCACGTCTTCGGCCATCGATTGTCGGAAATTGGCTGCTTTCGGCGCGATTTAGCCCACAAATTCTATCATTCTTGCCACGGATTTGATTTCTGGCAGACTCTCCCCTTGAATTATCCTCCCCCCCCGCCTATTTCTGCGGCGGCCTGCATCGTCAGCTCTTCATCTTTAAACCGCCATGAACGCCCTCACCCGTTGCCTCGATACTTACTGGTCCTCTTCCATCGGGAAAAAGCTCATTGTCGCCATCACCGGCATTGTCCTCGTGCTGTTCCTAGCTGGCCACTTGTCGGGCAATCTCCTGATGTACGTTGGCCGCGAGGCATTCAACGAGTACGCTCATTTTCTTCACACCATGCTTCACGGTGCGGGCGTCTGGATTGCGCGGGTCGTCTTGCTCACCATGCTGGTTCTTCACGTCGCGGCCACCATCTCGCTGACCCGATCCAATCGGGCCGCCCGCAAGCAACCCTACCAATGCAAATCGACGATCCAAGCGTCGAAATCCTCGCGGATCATGATCGTTTCAGGTTTGACGATTCTCGCCTTCGTCGTTTTCCATATCCTCCACTACACGGTGCGGGTTGATCCCTCGCTGGCCAAAATCGGAGCAAACGATCCATACGGAATGGTCATTGTCGGCTTTAAGAACCCGCTCGTCGTCCTATTCTACGTCATCGCGATGTCTCTGCTTTGCTCCCACCTTTCTCACGGCATCGCCTCGATCTTTCAGACCCTCGGCCTGCGTTCCAAGAAGGCGCAGGGGCTGATCCGCCAGTTCTCGCTCGCCTACAGCTTCGCCATTTGGGCTGGTTTCATCTCGATCCCGATCGCCGCCCTCACTGGCTTTCTGAAATTCTAACTTCCTCCATCGCGGAAATCCTAACGCCTTCCTACCATGTCCATCGTCCTCGACAGCAAAGTCCCATCCGGCCCACTCGAACAAAAGTGGTCCAAGCATCGGATGGACTCCAAGCTCATCAACCCGGCCAACAAGCGGAAATTCACCGTCATCGTCGTTGGCTCTGGCCTGGCGGGTGGTTCCGCCGCTGCCTCGCTCGCGGAGCTTGGCTATCAGGTCAAGTGCTTCTGTTATCAAGACAGCCCGCGCCGCGCCCACTCGATCGCCGCGCAGGGCGGCATCAACGCCGCCAAAAACTATCAGAACGATGGCGACTCAGTCCGCCGCCTGTTCTATGACACCATCAAAGGTGGCGATTTCCGCGCCCGCGAAGGCAACGTCTATCGCCTCGCCGAGGTTTCAAGCTCGATCATCGACCAATGCGTGGCCCAAGGCGTACCCTTTGCCCGCGAATACGGCGGCTTGCTCGATAACCGCTCCTTCGGCGGTTCGCAGGTCTCACGCACCTTTTACGCCCGCGGCCAGACGGGGCAGCAGTTGCTCATTGGCTGCTATCAGGCGCTCGAAAAAGAGATCCACAAGGGCGGCGTGAAAATGTACCCGCGCACCGAGATGCTCGACCTCGTGCTCGTCAACGGCCACGCCAAGGGCATCGTCGTTCGCGACCTCAACACCGGCGCCATTTCCACCCACGCCGCAGATGCGGTGATTCTCGCCACGGGCGGTTACGGCAACGTCTTTTTCCTCTCGACCAATGCGATGGGCTGCAACGTCACAGGTACTTGGCGCGCCGCGCGCCGTGGCGCGCTATTCGCCAATCCCTGTTACACCCAGATCCACCCGACCTGCATCCCGGTCAGCGGCGACTATCAGTCCAAGCTCACCCTCATGTCCGAATCGCTCCGCAACGACGGCCGCATCTGGGCTCCCAAGTCCAAGGAGGTCGCCGAAAAGCTGCGCAACAAACAGATGAACCCAGGCGAAGTCGCCGAAGACGACCGCGACTACTTCCTCGAGCGGAAATATCCATCTTTTGGCAACCTCGCACCGCGCGACATATCCTCCCGCGCCGCAAAGGAAGTCTGCGACGAAGGCCGCGGCGTGGCCCCGACCGGCCTCGGTGTCTATCTCGATTTCCGCGACGCCACCAAACGCCTCGGCGAAGACACCATCCGTGCACGCTACGGCAATCTCTTCCAGATGTACGAAAAAATCGCCGGCGAAGATCCCTACAAGGGGCCGATGATGATTTATCCCGCCGTCCACTACACCATGGGCGGCCTCTGGGTGGACTACAATCTGATGTCCAACGTCCCCGGCCTTCACGTCCTCGGCGAGGCCAACTTCTCCGACCATGGCGCCAACCGCCTCGGGGCCTCCGCCCTCATGCAAGGTCTCGCCGACGGCTACTTCGTCATCCCGACCACCATCGCGAACTACCTCGTCACCCAGAAGCCCGGCACGGTCAGCACCGACATGCCCGAGTTCAAACAAACCGAGGCCGAGACCCGCGAACGCGTCGGCAAGATGCTCGCCATTCAAGGCAAGCGCACCGTTGATTCCTTCCACCGCGAACTCGGCATGATCATGTGGGACAAGTGCGGCATGGCCCGCTCCCGCGAAGGGCTCACCGAAGCACTCGAAAAAATCCCCAAAATCCGCGAAGAATTCTGGCAAAACGTCATGATCCCCGGCTCCGGTGCCAATGCCAACATGGAACTCGAAAAGGCCGGTCGCGTCGCCGACTTCCTCGAGTTTGGCGAAATCATGTGCCACGACGCACTCGATCGCGAAGAATCCTGCGGCGGCCACTTCCGCACCGAACACCAGTTCTTCGAAAATGATCCCGACGTCATTGCCGGCAGCACCCAGCCCGGCGAAGCCAAGCGCGACGACGAGCATTTCGGTCACGTCTCCGCATGGCAATACAACGGCGAAGGCAAAGCCCCGACCCTCCACAAGGAGAAACTGGTCTTCGAAGACGTGCACGTCTCCATCCGCAGCTACGCGTAATTTTTCGTCCCTGCCCGCGGTTTTCGCTTTCAGCTTCAACCACTGCGTTCGGCCATTCCACAAGAATGGCCACCTGCCGAATCGCCCGTCTGCGCTCTCAGCCCGTCCTAGTCCGCGCGGTGCTTCGTGTGGACAACGGCCGATGAAAGGCAAGATTTCAGCGCATCGAAAAAATTCGACTGGAGGTCGCGGAAGCCAACTCACTCTGCGAAAAGGCCAAATGACTCCGCACTGAAGCCAACTCACAACACGCCGATCCTTGGATACCACGCGTTGATCCTTGGATACCACGCGTTGTTCCTTGGATACCTCGCGCCGATCCTTGGATACCACGCGCTGATCCTTGGATACCACACGCTGATCCTTGGATACCACGCGCTGATCCTTGGATACCACACGCTGATCCTTGG
>CAJXYV010000076.1 GCA_913063525.1 uncultured Verrucomicrobiota bacterium
ACGTGGATTTGTTAGAGCAGCGGATCGGGCGGCTCGATCGGATCGGCCAGAAGGGAACCATTCAAGTGCATGTGCCGTATCTGCCGGGCGGCGAGGAGGAGGTGCGGATGTGGTGGTTGGAAGAAGGGATGGATGCTTTCCGCGCGAGTCCGCCGGGGGCGGCCGAAATCCAGCGCGAGCTCATCTGGGATCTGGACGAGGCGATCAACGAGCCGGAACACTTGGAGGGCTTGATCGAGAAAACCCGAGCCTGTCGGAAGAGAATTGCCGAGCGGTTGGCGCGCGGGCAGGACCGATTGTTAGAGCGCAGTTCGCATCGTCCCGAACGGTCGGCGTGGCTGGTGGCGAAGATCCGCGAGTGGGATGAAGACCCCGGCTTTGAGGATTTTCTGATGCGCCTGTTTGAGTTTTCGGGGCTAACCATCGAGGAGCTAGGCAAGCGCCGCTACTTCCTGCTGCCGGGGAATTTGAAATCCGACGCGTTTCCCGCCCTGCCGCAGGATGGGATGACGGTAACGCTCGATCGCCAGCGGGCGCTGGAACGCGAACAGGAGGCATTTCTGACGTGGGATCACCCAATGGTGCGGGGAGCCTTGGACTTGATGTTAGGCTCGAAAGCGGGCAACGCGACCTTCGGTGTCTGGGACTGCGCGGGAGAGAAAACGATTTTGCTGGAGTCTTGGATCGTCGTCGAATGCGTGGCTCCGTCGCGGTTGCACATAGAGCGGTTTTTGCCCCAAACTCCGCTGCGAATCGTGGTCGATCACAAAGGTGGCGATCACACGGAGAAGGCGGCTTTTGCGAAGCCGCCGCTGCGCCGTGGAGATCCCGCGAGCCTGCTGAAAAACGAGGCGGTGAAGCGCAAGATGCTGCCTGCAATGTTAGAAAAGACCCGCGATCTCAGTGGGGTGAAAAGCCAAGCCGTGATCGAAGACGCGCTGGTACGGATGCATCGCGAGATGGCTGGCGAAATCGCCAGACTGCGCGATCTTGCGGAGATCAATGATCACATCAAACCCGAGGAAATCACTGCGCTGGAAGAGCGTGAGACTGCTCTAGCGGATGTGATCGGCAACGCCCGCGTGCGACTGGATGCCGTGCGTTTGATCTGGAAAGCGCCGGTGACGTGAGGGAAGGGCTGCCAATAAATGCGTTGATTGGTATTTATCGCGGGTATATACTCACCACATGGACACAGCGAAGATTTTCACGAATGGTCGCAGCCAGGCAGTCAGATTGCCCAAAGAATTCCGTTTTGAAGGCTCGGAAGTGATGGTGACTCGACTCGGTTCTGCGGTGGTTTTGCTGCCTAAAGAGCGGGGGTGGGACGTATTATCCGAAGCGCTGGCTGGGTTCACGGATGATTTCATGGAGCATCGGGAACAACCTCCGCTTCAAAATCGGGATCTAAATTTTGGAGCATGACCCATCTGCTCGACACCTGTATTTGCGTCTTTCTGATCCGTCGCAAACTGCCGGACGTGCGAAGTCGTTTCGAATCGTATGCCCTTGGTAGCATCGGCATCTCCTCGGTTACTGAGTCGGAGCTACGCCATGGTGCTGAAAAGAGCAGCGACCCAGCGGGCAATCACCGTCACCTGGATCACATGCTGTTGACTCTGCCCGTGCTATCTTACGACACTCATTGCGCAGCACATTACGGGGAGATCCGCGCCCGCCTTGAGCGCGTAGGAACGCCCATTGGCTCGATGGATTTGATGATCGCCGCTCATGCTCAATCGCTGGGGCTGACACTCGTGACAAACAACACGAGGGAATTTTCCAGGGTGCCAGGATTGACGTTGGAGGACTGGAGCCTCTAAGCCCCTTTTCCTCTTTAAGCGAAAATCGCCTTCACCTCGTCGGGTTCTAACTCCCGCCATTCGCCTTCTTCCAGGTCGTCGGGCATCGTGAGGCCGCCGATGGAAATCCGCTTCAGGCCGAGCACGTGGTTGCCCGAAGCGGCGAACATCCGGCGTACTTGGTGATAGCGGCCTTCATGCAAAGTGACGAGGGCTTCTTTTTCACCTAACACTTCGAGCTTCGCTGGCAGCAGCGGTCGGCTTTCGCTGTTCAATACGAGGGTGCCTGAGGCGAAAAGCTCGCCCTCGTGGCCTTCCAGCGGTCGGTCTAACTGGACCTGATAGACTTTCAGGCAGCCCGACTTGGGGTGGATGATTTTGTGCAGCAGCTTGCCATCGTCGGTCAGCAAAAGGAAACCCGTGGTGTCTTTGTCGAGGCGGCCGATGGGGTTGAGGCCTGGATTGCGCAGGGCGAAGCGCGGCGGCAACAGATCGTAAACCGTGTCGCCGGGATCCTCGCTGCTGCAGGTGTAGCCGTCGGGCTTGTTGAGCATGATCACCAGTGGGGCCGGAGGATCCAGCTCCTCACCGCGAACACGGATCTGGTGGTGGGGAGGCACCTCGTTTTCGCCGAGCACGCGGCCTGTGTCATCGGTGACAACGCCCGAGCGGATCAGGCGTTGCACTTCCTTGCGGGAGCCGTAGCCGAGATTGGCGAGAAGTTTGACGAGTTTCATGAGATTGGTTAGCGGCGTTCGGCGAAAAGCAGTTTGTAGACTTTGTTCTCGGCGATTTTTCGCCAGACGAGGCCGCTGGTTTCGAGTGCCGCTTCGTAGGGCAGTTGGCGGTTGGCGACTAGCAGCAATTTGCCACCGCGATTGAGCGAGGCGGCTGCCACTTTGAGAAAGGCCCGACCGAGATCGACATCGGTGGCCTGGCCCGTGTGAAACGGCGGGTTCATGACGATCGCGTCGTAACTGCCCGGCAGGCCCGTGGTGACGTCGTGCCAGTGGTAGGCGATTTCGCGTGGATGGCCAGATAGATTGGTGCGGGCGCAGGCCAAGGCCCGGGCATCGGCTTCAAACAAATCTAACTGCGCGATTCCCGGACAGCGCCGCAGGACAGCGTCTGATAGAAATCCCCAGCCCGCACCCAGATCTGCCACCGTTCCGCGCAAGTGCGCGGGGAGATGATCGGCGAGCAATTGTGAACCGGGGTCGATGTGGTCGCTGCTGAAAATCCCGGCTTCCACGGTGAAGTCGGTGTCGGCGATCTGGCGGAGTTCACCCAGTGCCCGCCATTCGTCGAAGATCGTCTCGTTCCAGCTGTCGTCTTCGGTCGCGTGAAAGGCGCGGCATTTGTGTTTTTGCAGGGAGGCGATGTTGCCCGTCGCCTTGGAGAGTTCCTTTTCAAATCGGCCTGCGCCTGCGGTGTTGGGCATCGCGACCACCAGTTTGCCGCCGGGTTCCAGTCGGTCCCGCGCCTGCGCAAACCAGAACAAGGCCTCGTCCCGCGATTTTCCGGGCAAAACCAGCACCACTGGCCATTTGCCAGCGGGCAGAGCATCGCTGCGCAGAAATCCGGCGCGCTCCCATGCCGCGGCCCGCGGTTTCAGCGGTTGCCAGCCGATCACCTCCGGCCATTCCTTCAGGGCGGCGTCAGGTTCCGCCCCGATAAAAAGGGCGCGGCCGGGCACAGCCAGACCATCCTCCGCCGAAAAGGCGAGCATCAGCGTTTCAAGAGCTGCGTTCATGCCGTTTTTCTAAAGGACCCACGTGGGTTCGGCGATTGCCATTTTGTAAGGCTGGCGTCTCAGGCCTCGATCCCGAGCTTGGTCTTCACCTTCTCGATTTCGTCGGAAAGCTGGCCCCAGCGGTAGTAGCTGGTTTCGAGCGATTTTGCGAGTTTGTCGACGGCATTGGTCACCTCGCGAAGCTTGCCGGGGTTGTCGAGAACCGCCTCGCTGGATAGCTGTTGGGTGAGCGTGGCTTGGGCGGCTTCCTGCTCGGCGATCTTCGCTTCAAGCACGGAGAACTCCGCTTCGAGCGGTTTGAGAACCTTGGACTTGAGCTCGCGGGCTTCGGCTTCGATGCGGCGCTGTTCCTTGCGGTTGACACCGGGAATGGAGGGGCGGGACGAGCCGCCGCCGTTGGAGCTGACCGCCGCCATCGACGCCAAGCGCGGCGCGATCCCCTTCTTGGCGGCTTCGTCCTCGGCGGATTTCTCCAGATAATAGGTGATGTTTCCGGCGTAGAGCACGGGTTGTTCGCCAGGGCGGAATTCCAAGGTCTTGCTGACCAAGTTATCAAGGAAAGTTCGGTTGTGTGAAACGATCATCACACTGCCCGGGTAATCGATGAGCGCGCGCTGGAGCACGTCCTGCGATTGCATGTCGAGGTGGTTCGTCGGTTCGTCGAGGATCAGGAAGTTCGCTGGACGCAGCAACATGCAGACGAGGGCGACCCGCGAGCGCTCACCACCCGATAGAACGCCGATTTTCTTGAACACGTCGTCGCCGCGGAACAGGAAACAGCCGAGCAAGTTCCGCGCGTGTGGCATGCTTTCGCGGGATGCCGCGGCTTCCACCGTCTCCAGCACCGAGAGGTTCGGATCGAGTTCATCGGCGTGGTTTTGCGAGAAAAAGGAAGTCGCGACCTTGTGGCCGAAGGTGTGGCTACCGCTATCGGGCTCTTCTTGGCCCGTGATCAGCCGACAAAAAGTCGATTTCCCCGCACCATTCGGACCGACGATGGCGAACTTTTCGCCCTTGTTAATCTCGAAGTCAAAACCACTGAAGATGCTGAGCGGGCCATAAGATTTGTGCACCCCTTCCAGCTTGGCCACCGTGTGTCCCGAATTCGGCGGTGGCGGGAATTTGAAATTCATCACCGCATCGTCCTGTTCGGGTGCGGGGATGCGCTCGACCTTGGCGAGCAGCTTGATTCGCGACTGGACCAGCGTCGCCTTGTTCGCAGAGGCGCGGAAGCGGTCGATGAAACGCTGGGTTTCGGCGATCTCGCGTTGCTGCGCGGTGTATTGTTTCAAGCGGATTTCCTTACGCAGCACCGACTCGCGCTCGAAGTAGGAGAAATTCCCCGCATATTCCTCGGCGCGACCGTGGGAGAAAGCGATCGTGCGGGTGCACAAGGTGTCGAGTAGCGCCCGGTCGTGGGAAATCAGCAGAATCGCACCGGGGTAGTTCACCAGATATTGTTCGACCCACAGCTGGGTGCCGATGTCCAAGTGGTTCGTCGGCTCGTCGAGCAGCAGCACTTCGGGCTCTTGCAAAAACAATTTCGCCATCGCGATCCGCATCTGCCAGCCGCCCGAAAATTCCGAACAATCGCGGACAAAATCCTTTTGCTGGAAGCCCAGCCCTTTCAGCACCGACTCGATCCGCGGCTTCATTCGTGCAGGATCGGTCGCGTCGAGTTGCAATTCCAACTCACCGATCTCCTCCAACAAATCGCCGTAAGGCGACGAACGAGGGTCAAGCTTGATGAGTTCGTTCGAAAGACGGTCGATTTTTTCGCTCAGCGCCATCGTTTCGCCAAATGCGGATTCGGTCTCCTGCCACAGCGTGCGGCCGCGGACGTGGATCCCTTCCTGCGGCAGATAACCGATGCGCGTGCCCTTCGGCGCGTGGATCATGCCCGAGGTTGCAGGAATGATGCCCGCCACGCACTTCATCAGCGTGGATTTCCCCGCGCCGTTGTGACCGGCGAAGGCTATGCGCTCGCGCGGCTGGACGGAAAACGAAAGATCGTTGAATAGCACTCGGGGGCCATACTCAACGCGAAGGGACTGGATGGAAATCATCTGACGCGGACATCGCACGTCACGACCGCCGGGTCAAGCGGGAGTCGGAACCGCCGAACTTCGTGGGCTTATTTTCTGGCCACCCAACCGGCCGCTCGGCACTTATCGCGCAATCGCCACCAACACGGCTTTCTGCGCGTGGAGGCGGTTTTCGGCTTGTTGGAAGATCGTGTCGGCATGCAGTTCCAGCACTTCCTCGCTGATTTCCTTGCCGCGGTAGGCGGGCAGGCAGTGCAGGACGATGTGGCCCGCGGCGGCGTGCGAGAGCAGACCCGCCTCGACCTGGAATCCGGCGAACTCCAATTCTTTTTCCTTCTGGCCTTCTTGGCCCATGGAAAGCCAGACGTCGGTGTTGATAACGTGCGCACCCTCGGTTGCCGCGATGGGATCGTGGGTGATGCTGACGTTTGGCGCATCGAGCTCTGCGAGAAACTCGGCAGGCGGCTGGCAGGAAACGGGCGATGCCACGGCCAGTTCGAAACCGAGCCGTTTGCCGGCCCACATCCAGGAACGCGTCATGTTGGAAAACCCGTCGCCGATGAACGCGACTTTTTTGCCTTCCCAGGTGCCGAGTTTCTCTTGGATCGTGAGAAGGTCGGCGAGAATCTGGCACGGGTGCTCGTCGTCGGTGAGAGCATTGATCGTGGGGATCCCCGAAAACTCGGAAAAATCGACCACATCTTGCTGGGCAAAGGTGCGGATGATCGTGCCATGCACCATGCGGCCGAGAACACGAGCCGTGTCCTTGATCGGCTCGCCGCGGCCGAGCTGGATGTCGTTTTTCGACAGAAACATCGGAAATCCGCCGAGCTCGCGGATGCCGACTTCGAACGAAACGCGTGTCCGCGTCGAAGACTTGGTGAAAATCAGCGCCCACGTTTGGCCCGCCAGCGGTTGGCCTTCGCGGCCGCGCTGCCGTTTCAGATAGGCGGCGGACTCCAGCAGGCGTTCGATTTCCTTGGCGCTGAGTTGCTCGATGGACAGAAAGTGTTGCATGGGATGTTGAGAGATTACAAAGGAAGGAAAATGGAAACCACGAAAGGCACGATAAAACACGAAAAATTAAAGAGTCATCGATTCTAGCTCATTCTCGGTTGAGTGACTTGATCTGGATTCCTGAGCTCTTCATTATTCGTGTTTTATCGTGATTTTCGTGGTTCCGATCTCTGCCTTTAGGATAGACGGCTTAGCACGGAATGAATGATTGCCAGTGCCTCGTCGATTTCCGCGTCGGTGACGTTGAGCGGCGGCAGCAGGCGGAAGGCGTTGGGTCCTGCGGGCGGAACCAGCAGGCCGCGCTCCATGAGCTGATTCACAAGGACGAGCGCGGGCGTTTTGCCTTCGGGAGTCGGGACGTGCGCGGGGTCGAGGGCAATGCCGATGAGCAAACCTTGGCCGCGGACTTCGGTTACGACCGGAAGATTCCACGAGCGCACGGTTTCGCGGATGCGGACTTCTTGCAGGATCGCATTCACGGCCAATTCTTTTTCGCGGATTTCCTTCAACACCGCCAGCGAGGCGGCGCAAACCAGCGGATTGCCGCCATATGTCGAGCCGTGGGAGCCGGGGCCTAACAGCGATGACAAGGGCGTGCCGTCGTCAGCCACCGCGCGATCGCTGAGCCAGAACGCGCCGATCGGCACGCCGCCGCCCATGCCCTTGGCCCATGAAATGCCGTCGGGTTTGACCTCTGGGGCGATCATCCGCCACGCCATCGCATCGCCACTGCGGCCGAAACCCGCCTGCACTTCGTCGAAAAACAGCAGCAAGTCGTGCTTTTTGCAAATGTCCGCCACCGCACGGACGAACTCGGGCGTCGCCACGATCACGCCGCCTTCGCCTTGGATCGGCTCCAGCAAAATGGCGGCTGTCTCGGGGCGGATCGAGGCTTCCAGCGCCGCAATGTCGTTGAAGGGCAGATGGCGGAAGCCCGGCAACAGCGGATCAAACCCTTCCTGGATCTTCGCCTGGCCCGTGGCCGACATCGCGCCCAGCGTGCGACCGTGGAACGATTGCAAAAACGTGATCAATTCGTAGCGCTGCGTCCCATCGGCTTGCGGACGCTTTAGGCCAAAGCGGCGGGCGGATTTGATCAGGCCGTCATTGGCCTCGGCACCCGAGTTCGAGAAAAAGATTTTACCCGGCAGGCGCACGTGGTGTTCGTTGATCTCCTCGGCCAGCTCCGCCTGAAGCGGACTCTGGTAGAGATTCGAAACGTGCATCAATTCCCCTGCCTGCTCGCGGACCGCCGCAACGAGGCGCGGGTGGCAGTGGCCCAGCGAACAAACGGCGATGCCCATGCAGAAATCGAGGTAACTTTTCCCCGCATCGTCCCACAAGCGGGCACCTGCACCGCGCACAGGGACCAGCGGAAACCGCCCGTAAGTGGGCAGCACATGTTGCGCGTAGCGTTCGGAAGTCGTCATCGAATGGGCGGGAAAGGTTGGACCCTAGCGGTATTCCGCCAAATGGCAAAGCGGGAATTTGCAGGCAACACGACACGCGACTATCGAGCCAATGGAATCCCACAACCCACGGGAGACCGCTTAAAAGCGTCACTACAAACATAGATTGGCATCACCGACTTAAACATCGGCCTCGTCGGATGGTCAATCCGCGCTTACCTTCGCGCGTCTTCATGCATCATCTTCTCCAAAACGCCGTCGCCAAACGCTCCCAGCTCCTCGGCCCAGAAACCGATGCCGTCCGCCTCATTGACGGTAGCGGCGACGGCTTGCCCGGCTTGATTCTGGAAACCTACGCGGGCCGCTGGCTGGTTTCAACCAGCGACCGCCACCTCGCGCCGCAAGTCCGTGAATGGATCCGCGACCAAGGCGTGTCCTGCTATTGGAAACAGCTCGACCAGCACCAGAAGGAATCGCCGACTCATCTCGCGGGCCCTGAAGTGACCGAGCCATTCCTGATCCTCGAAAATGGCCAGGCCTCCGAAATCTCGTTCCAGTCGGGCTATTCGCAGGGCATTTTCCTCGACCAGCGCGACAACCGTGCCGAAGTCCGCCGCTTGATGGCTCCGGGTCAGCGCTTGCTCAACACCTTCGCCTACACGGGCGCGTTTTCCGTCGCCGCAGCTCTCGCGGGGGCGGAAACGACGACGCTCGATCTTTCCCAGCCGTATCTCGACTGGGCGAAGCGCAATCTCGCCCACAACAATCTCGATCCTGCCGCCCACCACTTCTGCAAGGGCGACACCTTCCACTGGCTGCGCCGCTTCGCCAAACAAGGCCGCAGCTTCGACGGCATCGTGCTCGACCCGCCGACCTTTTCGCGCGACGAAAAGGGCAAGGTCTTCCGCGTCGAAGAAAACTTCGGCGAACTCGCGCAACTAGCGATCGACGTCCTCGCCCCTGGCGGCTGGCTGCTGTGTTCGACGAATTGCCGCAACCTCGGCCTCAACGATTTCCAAAAGCAACTGCGCTGCAGCTCGCAGCGCCCGATGAGCGCGCACCACTCCAACATGCCCGCCGACTTCACCGACGAGTCGTATCTCAAATCCGTCTGGCTGAAATGATGACGGAAGAACTGCAACTTCTGCGCGACATCGTGACCCGCTTGGAAGCGGCGGGCATCGATTACATGCTCACGGGTTCGGTGGCGCTGAATTGCTACGCCCAGCCACGCATGACGCGCGACATTGATCTAGTTGTAGCCTTTTTGTTGAAGGATGCAGAGAGGATTAACGACATCCTCGGGCAGGACTATTATGTGTCGGAGCATGCGGCGCGTGAAGCGGTTTCCAATCTGGGCTGCTTCAACGCCATTCACCAAACTACACTCATCAAAGTCGACTTCATGGTGCGGAAACTGGAGGACTATCGCCTGCACGAGTTTAGGCGGCGGATCTTGTTGAAGATCGCGGACTTTGAAGTCTGGGTGGTGAGCAAGGAGGACCTGATCCTCTCCAAACTCGACTGGGCTAAAGAATCGCTGTCCGAGCGCCAACTCGCCGACGTTGAGAATCTGATTGCGACTGGCTGTGACACGGACTACCTACGGACATGGTCAGCCGCATTGAACCTGACAGATATGCTAACACGGGTTTTGCCGTGAAAGATACCGCACCTGAGATCAACGCCATGATCTTCGCCGCGATGATGTGCAGGACTCCCGAGGAACGGCTGATGATGGGCTTTGACATGGCGGCCACCGCCCGCAAGTTAGTCTGGAGCAGCCTTGACCCCCAAGGTACGGAGGCTGAAAGGAGAGCCGAGTTTTGCCGACGCTTCTACGGCATCCATTGCCCTTGGTAAATTCATATAGCTTTTGAAGAAACCACCCTTATCCGAGAGAAATCTCCTCCTTCTGCTCGCTGCCGTGCAGTTCACCCAGATCATGGACTTCATGGTCATGATGCCACTGGGGCCGCAGTTGATGCGCCAGCTCAACATCTCGGCCCAACAGTTCGGCGGACTCATTTCGTCGTTTGCGCTGACGGCGGGGATCGTCGGCTTGGCGGCGGCACCGTTCATCGACCGCTTCGATCGGCGGCAACTGCTGCTCTTCTGTTATGCGGGTTTTACGCTGGGAACCTTGGCTTGCGGACTCTCTAGCAGCGGCACGAGTTTGCTCTGGGCCCGCGCGATTTGCGGGGCTTTCGGCGGTGTCAGCGGGGCGACGATCATGACGATTGTCGCCGACGTGGTGCCGACGGAACGGCGCGCTCGCGGCATGGGCATCATCATGACGGCGTTTTCCGTCGCATCGGCGCTGGGCGTTCCCTGCGGCCTCAAACTCGCCCAAGTCTGGAAATGGGAGGCGCCGTTTCTCGTCGTCGCGGCGATCGCCACGGTCGTCTGGATCGGGCTATTCCGCATTCTGCCGCCCGTCCGCGGTCACTTGACGGGCGAAAAGTTCAACTCCGCCAAAAACTTCATCGCCCTTCTCAGCAAGGGCAACGCGTGGATCGGCCTCGGCCTGATGATGGCGATGATCTTTGGGCACTTCACGATCATCCCGTATCTATCGACCTATCTGGTCGGCAACATCGGCCTGCCCGAAAAAAGCCTGTTCCTCATCTACCTCACAGGCGGCATCGTCACCATTTTCACGGGGCCCTTCGTCGGCAAATTGTCCGATCGCCACGGCCGCTTCCGCGTTTACGTCGTTCTCATCTGCGGCGCGTGCATCGTGATTCGCTTGCTGACGTCGAGCGGTCCGCTGCCCGTCTGGCAAACGTTGTTACTCGCGGGTTGTTTCTTTGCCTTTGCCAGCGGCCGCTTTGTTCCCGGCCAAGCGACGATTTCGATGGCCGTTCCGCGCGCCCAACGCGGTGCCTACATGAGTCTGGTGTCGTGTTCGCGCGATCTCGCATCGGGTCTGACCGCTGCTTTGGGCGGCCACATCATCGCCCAAGGCCCCAACGGCCATCTCCTCCACTTCGAACGCCTTGGCTGGATCGCCATCGGCGTCAGTATTTTGAGTCTTTGGATCTTCCGTCAGGTAAAGTCCGTCGAATAAAGGCGCGGGAGCATCGGACAACACGAAAAGTGGACTGCGCGGGCGCGTTTTTAAACGGGATAAACGCATATCTCCCTTTCTGAATCGGAAAAGTAAAAGGGAGAAACGCATTTCTCCCGTTCTGAGTTGCCCAAGTGAAAGGGACAAACGCACATCTCCCGTTCTAAATTGCAAAAGTAAAAGGGATTATCGCATTTCTCCCGTTCTCCGACGCGATTGAGAAAGGGAGAAATGCGTTTGTCCCTTTCTAAGTTCCGCAAGTAAACGGGACAATCATGTTTCTCCCGTTCTCCCATGCGATTGAGAAAAGGAGAATTGCGTTTCTCCCTTTCTGTGCTCGTCAGGCGCAAAGGAGTTTGTCGCGGTGATGATCGTAGGATCTCTTGGCAAAGGCCAATCTCGCGCCCGAGATAGGCAGCGGAAGAGTTCGGACATCCACTTTGCCGTCGGCTCTGTTCTAACTTGCTTCGCCAGCGACGAAAGTCTTCCAAACGGAGAAGTCTTCGTTGAGGAGAACGATGTCGGCGTGATAACCTGCTTCGAGTTTGCCGAATCCTTCGATGCCGAGCGACTGGGCTTGGTTCCACGAGGTGGCTTTGACGATCTGATGCAGGGGCAAACCGCTGATCTGCGCGGCGATTTTCAGGCCCTCGCTATATAACAGGGCGGAACCCGCGAGCGCGCCACCTTCTTTCAGGCGGGCGACGCCGTTTTTGACGGTCACGGCGAGGCCGCCAAGCTGGACTTCGCCTTCGCCGATCCACGAGGCGGCCATCGAATCCGTGATCAACATCAGGCGCTCGATCGGGATGAGCTTGAAGACGAGCCGCAGCATGTCGGGGCAAAGGTGGACGCCGTCGCAGATGAGTTCGAGTTTGAGCGAATCGTCGAGCAAGCCCATGCCGACCGCGCCGATTTCGCGGTGGTGGAGCGGCGTCATCGCGTTGCCGAAGTGGGTGAGGTGGCTCAGTCCCGCGGCAATCGCCGCGGAAATTTGCGCGGCGCTGGCGGAAGTGTGGGCGGCGGAACTGGTGATGCCGAGGGTCGTGGCGGCACGTATCAGGTCGAGCGCACCCGGCAATTCGGGCGCGAGCGAGACGATGAGGGCCTTGGCGATCAGGTGGAGGCGGCGGAGTTCCTCGACGTCGGGCGGGCGGACGAACTGGGGGTTTTGCGCGCCCGCGCTTTGCCGATTGATGAAGGGGCCTTCGATGTGGATGCCGGGGACGCGGCAGAATTCGGGGTCTGCCTGATAGAGCGCGACCTTTTCGACGATCTCGGCGAGCAATTCGGCGGGCTGGGTGAGCGTGGTCGGCAGCCAGGTGGTGACGCCTTCCTGGAGTTTGCGCTTGGCGATGTGGCGGACGGCAGCGAGCGAGTTGTCACAGATGTCCTGACCATCCGCGCCGTGCGAGTGGATGTCAAAAAAACCAGGCATCGCGATGCGGCCTTCGGCAGCGATGATGAGATCGGCGGCGGGGAGCGCTTCGCCTGGGCTAATGACCTCAAGGATTCTGCCGTTTTCCAACAGCAGTGCCGCATCCGCGATCTCCAGATCGGGAGAAACGGCGCGGACAGGATGGATCAGGGTTCGCATGGTTCGGGGCACTCCGGTCAGGAAAGTAATATCGTCACACGATCGTGCCTGACAAGTGACTTGATCGCTGATTTAATCCCTGTCGATGAATTCTCCCAGCGAACAAGACGCCCAATTTGCCAGGGAACAGCTGGCGATTGGCTGCGAAACGATGGAGCGAATGCTCGACGGCTTGCTCAATTCGAAAGGACGCATCGCGGAGGAAGTCCACGCGATCCGCAAACACGGCAAATCGCTGCGAGGTGGTTTTGCGCTGTTTGGGATGCGGAAAGGCGCGGCGCGGGAGATCCAGGCGATCGGGCGTCTGCTGTCGGAACCGCGCGACGCGGTCTCGCGGCTGAATACTTGGCGGAAACTCGCTTGGGAAGGTGACGCGTCGGCCGCGATTTTTGGGCTGCTCGAACAACAAACGCACTCGGCGGCGCGGCGGCCACCCGCGGAAACGGTCCAATGGTGCGTCGCCCGCGTGATCGAGGCGGACAAGGAGCTGGTGGAGCTGCCGGCGGCGAATTTGGCGGAGCGGGCGGCGCTGGGGCTCAACAAACTCAGCAAACAACTGGCAAAGCGCTGCCGCCGCCTCGATCACCGCGGCGAGGAGGACTTCCACGACGCCCGCAAAGCGCTCAAGGCGTATCTGGGCGCGATCGGTTATATGCCCGAAGGATTTGCGCCGCCCGATCCGAAGATGACGGAGCTGGCCGAGCTGCTAGGCGACGAAAACGACCTTGCCACGCTTTCCGCATGGATTGAGAGGCACGGCTTTACCGAGCAATTCGAGCCCGACCTGTGGGTCAAACTGAACGAATCGCGCCTCAAACTGAGGAAAAAGGCGATCCGCGACGCGGCGCAAATGGTTTTTGCGAGCTGATTTTTGCGCGCAGGAGTTGCGCAGGAATTATTTTCATCTATGGAATGGGCGTCCCGATCGGTTATAACCGTTCGTTCTAACTTCTATCCTTATGACAGCCCGTCTTGATTTCCGCAGTCGCCACCTGGGTCCGATCGGTTCTGATCGCGATGAAATGCTCCGCGACACGGGCT
>CAJXYV010000077.1 GCA_913063525.1 uncultured Verrucomicrobiota bacterium
CCAACTCGGCGACGACTGCAACCAACGCAGCTACGGCCGCAAGCGGTTCTGCGACAACCGCAGGAACCTCAGCAACCAACTCCGCCAATTCGGCAACTGCTGCAGCAGGTTCTGCAACTGCCGCAGCGGGGTCAGCGACTCTAGCATCTGCAGCTGCAAATAAAGCAGACGCGGTAGCTACACTGATTGGTGATTCATCCAGCGGTTTAGTTCAAAAAGTGAATACTGAGATTGCAGATCGCACTTCAGCCACCACTACCTTGTCTAATGGTCTGACGGCTGAAACAACGGCCCGCACGGCAGCGGATGCTGCTGAAGCTGCCTTGCGCAGCGCAGCGGATGCCGACTTGCTGACTAAAATCAATGCGACCGCAGCGACGGTAACGACCACCTCTTCACTGATCCGTCAGACGGCGGGGGGGGCGATTCACATCGGTGAAAACTCGCTTGTCACTGAAGAAGTGGGTGGGGTCCAGCAGCTGTATGCACAAAACGCACTTGAAGACCAAATCAATATCAATGTGAAAGAAGGTTCAGATCTGTTGATCAACGGGGTGAGCGTGGCGACGGACAACGATGTGGCGATAACGAATGCGAATCTGGCAACCGAAACGTCCAATCGGATCGCTGGCGACACGCAACTGCGCCACGAGTACCAAGCGGCCGACAAGCAACTGAGCAGCCGGATCGACAAGAACACTCGCGGGATCGCGATGGTGGCGGCGATGACCAACACCACCATCCAGGCGGGCAAGACCAACGCCGTCGACTTCAACATGGCGGAGTTTGATGGCGAGTCGGGCTTCTCGTTCGGCTATGCTCACACGATCAACGAGTATGTGCAATTCCACGGTGCTGCCGCCTCCGGAACTGACTTCAAGGAGTCAGCCGTCCGCCTGGGGGTGAGCGTCCAGTGGTAATTTTGTTTGCAGTAGTTTGCTAATCAAAAATGGTAAGGGGCGCGGCACTTTTTCGGGTGTCGTGTCCTTTTTTGATTCAGCGTGATTTGTCTGATGCCAATCCTGAAACTTGATGAGCCCGTTCAAAATGGAAAAGAAACCACAGATTTCACGGATGGACACAGATAAGACAATCAAGAATCTAGATCCTCTTCCATCAGTGGCCTCTGTGTCATCCGTGGTTCAATTCTTCGCTTTGGCATTTTCAACCACTGATTTTTTCAGATGAGCACGGATAAGAAGCCAGAGGAAATGAATCCGGAATCATCTGTGGTTCATCCTGCCAACTCCGACCTCACGGAGATTGTCATCGGCGCGGCGATGAAGGTGCTGAACACGCTGTGTCCCGGACTGGATGAGAAACTTTACGAGCGTGCATTGATCATCGAACTCCAAAAGCAGGGGATTCGCTGCGATCAGCAGAAACAACACGATGTCTTCGACGACGAGCAAATCATCGGAACGCTCATCCCGGATTTGATCATGGAAGGCCGGTTGATCGTGGATCCCAAGGTGGTGACCGGCTTCAATGACAGCCACATCGCCCAGATGCTCGGCTACTTGAACATTACGGGTTTGAAGACCGCTTTGCTGCTCAATTTCAAATACGCACAGCTTGGCATCAAGCGGGTTTCCAATTGATGAATCGCTGGGCAGATTTTAACCACAGATATCACGGATGAACACAGATAAGAAAGGCAAGAATCCAGATCATCTTCCATCCGTGGCCTCTGTGTCATCAGTGGTTCAGTTCTTCTCTTTGGCATTTCTAAACCACCGGTTTCACGGATGAACCCATGACGAATCAATTTACCTCTGTGATCTGGATCGTTCAGCGCTGCCGCTGTTTATGGATTGTTGTTTTGTGCGGGGGGCTGATCGATTCCTGTGCACCTAAGCTGCCCGAGGCACCGCCCGTGCCGCCGAATTGTCGCTACACCTCAGTGAGCCGCGTCAAACGCGCGAGCCTTCCCGCAAAGGTTTATTTTTTTCCGCCGCTATTGGCCGATGATAAAGGCAATCCCAAGCAGCCGCTGAGTCCGATCTTGAGCGGCCAAGGCGAACTGGCTGACTGGGCCAGTCCGAGTGAAAAATCGAAGTTGATCCAAGACCGGCTCAAAAAGCAGGCCACGCGGGCGGGCTTTGAGGTGGTCCCGTTTCAGGACGTCATGACGGCGCGGCGCCCTCATTCGATCTTGATAATCAGCAGTTTTTACACCGAGCCGAAGGCGGTCGTGGGTGGCACTCCGCGCCAACCTGACCAGAGCCAGTTTAGCATGATCAAGGCCAGTACCTTTGGTCCCGATCTGGATCCCGCCAAAAGCAGGAACTTGGCCAGAGTGGATGGAGTTTCCTGCTTTTATGCCGACCGCAAGGTGGAGGCTCTGGAATCGAAGAGCCTAGAGGTGCTGATGAGCTGGCTAGGCGACAACGTGGCGGGTATGGCCTATCTGGATCCATAAAAACTGAGCCACCAACCATCTAAACCTGCAGGGAGAGACTGACTAACCGTTACAATCTAAAAACATGAGATTTAGAATCATCAAAAAGCATTATTACGCCGAAAATAAAACCGCCTACTTGGTCCAATGGGAATCCACACAATCTCATGGAAGTGGATTGTGGCAGCCTGTTGAACATGAGATATTGTCATGCCGCATCACGTCATCATCATGGAGTTCGATAGAATTTGAGACGAGTGAACAAGCGCGCAAGGCCATTTCAGATTACAAAAAAACTCAATTGCCGATGAAGGAGGGGGTGGTTTGAAAAATCTCTTCGCAGGTGTTTGCGGAAAATTTTCACGGATATCATCGATCCAATCGTGCATGATCAACGTACCGCAACGATCTAAGTCGAACGGCGCATTGAGAGATGTAAAATCAGGAATGCTTAATTTGCGATATTGGAGCATCATCCCTATATTTTTCTCGACGGGTTTCTTTAGGTCGGCTATCTAATATTAATTCTTACTGCTATAACCCTCTACCTTATATGAAAAACTACCATTTCCTGCTTAGCCCATTTTTTGTTTTTTTGCTCTGCCTCTCAGGTACGGCTAGCCTGTACGCACAGACTTTTGGCGATTTTACTTACAGCACCACCAATGGCGCAGCCACAATCACGCGCTACACTGGGCCCGGCGGTGACGTTGATATCCCCGGTTCCATCAACGAGTATCCCGTCACCAGTATTGGCAATGATGCGTTTTCTTGGTGCCCTGAATTGACGAGTGTAACGATCCCCGACAGCGTCACCAGCATCGGGGACTATGCGTTTTTGCTCTGCAGCGGCCTGACTAGTGCGAAAATTGGCAGCGGCGTCACCCATGTCGGGGCGGGCGCGTTCGTTCGATGCAGTAGCCTGATGAGCGTAACGATGGGCAATGGCGTCACGAGCATCGAAAAAGGTTTGTTCGCCGGATGCTCCAATCTGACGAGTGTGACGATTGGCAATGGTGTCACAAGCATCGGCGATGGGGCGTTCTCTGGATGCACCAATCTGACGAGTGTGACGATACCCACCCGTGTCACCAGTATCGGGGATGATGCATTCTCCGGATGCAAGAACCTGCCGAGCATGACGATCCCCAACAGCGTCACCCGCATCGGGCGCTACGCATTCATTTACTGCAGCGGCCTAGCGAGTGTGACGATTGGCACTGGCGTCAGTAGCATCGAGGATGAAACGTTCTCCGGCTGTGCGAACTTGACGAGTGTGACGATTCCCAATAGCGTGACTCGTATCGGGACAGGTGCATTCCGAGAGTGTGTCAGTCTGACGAATGTGGCGATTCCTAATAGCATCACCAGCATCGGAGTTTCGATGTTTGAACTCTGTACGGGTCTGACGAGCGTGACGATCCCTAACAGTGTGACCAGCATCGGAACCTACTCGTTCTCTGGATGCAAGAACCTGACGAGTGTGACGATCCCCAACAGTGTGGCCAGCATCGGAACCTATTCATTCTCTGGATGCAAGAACCTGACGAGTCTGACGATCCCTAATAGCGTAACTCATATCGGGACAGGTGCGTTCCGTGAGTGCATCAGCCTGACGAGTGTGGCGATACCTAATAGCATCACCAGCATCGGAGTCTCGATGTTCGAACTCTGTACGGGTCTGACGAGTGTGACGATCCCCAGGAGTGTGACCAGCATCGGAACCTACTCGTTCTCTGGATGCAAGAACTTGATGAGCGTGAGGATCCCCAGCAGTGTGACCAGCATCGGAAATTATTCGTTCTCTGGCTGCACGAATCTGAAGAGTCTGACGATTGGCAATGACGCGACCAGCATCGAGGCTGAAGCATTCTCCGGCTGTACGAGCCTGACGAGTGCGACGATACCCGGCAGCCTGACCAGTTATGGGTATTCGGCGTTCACCACCCAGCTGACAAGTCTGACGTTCAGTCCTTTGGCTTCTCGGGTTGGAAACTCGATTCAACTTGATTTCACGAAGTTAGGCATCAGTGGCACGATCAAACTGGTGGGGACCTTGCCGACGGGCCTAAGCTTCGACGCCAAGACTGGAATTCTCGGTGGTAAAATCACTGGCAAAGCAGGCAGTTACCCTCTGACTCTGCAGTTTCTTAAGGGGGCAACGGTCACTCGCAGCCTATCACTACCAATCAACATTGGCACCCTGCCGACGGGGCTGGTGGGTACGTTCCAAGGTTTACTAGAGGATAAGAATTTCGCGCAGCCCACAGGAATGGTTTCTCTTACGGTAACAGCGACTGGCGCGTGGACTGCAACACTCGATCGTGCAGGGAGTTCCAAGGCGCTGGCTGCCAAGGGCAGTTTTTCATTCGATCCGGCTCAAGACGCGGTTGATCTAACGGTTCCTTTTTCTACGTCGATGACGGTTCATCTGCATCTCGACCCGTACAGTGCGTTGGTGGGCGGAGATTACCCGCAAGGCAGCATTCGTGGATTCCGCATGGCCAGTGGTAGCGAATTGCCGGCCAGCAATCAACTCTTCACCCTGACCATCGACCAAGGGCCGCAGGATGGCATGACGATTCCCGCAGGAATGGGTTGGGCGACGGGAACGGTTTCCAACAAGGGTGCGATTGCATTGTCCGGTCAGTTGGGCGATGGCAAAGCCCTCAAATTCGCGGCGCAGTTGTCGGCGACCGGGCAGGCGATCGTTTGGCTGAAACCTTACAGCAAACTCAATTCGTTTGTGGGTGGCATCATCTCACTGCGAGACCGTGGTTTGGTGAAAAACGGCAGCGATGCGCCTTTGACGGAAGGACTGTGCTGGTATCGTGACGCTGACGCCAAAGAGCTTTCCTATCCGAATGGATTCGGCCCGCTGCAGGCAGATGCGGGAATCGCCCCCTACGCGGCACCCGCAAGTGCGGCAGCGTTGGTCAAGTCTCTTGGGCTTCCGACAACGACGTTTCCCAGTCTGATCATCGACGGAGGTGGTTTGCCAGTTAATATCGAATCAGCGCTGCCGACTTCGTTGACGCTGGATAATGCTTACAAATTAAAGGCTGCTCCAACTCTGCTCCCTTGGGCGGTGACGGTTAACAAGGCTAACGGAAGCTTCAGTGGAACCCTGACGTTTCCCACATCGACTTCGGACGTTCTTGCAGGGGCTGCGACGGTGAGCGGGATCTTGCTGGAAGGGGCTTATTATTTACCTTATGTTGGCGGTGGTTTGATCAAGATTCCCTTGAAAAGCCCAAAAGGAAGTTTCCGCACGGCGGCGATGGTGATTTCTAGCGAGGTGCCCTGACCCGCGCCAGAATCTTAGGCATGGCGGCTTTCGTGTTGCTCCCAGTTCAGCACCTTTGGTAAAGCTGAAATGGCTTTTGGCGCGGAAGCGGTCGGATTATCGTAAGACTGGTGCGAGTGTGGGGACGAAAACTCGCCTGAATTGGATGTGTCGGTGGGTATTTCAGGCATCGACCTCGTCATGCCGTTGATGACTTGCGAATGGGTAAAATGGGGCGATGGATGTTGGTGTGTTTCCGAAGTGCTGGCGTAGTGAGGAAAAGAGATTTATACAATAAATACGTAGATGCTTACCCTGCGTGATAGGGGGTGATTCTTGCACAGATGGCGTCCAGAAGTTCAATAACTGCTTCTTCTATGGTCATGGACTCGGTGTCGAGAGTGATATCAGAATCGTTCGGTGGCTCGAAGGCACTGCTTTTGCCGGTGAAATTGGCGATTTCGCCGCGGGCGGCTTTGGCGTAAAGTCCTTTGACGTCGCGCTGCTCACAGGCTTCGTAACTGGCCTTGACGTAAACTTCGAAAAGGTCCTCGCCGAGCAAGCCGCGGGCGAGATCGCGCAGTTCGCCCTTGGGGGTGATGGCGGAGACAAAGGTGATGATGCCTTGGGAGGCGAAGATTTTGGCGATTTCCGAGATGCGGCGGATGTTTTCGAGACGGTCTTCGTCGCTGAATCCGAGGTTAGCGTTGAGTCCCGAGCGGAGGTTGTCGCCATCGAGAATGGTAGTGAAGCGGCCTTGCTGGTGGAGGACCCGCTCCGCGGCATTGGCGATAGTGGATTTCCCCGAGCCGGAAAGTCCGCACATCCAAACGACGATGCCCCGCTGACCGAGAAGGTTTTCTTTGTCCTCACGGCGAAGGAAGCGGTGGAATTCGGTGTGAATGTTCATGGGGTGAAGCGTTTCAGTTGAAGTTCCGAGATGCAACGAAAGTGTTTAGCATTTGCGGTGAAAAGGGTTTGTCCGAGGAGGGACGCTGAGGCGGCAATGAGAGCGTCGGGCAGGCCGATGCCGTGGGCGAGATGTTTTTCCTCAAGATAGAGGTCGGCCCGATTGCCGATTTCCTGACTGAGGGGGATCACCCGAAATCCGCCATCGGCGAGAAATCGTTTGAGCAAGATGATTTCGTTTTTGTCGCGACAGCCAAGAATCAGCTCCATGCGGGTGATCTGAGAAATGAGACGCATTTTAAGGCCATCAAGCGCAGCGATCGCTTTGGCATTTCCGCGCAGGCACCAGATCAGGATGTCGGTATCAATCACCATGTGCGAGGGCTCCTCAGTCTGGCGATCATGTCGGGTACGGGCTCGTGACTGTCAGACCACATGCCGATGGCGGGGTGGTCTGAAATGGACGCGAGGGATGAGCCGAGAGCTGCTAGGGCGACGATTTTTCCTTTCTCTGCACCGCGGTGGGTGAGGATGATTTCTTCATTCACCTCCAGAGCCCGCAGAACGTCCTTGGTACGGTAGCGCAGATCCATGACGGATGCTTTCATGCCAACTGTCTAGTCTGGAATGACTGGTTTGTAAAGGAGAAGCGGCACTAAGCGCCTTTTCCAATGACAAACGCGTCGAAGCCGTGGGCCTTGAGGGCGGCCGATGGCAGGACGGCGCGGCCGTCGAAGATGAAGGCGGGCTTGAACATGAGTTCGTAAAGGCGCGGTAGGTCGAGGGTGCGGAATTCGTCCCATTCGGTGAGGGTGGCGAGCGCGTGGGCGCCGTTAGCCGCAGCGTAGGGATCGGCGCAGAACTCGACGTTGGAGGCGATGAGCTCTGGGGAAACGCCCGCGTAGATCAAGTCCTCGTGGATGGTCTCCTTGCTGACCCGTGGATCGTAGATGGCGAGGTGGGCGCGTTCGTTGAGGAGATCGCGGCAGACGTGGATGGCAGGGGATTCGCGGGTGTCGTTGGTGTCCTTTTTGAAGGCAAAACCGAGGATGCCAATGCGCTTGCCGTTGACCGTATTATAAAGGGTGCGGACGATTTTTTCGACGAAGCGGGACTTCTGCCAATCGTTGAGCTGCACGACTTGGGCCCAGTACTTGGCCACTTTCGGAAGATTAAAGGAATCGCAAAGGTAAACAAGGTTGAGGATGTCCTTTTGGAAGCAGGAACCGCCGAAGCCGACGGAGGCTTTGAGGAACTTCGGGCCGATCCGCGAATCCATGCCGATGGCGCGGGAGACTTCGTCGACGTCGGCACCCGTGGCTTCGCAAAGCGCGGAGATGGAGTTGATCGAGGAGATCCGCTGGGCGAGGAAGGCGTTGGCGACGAGTTTGGACAACTCCGAGGACCAGAGATTGGTGGTGAGGATGCGCTCGCGGGGGATCCAGCGGGCGTAAACCGAGGCGAGCGCTTCGACGGCTGCTGTGCCTTCGAGAGTGACTTCACCGCCGATGAGGATGCGGTCGGGGAACTCGAGGTCTTCGACGGCAGTGCCTTCGGCGAGAAACTCGGGGTTGGAGAGGACCTGGAAGGTAGCGCCGTTCGGGGAGTTGGCAGCGAGGATCGCCTTGATTGCCGTCGCCGTTTTTACGGGGATGGTGCTCTTCTCAACGATGATCTTGTGGCCTTCGGAAACTTCCGCGATCAGACGAGCAGCGGACTCGATGTAGCGAAGATCCGCCGCACGTCCTGCGCCGATGCCGTAAGATTTGGTCGGTGTGCCGACGGAGACGAAGATCAAATCCGCTGCAGCGATGGCACTGCGGATGTCGGTCGTGAAGTGAAGGTTTCTGCCGAGAGCCGAGGCAACGACGGCATCGAGACCAGGTTCGTAAACAGGGAGCGTATCCGAGTTCCACGCGGCGATCCGCTTTTCGTTCATGTCCGCGACCGTAACTTGAATGTCAGGGCACTTGGCGGCGATCATGGCCATAGTCGGGCCGCCGACATAGCCGGCGCCGAGGCAGCAGATGGATTTGATAGTCATGGGAATGTGTGTTGATGGATTAGAATAATCGTTCAAGATTTGCGGATGCGTACACGTTCGGGGTTGGCTGTGATGATCGCTCCTAAAATGAGTTCTTGATGATAAGTGCCAAGGATGTGGTGAATTGCCAGTGCCAATTGCCCAGCGCGAAAGCCAGTTAAGCGAATCATCCCAGAGTGTGGCAACCCTTTTACGATGGCAAGTTCGCCGAAATCTTTATCTAGGGTAATGAGGACTCTGCGCTCGGTATGAGCGATCGCGAGAATCGCAGAATCGCCGGGATCCTGTGGCCATGTGCCTGACCAAACCGCATCATAGCCGAGTTCGATAAGTATAGGCAGGACTCCGCCCCAGACACAGGTGTCGAGCAGGATTGACAACATTAAGACGCCAGCGCGGCCGGTAAAAGTTCGATCCGTTCGTGGCGCGCGAGGCGTGATGCATACACCAAACAAGCTTGGATGTCCTCGGGCTCTAGCCAAGGGTAGCCGCTGAGGATGGTGGCAGCGTCATCTCCGGCGGCAAGCATATCGAGTACATGCTCGACTGCGAGACGTCTCCCCCGAATGATCGGCTTGCCGCCGAAAATTTCTGGGTTGCACGTGATGCGAGCGATGAGCTTTTCCTGATTCATGACGGGAGAATAATGGGTTTTCCTTTGAGATGCAAGAAGTGGATCGACGGCGTTATCATCTCCGAATGTGGTCGCGAAGGAGGTGGAAAACGAAAAGCGAGTTGTAGGTGAAGTAGCGTTTAAAAAGGCGCCGCGGTTCCATCGTGAGGCGGTAGGCCCACTCTAGTCCGCAGCGCTGGAAGATCGGCGGCGATTGTTTTACCTCGCCCGCATGGAAGGCGAAAGCCGCGCCTATCCCGAAATAAACGCCTGGCGGCAGGCGGTGTTTGTTGGCGGCGATCCAGTGCTCTTGTTTGGGGCAGCCGAGACCGACCCAGATCAGATTGGCACCCGAATCCTTGATTTTCCCAACGATGGTTTCGAATTCGTCTTCCGGCCACTCGCCGAATGGCGGGGAGTGGGTGCCGGCGAGAGAGGCTCCGGGAAATTGCTCGGCGAAGTTGCGGGTCAGCTTGTCAAGCGTGCTTTGTTTGCCGCCGAGCAGGAAGTGCTTGTAGGAGGATGCCGTTTCGCTGGTAGCCTTGAGCGTTTCTAACATTAACGTCGGCCCATAGACGCGGTCGGTTAGTTTTTCTTCGGCGGCGAGCTGGGAATTGATCGCCCAGACCAGTGGCATCCCATCGGGACAGATCAGGTCGAACTGACGCATCGACTCGCCAAAGGAATCGTCCGCGCGAGCGAGTGCAGCGACGTGGGTGTTAGCGGCTTCGACGGCGTAGGCCCGGTCCGCTTTTGATGCGTGATCGAGAATCCAGCGCACGGCCCCAGCGTAATTCGTCGCAGCGACGGGAAGTCCGATGATGGAAATGCGTTTCAATTGAGCGGACGAATGAAAGTTTTTAGATCCGGCAAAACGGCTCGACCGCGCGCAGTGCGGGCGTGTTAGAGATCGCGGCATCGCGCAGTGCGGGCTCCTCAAACAGATAGAGGGCGTAGCCGCCGTGGCCGCCGCCGCAGTATTTGTGGGCGATCGCGCCGGGGATTTCTGGCAGCGGATCCATTCCTTCGGCGAGTTGGGTGGCGTGATAGAGTGCTACGCCTTCTGCGAGGCGGCGGATGTCCGTGTGGAGAACCCCATCGCGAGCGACACGGGCACTCGCAGCGATGGCGCCGTAGTCGCGGGGGAGATTGGCCGCGCCCGGGGTGTCGTGTTGGGTGCCTGTCCAGAATATCGCCATGCGGCCGCTGAGGAAATCGCCGTTTTGTTTGAAGTCGAGCACGGGCGTTTGGCCGGAGCGCCAGACGCAGACGCCCGTTTCGCGAATGACGGCTGGGTCCTGCCAGCCCACCCCGAGGTCGATTTCAGACTCGATGCCGTCGCGACCATTGAGCAAGGCCCATGCGCCACTGCCGCCCAAGCCCGCTTGTTTTTCAAATGGCCATTCGCGCAGCGAGACGAGCGGGGAAATGGCGCAGTTGACGATGAATTCGCCCTCGCGTGAAAACCGCGGCACGTCGAGCCAGCCACCTGCGAAATCGATGCGCAGCGGCGCCTCGGTTGGTGCCTGGACCCAGCGGACGATGGAGCTGGTAGAAACGGGCTCGAAGCGCGGCGGGGTCTTTGGCAGGATCGTGTATTGGGCTCCGACTTTTTCGCAGATCTCGCGCTTCACCGCGCCGTATTTGTCATCCTCGGTGACGATGAGGAAATCGGGACAGATGCGCAGAAAGTCTTCTTCAAAGTCCAAGCCTTCCTTGTGGCCTTGGGTGACGATGACCTCGTCGATCACCCGCAGTCCTTGCAACAGGACCCGTTTGTGATCGTCGGGAATCGACGGCTTCCGCCGCTTGTGATGCCAAAGCACATCGGCCGAAGCGAATGAAACGATCAGATAGTCACCCAACGCACGCGCTTCTTCGAAAAACTGGAGGTGGCCAGCATGGAGAATGTCATAGCATCCCGAAACGAAGACTTTTTTCATGCGATGAATTGTGGGTTAGAGCTCAATGGCTGCCGGATTCAATAATGATAACGTGCTTGGGCAAAGAGAATACGGTCGTCTTTGACGCGATAGACTAAGCGGTGTTCTTGGGTGATGCGGCGCGACCAAACACCTGAACCGAGATGTCGCAGCAGTTCGGGTTTACCAATCCCCGTGAAAGGATCGCGGCGGATGGACTCGACCAGTTCGAGAATTCGCAGCGCCGTTTTACGATCGGTGGCGACCCATTGTGACAAGTCTTCCAGAAAATCGGGATCGAAGATGAGACTGCGCGGTTCGGGTGTCATGCGGCACCCGTGGTTGCCACCAGCGTTTCGAGGGTTAGATTTTTGCCTTCTCCCGCTTCGAGACGATTCAATGCACTTAGCAATCTACGGGCATTGGTGGGCGAGCGAAGGAGGTGGGCTGTTTCTAACAATCCCTGCCACTCGCTGGCGGGTACTAGCACCACGGATTCGTGACCACGTCGATCAATGACCACAGGCTCGCGCGTGGAGACAGTTTTGTCCCAGACGCTCGCCAGTTGATCACGTGCTTCGGTGTAGGAAATCGAGGTCATAGGAAAGTTAATCACCGGACAGGTTTCCTGTCCAAGTAAATCTCCGCTACAGGATACCCTGAAATCCGCTTTTGCTCACTCCTTTGAAACCGAAACGTGGTGGCCGTGGGATTTGAGGAGCGAGTGGCGGCGGGCGACATCAAGGTCGGAGGCGACCATTTCCGCGCACATTTCCTCGACGGTGATCTCGGGCACCCAGCCGAGTTTTTCTTTGGCCTTGGTCGGGTCGCCCAGCAGGGTTTCGACTTCGGCAGGGCGAAAGTAGCGGGGATCGACTTTGACGATGACGTCGCCGATGGAAACTGCCGGAGCGAGTGCTGAATTGACGGCCGTAACAGTCGCGATTTCCTCGACGCCTTCACCGGTGAAGGCGAGTTCGATACCAGCCTCGCGGGCGGAGAGGGTCACGAATTCGCGCACCGAAATCTGCTTGCCGGTGGCGATGACAAAGTCGTCGGCCGTTTCCTGTTGGAGCATCATCCACTGCATGCGGACGTAGTCCTTGGCGTGGCCCCAGTCGCGGAGGGAGTCGATGTTGCCGAGGAACAGGCAGCTTTCGAGTCCGAGGGCGATGTTGGCAATCCCGCGGGTGATTTTGCGAGTGACGAAGGTCTCGCCACGGCGCGGCGACTCGTGGTTGAAAAGGATGCCGTTGCAGGCATACATGCCGTAGGCCTCGCGGTAATTCACCGTGATCCAGTAGGCGTACATCTTCGCCACGGCGTAGGGCGAGCGCGGGTGAAAAGGTGTGGTTTCCTTCTGCGGGATTTCCTGCACGAGACCGTAGAGCTCGGAGGTGGATGCCTGATAGAAACGGGTTTTCTTTTCCAGTCCCAAGAAGCGGATCGCCTCTAACAGTCGAAGGGTGCCGATCGCATCGACGTCGGCGGTGTACTCAGGAGCCTCGAAGGAGACAGCGACGTGGGACTGCGCACCGAGGTTATAAACTTCGTCGGGTTGGACTTCGCTGAGGATGCGGGTGAGGTTCGAGCTGTCCGTGAGGTCGCCGTAGTGAAGGCGGAAGCGGGAGTTCTCGACGTGGGGATCTTCGTAAATATGGTCGACCCGTTGGGTGTTGAACAAAGAGGCGCGGCGTTTGATGCCATGGACTTCGTAGCCTTTTTCGAGAAGGAATTCAGCGAGGTAGGAGCCGTCTTGGCCGGTGATGCCGGTGATAAGTGCGCGTTTCATGTGGGTTCGAGGATCGATTTTTTTTGTTAAAGTCGGGCAGCTCCCGTGGCGAGCGTGGCAAGGAAATCCTGATAGGCTGCGGCGAGGCCATCTTCGAAGGAGACTTCGGGAGACCAGCCAGCGTGTTGGATTTTTGAGATGTCGAGCAGCTTGCGCGGCGTTCCGTCGGGTTTGGTTGGGTCGGTTAGAATGTTTCCTGCGAAACCGACCGTCTTGGCGACGAGTGTGGCAAGCTCGAGAATCGTGACATCATCACCCACGCCGACGTTGACCCAGTCCGGCGGGGAATCCAGCTCCAGTAGGTGGAAACAGGCGGCCGCCAGATCGTGGACGTGGAGGAATTCGCGGCGCGGCGTGCCCGTGCCCCAGATGGTGACGGTGGCATCGCCGCGCTCCTTGGCTTCGTGGAAGCGGCGGATCAGAGCGGGAATGACGTGCGAGTTTTCCGGGTGATAGTTGTCGCCCGGGCCATAAAGATTGGTGGGCATCGCGCTGTGGTACATCAGTCCGTGCTGGGCGCGGTAATGTTGGCAGAGCTTGAGTCCCGCGATTTTGGCGATGGCGTAGGCCTCGTTGGTGATTTCTAACGGGCCAGTAAGCAGGCAGTCTTCGGGCATCGGCTGCGGAGCCATTTTCGGATAGATGCAGGAAGACCCGAGGAAAAGCGCTCGCTTAACCCCAGCGCGGCGACTGCCTTCGACAAGGTTCGAGGCGATGGCGAGATTCTC
>CAJXYV010000078.1 GCA_913063525.1 uncultured Verrucomicrobiota bacterium
GTCTCTTCAACAGGCAAAACGGTCTCTTCAACAGGCAAAACGGTTTCTTCAACAGACAAAACGATTTCTTCAACAGCGAGGCGGCCTCTTCAACTTACAAATGCGACTTTTTGAGCCTGTCGAAGAGTCGTGAGGGGTGGTTTGTCAGAGCAAGGTTTTGTGGGACGGCAAAAAGGCCAAGGCAATGGATTGATTCGCGTGAACTTGTGTTTGTTACGGATCAACCACTGAGGTCACTGAGGAAGAGGGAGGTCACAGAGTAGATTCTAGGATTTTCATTCTAAAGCCTCTCTTCCTCCCGCCTTCCCTCCGTGTCACCGTGGTAAATCTTCCCACAGTGGTTTTTTGATGATCGATGCCTTGATTCTTTGCTTGGAAATATAAAGATGACGCGGATGCCTGCGGTGATTTAATCATTGTAAGTAATTGCAAATAATAAGAAACGAGCTATTGTATTAATGTCTTTTTGTTGGGTTTCAAATAAATTTAGAATTTGTTGAAGTTTATGCTTGTAAATTTGTTATAGGAGTGTCATTATCCCGCTTGTAATCCGAAAGGAAAACATAGGACCGGAAGAATAGCTTGCTGAGTGGTGAGATTGGAATTCGGTGTAACAACAAACGCTAGGAAGGAGGAAATTTATTATGTCAACTAATTCTAAGTTAGATGGGCGTCGCGACTTGTTCGCGTCGGTATGGAGACAGCTGGCAGCGACTGAAAGCTTCGCGGGGATGACCCTCGCACAGTTCATCGCTGTCACTGAAGATGCGATGACGGTTCGTAAGAACCTGGTGGATGTGAAAGCATTGTTATCGAGTCTGGTAGGGGAACGTAAGACGGCGGATGCTGCATTGCGCGAAACTCTCAGTCTCGTGATCAACGCCGTTCGCGGAAATCCACAGTTTGGTCAAAACAGTGCGTTGTATCGTGCGATGGGGTTCGTCCCTACCGGCGAACGCGCAACGGGTAAGACCAATCGCAAGGCCCCAACGACACCAGCAGACGCTGCTTAATTCCTACCGTGGAAAGTTAAAATTAAGCGAGCGCTGTAAGGCGTTACATTACTAACAACTAACCCAGAAAGTCGGCAATCTTCGGATTGCCGGCTTTTTTGCGTCGGGGGGATCGAGGCAAATGGGCGAGTGAGAGGCAAGGACGAACGGCGTTTCCGGCGGGGTTTTACAATCTGCGCGTATATTGGCATAATCCGCGCTAATTGTCGCATTGGATTGCCACGGAGGCGATTCGCTGATTTTATCTAGGAGCCATGAGCCAATTAATTGAAACCACACATCCCACCCTGAAGAAATGGGTCGATGAAATGACCGTCCTTTGCACCCCCGATGCCGTGGAGTGGTGCGATGGCTCGCAAGCCGAGTGGGATCGTCTGACGAGTTTGATGGTGGAGAGGGGGACATTCACGCGCCTCAATCCGGCCAAGCGGCCGAATTCATTCTTGGCTCGGTCGACGCCGTCGGATGTGGCCCGCGTGGAGGACCGGACGTTTATTTGCTCGAAGCGGCCCGACCAGGCGGGGCCGACGAACCACTGGGCGGATCCTGCGGAGATGCGGTTGAAGCTGAACGAGAAATTCAAGGGTTCGATGAAGGGCCGGACGATGTATGTCATCCCGTTCTGCATGGGGCCGCTGGATTCGCCGCTGGCGAAGATCGGCGTGGAGATCTCCGACAGCCCTTATGTGGTGGTGAGCATGCGAATCATGTGCCACATGGGTTCGCACGTGCTGAAGCGTCTGGAGGAAGAGGCCCTGGGGACGATCGCCAAAAAACGCGATGGCCACGGCCAGTTCATTCCGTGCCTCCATTCGGTCGGAGCGCCGCTGGAGCCGGGCCAAGCGGACACCACGTGGCCCTGCAATGAGGATAAGTACATCGTCCATTTCCCGGAAACGCGGGAGATCATGTCTTACGGCTCCGGCTACGGCGGGAATGCTTTGTTGGGCAAAAAGTGCCTCGCGTTGCGGATCGCTTCAAACATCGCCCGCGAGCATCAGTGGATGGCCGAGCACATGCTCATCGTCGGCGTTCACGCGCCAGACGGCACGAAAACTTACCTGACCGCGGCATTCCCATCGGCCTGCGGCAAGACGAATCTGGCGATGCTGATTCCGCCGAAGGCCTATCTGGATGCGGGCTGGAAAACCTCGATTGTCGGCGATGACATCGCCTGGCTGTGGCCGCATGCGGACGGCAAGCTGCACGCGATCAACCCGGAAACGGGATTCTTCGGCGTGGCGCCGGGGACGGCCTATGACACCAATCCGATCGCGATGGAGTCGATGAAGGCCAACACGATTTTCACCAACGTCGCGCTGACGGACGATGGAGATGTCTGGTGGGAAGGCATGAGCCAGGAAAAGCCAGCGCATTTGATCGACTGGACGGGCCAGGACTGGACGCCGGATTGTGGCCGCCCGGCGGCGCACGCGAATTCGCGCTTCGCAGCCCCCGCCGTGCAGTGTCCGACCATCGACCCTGAATGGCAAAACCCCGAAGGGGTGCCGATCGACGGCATTGTTTTCGGTGGTCGCCGGCCGACGACGATGCCGCTCGTTTACCAAGCTTTCAACTGGAGCCACGGCGTTTACGTGGGTGCCACGATGGGATCTGAAATGACCGCTGCGGCGGTGGGCACGATCGGCAAAGTCCGCCGCGATCCGATGGCGATGCTGCCATTCTGCGGCTACAATATGGGCGCGTACTTCGGCCATTGGCTGGAGATGCGCCGCTACCTGAAGGACTTGCCGCGCTTTTTCCACGTCAACTGGTTTCGCAAGGACGATGATGGCTCCTTCCTGTGGCCGGGCTACGGCGAAAACATGCGGGTCCTGGAATGGATCGTGAAACGCTGCAACGGCGCGGCGGCGGGCCACGAGACGCAGATCGGGTGGACGCCAGCATTCGACGATTTCAACATCGAAGGACTCGCTGGCTTCACCCGCGAGAGTTACGACAAGGTGATGGCCTTTAACCGCGCCGAGTGGAAGGCGGAGCTGGTGAGCCAGGGCGAGCTATTCATCGACCTGTATGACTATCTGCCGAAGGAGCTCATCTTCCAGCGTGAATTGCTGGCGGCGCGTTTGTCCTGAGGGGTTATCCTGAAGGATCGTGGTCAAGGGAGGCGGGTCGTTCGATTTGGCGGGATGTGGAATTTTCGGGGCAGAGGGCATCCTCTGCTCGACTCGCGAGGTATTTCAAATAGGTTGTGCATGAAGCCCCATTCTTCCATGCGCCACCTCGTTTATTTGTGCCTGTTTCTCGCCGTTGCCCGCGGTGCGGAAAGTCGCGTGTGGACGGATCTGCAGGATCGGAAAATCGAGGCGACCTTGTTGCAGATCGACGGCTCAAACGCGGTCCTTCAGCTGAAGGACGGCCGTAAAATCCCGTACCCGCTGGCGAAACTATCTGCCGCAGACGGCGAGTACGTGGAGAGAGTCCGCCTGCAGCTGGGTGCGGCAAAGCCGGCCGATGCTGCCGATGGACTTAATTTCGATGCGCCGTGGCCGGATCATGTCAAATACAGCGAGGATCCGGACATCAGCACGGTGGAGGAAAACGCGGAGAAGAAACGCTTCGTTTACGAGAGTGCGAACTACCGCTACACCTGCGATGTGCGCTTGTCCCAGTCGGTGGTCAAGGGCTTTGCGGTCATGTTTGAAGCGACCCAGCTGTACTGCCGCAGTTTGCCACTGGCGATCAACGGTGGCACCAAGGTGGCGGGGAAGCACCCGATCGTTTTATTCGAACAGTTCGACGACTACGTCAAGGCAGGCGGGCCGCCCACCAGTTCGGGGGTGTTTATCGGCGGGCGCGGTGTGGTGCTGGTGCCTTTGGCGAGCTTGGGCGTGAAACCCGTCGGCAGTGGCTATATGCTGGATCGTGAAAAAAGCAGCAGCGTCCTGCCCCACGAGCTGACCCACCAACTGACGCCTGATGCGTATTTTAAAAAAGGGGCGGTGGGTTGGCTGTCCGAGGGGATCGCCGAATACGTCGCCAACACCCCGTACCGCAGCGGCGCGTTCAACGTGCGCGGCAACCAGAAGGAGATCTTTGATTTCACCACCGGCTACGGCAGCAAAGACCGCGGGGGCAGGGCGCTGGGCACCAAAATCAAGCTGCCCGATCTGAAGAGCTTTATGCTACAAGATTACTCGGGCTTTCTCCAAAATGCCTCGATCAACTATGGCTGCGGACTGCTGATCACCGACTATTTCCTGCACATGGATGGCGCGGGCGACGGCAAGCGGGTCAAGACGTACCTGAAAGCTTTGCATGAGGGGAAAAACTCCGAAAAATCGCTCGATCTGTTGCTTGATGGCCGCAGCTTTGAGCAACTCCAAGGAGACATTGCCAAGGCTTGGGGCCGCAAGGGCATCGATTTCACGTTTGCCGAACCGTAGCGGTATGGGGATCGCCTCTCAGTCGAGGAATTTGCCGGGGTTGAGGATGGCGTTGGGGTCGAGGGCGTTTTTGAGAGCGCGGTGGGTGGCGAAAGAGACGGCGCCGAGGGCCTTGCGGATCCATGGTTTTTTGGCAAGGCCGACGCCGTGTTCGCCCGTGATGGCGCCGCCGTGGTCAAGAACCCAAGTGAAGAGCAGGTCGAGCGCGGCATCCGCGTGGGCACGGATGGCGGGATCTTCGTAATCGCGCACCATCAGGTTGGTGTGAATGTTGCCATCTCCCGCATGGCCGAAGCAGGCGATGGGGATGCCGGTTTGGCTTTCAAGCTGGCGGGCAAAGGTGACGAGCTCGACGAGTTTGGAGCGTGGGACGACGATGTCTTCGTTGAGTTTGGTGAGGCCGGTGTCGCGCAGGGAGAAGGAGAATTCGCGGCGGAGTTTCCAGATGCGCTCGCAGGAGGCTTCGTCGGGCGCGCGTTCGATGAAACTGGCACCGAGACGGGTGAGCAGGGCGTAGAGTTCTTCGATCTCGTCAGCGGTGGCTGCGGGGCGGCCGTCGATTTCAACGATCAGGTGGGCATTGCCGGGTGGGAAAACATCGGCCCCGAGGCGGCGGCGGGCGGCTTCGAGGGTGAAGGTGTCGGTGATTTCGAGGGCTGAAGGAAGGTGGCCGGCGTTGAGGATGGCTTGGACGGCGGCTGCAGCCATCGTGAATTCCGGAAAAATGGCAGCAAGCATCGCGCGGCTGGCGGGCTTGGGGATCAGGCGGACGGTGGCTTCGGTGACAACGCCTAACATCCCTTCGGACCCTGTAAAGATGCCGACGAGATCGAAGCCGGTTTTGTTTTTGTGGAGTCGGCCACCGGTGCGGAGGATTTCGCCGTTGGCGAGGACGACTTCGAGGCCGAGTACGTAGCTGCGGGTGACGCCGTATTTCAAGCAGCGCGGGCCGCCGGCGTTGGTGGCGATGTTCCCGCCGATGGAGCAATCCTTGAGCGAGGCGGGGTCGGGCGGGTATTCCCAACCGACGGCATGGGCGGCGTCTTGTAGGGTTTGGGTGATGACTCCCGGCTGGACGATGGCGACGCCGTCGTGCGGGTGAATGCCGAGAATCCGGTTCATGCGGGCGGTCGATAAGACGATGCCACCGTGAACGGGGACGCAACCGCCGACGTAACCGAAGCCCGCGCCTCGGGTGGTGACCGGGATTTTGCGCTCGTTGGCGAAGGAGAGAACCGCGGCAACATCGGCCGTGGACTCTGCGAAAACGACCACATCCGGCGAGTGGCTGGCCGACCATTTGTCCCCAGCGTGGGCGGACATCAGCTCCGGCAGCGTGGTGATTTTTGCCGGGCTGAGGAGTTTGGCGAGTGGTGCGAGCCAGTCGGGAGGTGATGGATTCATGGAAGGCGGAAACCGGTGAATGCGGGATGCTCTCACAGCGGACGGGCGCGTGGCAAGCCACGCGACGTGGGTCTTTAGCGGTAGATTTTCTTGTAGTATTCGTCGACCATGCGATCCGAATCGAAGAAGGGAATGACGTCGTTCATGGAATTGAAGACGATCTGCTTCCATTGGTCGGGGTGGTCATAGAAGAGGGGAAGGATTTTTTGATGCATCACCTGGTAAAAACTCAGCAGGTCGTGGCGGTCGCGATCCGCGGGGCTGAGCGATGGTTCGGCAGGCGGCATGATGAAGGAGTTTTCGCCGTCTTTGGCAAATTCGCAGATCCAGCCGTCAAAGGTTGAAAGATTGATGCAACCATTCATGGCGGCAGACATGCCGGAGGTGCCCGAGGCCTCGCGAGTGACGACGGGATTGTTGAGCCAAATGTCGGAGCCGTATTTCAGGGAGCGCGATAAATCGAGCTCGTAGCCGACCAGTACGGTGGCGTTTGGGTAGTCTTTGGTCAGGCGGATCAGGTGATTGAAGGTATCGATCGCCGAGTAGTCGAACGGGTAGGGTTTGCCGGCCCAGATGATCTGAACAGGATATTGCTGATTGAGGAGCAATTCGCGGAAGAGTTGAACATCGCGAGTGATGAGGTCGGGCCGTTTGTAGTCGGCGAAGCGGCGAGCCCAAACGAGGGTGAGGACGTCTAGCTTGAAAAGCTTGCCCGTTTGATCCGCAACGGTGCGGAAGAGTCGCTCCTTGAGTTCGCGCTGGCGCTGTTTCAACTCGTGAACGTCGCCGGAGATCCGGGCGTGTTCAAGGCCGGGATCGACCCAGTATTTTTTATTTTGGGCATTGGTGACGTGGGTGATTTCGCAAATGTTGGGGTATTTTTTCCACATTTGACGGGCAACCTCGCCGTGAAGCTTGGAGACGCCATTGGCGATCCGGGCGAGACGAAGCGCGGCAAGCGAGTGGTTGAATTCATCGCCCTCAATCCCCGTGATTGCCCGAACTTCCTCCTCGGGGACGCCGCCAAAAAACGAGAAGTCACGCAGCAGGTTGAAGCTGTGCTTTTCATTTCCGGCTTCTTCGGGGGTGTGGGTGGTGAAGACGAGGCGCTGCTTTACCTCCTCGAGGCTGCTGTGTTTTTCGTAGATGTGGAAGGCGGCGGCGAGGCCGTGGGCTTCGTTGAGGTGCCAGACTTCGGGGTCGACGCCGAGTTCATCGAGCAGGCGGGCACCGCCCGCGCCGAGGATAATGTATTGGGCGATGCGTCGCAGGTGGTCGTGATCGTAAAGGCGGTGAGTGATGGCTCGCGACAGGGCATCGTTTTCCTCCACGTCGGTGCTGAGGAAAAACATCGGCACGGTGTTGAAGGTTTCGCCGGGCAGGAACATCGCCTTGACCCATACGGGGTGGCCGTGGACGAGGACGGTGAAGCGGATGCCGGTGTCTTGAAGGAACGTGTACTCCTTCTTGCGGAACTGGACGGCGAGTTCGCGATCTTCGCCGCGAGACTGGTTGTAATAGCCGTAGGTCCAGAGAATGCCAATGCCGCAGAGGTTCTGGCGCAGGTCAGCAGCCGAGCGCATGTGCGACCCAGCGAGGAAGCCTAAACCGCCTGAGTAGATCTTGAAACTTTGGTCGATGGCGAATTCACACGAAAAGTAGACGGCGCTTCTCGCGTATTGTGGGGCGATTTCGTAGCGATGAGCAAAAGGTTTCGGAAGAAAAGATGAAGCCATGGTGATTCAATGGGGTGGAATCTGAGTCGGGGGGAGCCGGAAGGCTTTTAGAAATGTGAATGCAAGTGGGGAGATTGTGGGGTGGACGTGACCATTTCGTGGCCCGACTCAATTCGGGCGATGAGAACACCATGGACGAGGAATGGAGAATTGTCGAGCCTATCGCGGAAAAGGCGCGGCGATTTGTCCAGCGATTCTCAGCGCGGCGAGAATTTGGCTCGTACATCTTGCAGCGGTTGCTCGATCCAGCGCCACGAAGCCAGCGCGAGTCCCCAGGTAACCGCCGCGTAAATGGCGACTCTTATAAGAGCACCGACCCCCGTTTCGAAAGACCCGTTCCAGAGGAACCAGCAGATTTTCCCAGTCAACAAGGGGGCGAGATTGTGGAATAGATAGATTCCGTAGGAAACCTGGCCGATGCGCTGGAGCAGCGGGTGCTCGAGGATTTTCCCTGCGCTGCCGAAAAATCCGACCGAACCTGCGGCGATGAAGCCACACAGTGCTACGCCGAGAAGTGTTTGTTGGAACGCGCGCAGCCCAAAGGTTGGCCAGCCGAGTGCGTGGGCGCCGAAAATCGCGAGGTATGCCGCGCACGAACTGAGAGCAAACGCTCGCAGTCCCGGACTTTCCAGCGACATCCCACGGTGCACGGCGAGCGCCAATAAAGCACCGATGCCGAAGTAGTCGAGCGATGCCCACGTCAGCACCTGCGGCCAAGCAAACCATCGCGTCAGGTCGTCGTGAAACATCCGTGCCAACGGCCCCACGGCCGTGAAAACCAAAATGGCAGGGATCAACCATTTCCTTGGTAAAAACCAGATCACGAACGGCCAGATCAGGTAGAACTGTTGCTGCATGGCCAGTGACCAGAAGTGGTTGGTGCCGGCGGGCCAGTATCCCAGAAACGCCATGTGGATGTTGGAAAGATGGAACACATACCACGCCAGTCCCGGTCCGACATCAGGTGCTCGGACGATCCACGCCAATGCCAGCGCTGCGTAATAGGGGGCGAGAATCCGCAAGCCGCGCCGAATCTGGTAGGTTTTCAGTGCTTGTGCTCTCCATGGTTCACCTCGCGCCTCGTTGCGGTCGCGCTCGCGGAGCAATGAACCGGTGATCAGATAGCCCGTTAGAACGAGGAAAAAGAAAAGGAACACCTCAAACGGAAACACCCGCGGCCAATTCGCCGGGCACCAGTGATCCCATGCGATCGCTATCATTGCGATTCCCCTCAGCCCATCGAGTTGTATCGCTCGCCCTTTCATGCGTGCGTTCTATTAAAAATCCGCAAACAAATCCATCTGCGGTGCGTTGGGGCGAGGCAGTGCGTCTTGGACCGTGTTTTTGGCTTTGGGGCCTTGAGTTTTGGCCTCGGGTTTCACGGAGTGGAGTTCGAGGTGCGAAAGGATCGCCTTCGCGCGCTCGACGACGGGCTTGGGCAACCCTGCGAGGCGAGCGACTTGGATGCCGTAGGATTTGTCGGCCGCACCGGGGAGGATTTTGTGGAGGAAGATGATCTCGTCGTTCCACTCGCGGACGGCGACGTTGTAGTTGGCGACCGCACTCTTGGTGTTGGCGAGGTCGGTCAGCTCGTGGTAGTGCGTGGCAAAAAGCGTGCGGCAACCGATGCTGTCGTGCAAATGTTCGGCGACCGCCCAAGCGATCGAAAGTCCGTCGAAGGTGGCGGTGCCGCGGCCGATTTCGTCGAGAATGACCAGCGAGCGATCGGTGGCGTGATTGAGAATCAGCGCGGTTTCGCTCATTTCGACCATGAAGGTCGACTGGCCGCGGGAAAGGTCGTCGGAGGCACCGACGCGGCAAAAGATGCGATCCACCAGCCCGAGGGTCGCCGATTCGGCGGGGACAAACGCGCCGATCTGGGCCATCACGGAGATGAGGGCGATCTGGCGGATGTAGGTGGACTTACCCGCCATGTTCGGGCCGGTGAGGATTTGCAGACGGGCGGTGTCGGGATCGAGTTCGGTGTCGTTGGGAACGAATTTGACGTCGGTCAGCGTTTGTTCGAGCACGGGGTGGCGACCGTTGCTGACGAAAAAGCCGTTGCCCTGATTGAGCACTGGGCGGCAATGACGGTGATACTGGGCAACTTCCGAGAGCGCACAGAGCACATCAACCTCCGCGACGGCGGCTGCCGTTTCCTGAAGCGTGGGCAGGTGCGTGATCACGCGGCCGCGGAGTTCGAGGAAGAGTTCGTTCTCCAACTGCTTCGAGCGCTCTTCGGCACCGAGCACTTTGTTCTCCATCTCCTTGAGCGCAGGGGTGATGTAGCGCTCGGCATTCGACATCGTCTGCTTGCGCGTGTAGTCGTCGGGAACCTTGGCGAGCTGGCTGGTGGTGATCTCGATGAAGTAGCCGAAGACGTTGTTGAATTTGATTTTCAACGAGTCGATGCCCGTGCGCTTGCGCTCGTCCTCTTGCAGGCGGGCGATCCAATCCTTGCCGCCGCGCGAAGCGTTGCGAAGTTCGTCGAGCGCGGGTGACCAGCCGTCGCGGATGACACCGCCGTCGCGGAGGTGCGCGGGCGGTTCGTCGGTGAGGGCTTGGGACAGCATCTCGGTGAGTTCGTGGAACTCATGGAGGCGGGCGGAAAGATACGGTTGCAGCGACGGCGCGTTGGGGAGCGACGACAGGTCTTGTTTCAGTGCGGGAATGTGCGAAAGCGAAACACTGAGCGACTGGAGATCGCGCGCATTGCCCGAACCTTGGGATAAGCGGGACGTAGTGCGCTCGATGTCGCGAATGCCTTTGAGGGCGTCGCGGCATTTCGAGAGCAGAAACGGTTCATCGAGGAACGAGGCGATGAGATCCTGCCGCGCCGTCAGGGCGTCGAGATCGCGCAGCGGGTGGAGAATCCAGTCGCGCAGCAGTCGCGCCCCCATCGGCGTCGCAGTGCGATCGAGCACTCCCAGCAGCGTGTGGGCCTTGCCCGAGCGGGAGTCAACGAGGTCGAGATTGCGTTGGGAGGCGGCGTCGATGAGCACGAAATCGGCGCTTTCGCGGACATGCGGCGGGTGAAGATGCTCGCAAGGGCGGCGCAACTGGTGAATCAGATAATGGAGCACCGCGCCACCTGCCCCGCTGGCCGCATGGAGCGTGGCGCAGCCAAAACCGTCGAGCGAGTGGACGTTGAAATGATCCTTGAGGAGCTGGTTGGCGTGCTCGGCGAGGAAGGTGTAGCCCTCGTAGATGAGGCAGTTGTTGAGTTTGCCAAACTCGCTCGCTTGGTGGTCGGGGATGAGCAGTTCAGACGGAGCGATCCGCGCCAGCTCGTCCTCCAACTGCCCGATGTCCGCAAACTCGGCGATGGTGAATGAGCCGGTCGTATGGTCGACACAGGCGAGCCCCACGTTTTTCCCGTGGCGGCAAACGGCGGCGAGGTAGTTCGGCCGCTGGTCGTCGAGCAGCGCGATGTCATCGATCGAGCCGGGCGTGAGAATGCGGGCGATCTCGCGCGAGACGAGTTTTCCCGCGACAGGCTCCGACGTTTGTTCGGCGATGGCGACGCGTTTCCCCGCCTTCAGCAAGCGGGCGATGTAGCCTTGAGCCGCGTGGTAGGGCACGCCACACATCGGGGTGCCGCCGCGCTTGGTCAGCGCGACGTTCATGATCGGCGAGGCTGCCTTCGCGTCCTCGAAGAACATCTCGTAAAAGTCGCCGAGGCGGTAAAACAGAATGATGTCCGCAGGCAACGACCTCCGCATGGCCTGGTATTGGGCCATCATGGGAGTCAGTGCGGGCTCGGACATGGCGGGAGAGTGAGCGGGCGAGTCCGAAGAATCAAGAAGCGAGGGAATTTGGGATCGAATTGCTAACAATAGTGGACAGGGGAAGAGCGGTGCCTTACTTAGTATGGCATGAAAATGACGATGCACATCGATGAGGTCTTGTTAGGCAGGGTCATCGAAATTTACGGCTATTCCAGCAAAACCGAAGCGGTGGAAATGGCTCTGCGTGAGCTAGACCGTCAGGCGCAGCTGAGGGAATACGGCAAAAAAGGTATGGGACTCTCTCCGCAAGAATTGGCCGACTCGATTTATCCCGGCTATGATCCGAAAGACCTTGCGAATTACGATCCGTTGGGGCTCGAAGTTGCGCAAACCACGGCCAAATATGGAAAGTGACGTTCTCGTCGACAGCAATGTCTTCATCGACTTGCTAAGTCGTCGCCGTGACCCAGCCAGTTGTTTAGTCGATTGGGCGGACGGCCGAGGCCTCGCAATCTGTGGGATGGTGCGGCTTGAAGTTTTGAGGGGGGTAAAAGGACTTCGGGTTCGTCAAAATCTTTCGGCATTTATGGACGTGATGGTCAATGTGCCTAGCGATGAAAGTTTGTGGAATGAGGCTACAGATCTCGCTTGGAAACTGGACCGCCAAGGCAAAGTCATCCCCGGTGCCGATGCCGTGATTGCGGCAAGCGCGATGAGGCTAGGTGCGGCAGTTCTCACCACAGACGCCCATTTTTTGAAGATTGACGGGTTGCGAGTAATCACTCCTCCAGCCCATTGGTTTCAATAAAAAAAGCGGACCCCATTGAAGGAGTCCGCTTGGGGTCGATCGTGACTCAGCGCACGCGCTCCAGCAGCCAGCAAAGCAGGCTGTCGATCGGCATCCGCTCTTGCTCCATGGAATCCCGATGACGGACGGTGACTGTGCCTTTCAGCTCGTCGCCTTGTTCGCCCAGTGTTTCGAAATCGACGGTGACGCAGAACGGCGTGCCCACCTCGTCCTGACGACGATAGCGGCGACCCAGCGCCCCGCCGTCGTCGTAAAAGACATTCATCCACGGCTGCAGCGTCTTTTGGATCTCGCGGCAGATCCGCACCTGATCCTCGTTTTTCTTCAGCAGCGGGAAAATGCCGACCTTGATCGGGGCCATCCGCGGCACAAAGCGCAGCACGGTGCGGACGTCTTCCTTGCCCTTTTCGTCGGTCAGCGTTTCCTCGTCGAAGGCTTCGCAAATCAGCGCCAGCACCGTGCGGTCGCAGCCGGCCGATGGCTCGACGACGTGCGGCAGGAATTTTTCCTTGGTCTCCTCGTCGAAGTAAACGAGCGACTTGCCCGCGCCCTTTTCGTGCACGCCAAGGTCGTAGTCCGTGCGGTAGGCCACGCCTTCCAGCTCTTGGATGCCGAAGGGGAATTCGTATTCGATGTCGTAGGTCTTCTGCGAATAGAACGCGCGTTCGCCATCGGGGATGTCGAGCACGTGCAGTGTTTCGCGCGGAATACCGATTTCGCCGTAGAACTTGAGGCGCTCGGCCAGCCATTCGTCCGTCAGGCGCAGGCCGTCGTTCGGATGGCAGAAATATTCGATCTCCATTTGCTCAAACTCGCGCGAGCGGAAGGTGAAGTTGCGCGGATTGATCTCGTTGCGGAACGACTTGCCGCTCTGCGCGATGCCGAAGGGCAGTTTCACCCGGTTCGAATCCAGCACGTTTTTGTATTGGCAGAAAATCGACTGCGCGGTCTCCGGGCGGAGGTACGCGATCTGGTCGCCCGTTGCGCCGAAGTTCGTTTGCAGCATCAGGTTGAACTGGCGTGGCTCCGTCAGCAGGCTGCCGTTTTCCGGGTTGAAACTCGTGGTGCCGACGACTTCCTCGCGGCGGTCCTCCGTCAGCTCCAGCTCTTTGGGCGAAATCTTTTTGTCGGGCATCAGCTCGGCGTAGAACTTGCGCGCCGTCTTGTGCGATTCGATCGGGTCCTTGCCCGTCTCCACCAGCACGGCGAATGGCCGCTCGATGCTCCAGCCCGTCGCGGGATGCTTCGCGCCCAGGAAATAAACCGCGGTGCCGTCCTGTGCGGGGATCTGGTCGGCGCGCAGGCGGGCGCGGGAGAGCAAACAATCGCACATCGGATCGCTGAATCCGCCGACGTGGCCCGATGAGATGAGCACCTGCTCCATCGTCAAAATCGCGCCGTCCATGCCGAGCACGTCGTCGCGCTCCTGCACCGTCTTGCGCCACCAATAGTCCTTGAGGTTGCGCTTCAGCTCAACACCCAACGGGCCGTAGTCCCAGCAACCATTCAGGCCCCCGTAAAGCTCGCCGGCTTGAAAAATGAAGCCGCGGCGTTTGCACAGCGATACGATTTTTTCCATGCGGGCGGGAT
>CAJXYV010000079.1 GCA_913063525.1 uncultured Verrucomicrobiota bacterium
GCGGCAAACGTTCCGTCCTCAAGCGCTTCGAGCGCGTCAAGCTTCTCAAGGAGCGCGGCGAATGGAAAGCTGGCAAGTCCCCAGTTGGCCTGCCAAAAACCAAGCACGAGGGCTAATCCCTCTGGTCGATTTCACTTTCTAAAACGCGCGAATCCTAACGGATTTCGCGCCTTTTGTATTGATCCTCATGGCAAGCAACGACGGCACACGTCTCAATAAATACCTCGCTTCCTGCGCGGTGGGTTCACGCCGCGCCTGCGACGAACTCATCAAGGCCGGACGTGTGGAAGTGAATGGCAGCCCCTGCATCAACATGGGCACCCGCATCACTGCCGGCGACCACGTGAAGGTGGATGGCAAACGGGTGGCACCACGCGAGGTGATGATCGTCGCTTTCCACAAGCCACGCGGCTACGTCTGCACCCGCGAAGACGAACTGGGCCGGGAGACTATTTACGCCCTGCTGCCAGCCTCGCTGCACTCGCTGCACCATGTTGGCCGGCTAGACCGCGACTCGGAAGGCCTGCTAATTTTAACCAACGACGGCGATCTTTCACAGCAACTGATGCACCCATCGAAATCGGTGGAGAAAGAATACCTTGTCACCTCGAACCAAGCGTTCGAAAACTCCCACCTCGACCAATTTCTTGAAGGCGTTTTCACCGACGAAGGCAAATTGAAGGCGAAAGCCATCGAGCGCCTGTCATCCCGCCGCATCAAGGTGGTGCTGGATCACGGCGCCAAACGCCAGATCCGCGTGATGTTTGAGACCCTCGGCTACCTAGTGACTAAACTGCTGCGGGTGCGCATCGGTGCGCTGTGGTTGGGCGATCTCGAGCCAGGCGGCTGGGCGGCCCTGAATGCATTGGAAACGCAGATGCTGCTCGGCAATCCCAAGCCTGCGAAAAAGCGCGAGAACGCATCACCCGAGCTGGCCAAGAAAAGACCAAATTAGTCACTTCTGGGGACTTGTCGCTGGCGAAGTGGTTTTCTAACTTTCGCACGCGATCCGGAAGCCCTTCTTGCCAATCCAAATTTACCATCAACCCATGAGTGCTAAAACCACCCCGAGCCAACCTACAGGCGTCGCCATCAAACCGTCCAAAGAGTTTTCCGCCAAAGCCCGCATTCCATCAATGGCGGCCTACAAGCGTCTTTACAAGGAGTCCATCGAAAAGCCGGCGGTCTTCTGGGCGCGCGAGGCGAAGGAATTGGTCTGGCAAAAGCCCTGGTCCAAGGTGCTCGACTGGAAGGCCCCGAATGCCAAGTGGTTCGACGGCGGCAAACTCAATGTCTGCGAAAACTGCGTGGACCGCCACGCCACAGGCGCACGCCGCAACAAGGCCGCAATCATCTGGGAAGGTGAGCCCGGCGACAAGCGCGTCATCACCTACGGACAGCTCCAAAAGGACGTTTGCCGTTTCGCCAACGTCCTTCAGAAAAACGGAGTCAAAGCCAAGGACCGTGTGCTCATTTACATGCCGATGGTTCCCGAAGCCGCGGTGGCGATGCTGGCCTGCGCGCGCATCGGCGCGGTGCACAACGTGGTTTTCGGCGGATTCGCTTCGGAAGCGATTGTCGATCGCTTGGAAGACTCCGGTGCAACGACGATCATTACCGCTGACGGCGGCTGGCGCCGCGGCAAAGTGGTCGCGCTAAAGCCAGTGGTTGATGAAGCTCTCGCCAAATACGACAAGGTCAAGCGCGTGATCGTGCTAAACCGCTGTGGCAATGACGTCTTGATGGAAACCGAGCGCGACGTTTGGTGGCACGACGAAGTGGCAACCGCATCCCCAAAACACGCCGCCAAGGCGTTCGACTCCGAGCATCCGCTGTTTGTCCTCTACACTTCCGGCTCGACCGGCAAACCCAAGGGCATTCTCCACACCTCCGGCGGCTACCTCACCGGCACCTATTCCACCTGCAAGTACATTTTCGACATGCGGGATGAGGATGTTTACTGGTGCACGGCCGATGTCGGTTGGATCACCGGACATTCCTACATCGTTTATGGCCCGCTGGCCAATGGCGTGACGCAGGTGATGTATGAAGGCGCGCCGAATGCTCCTGATTTCGGCCGCTTCTGGAAGATGATCGAGGAATACGGCGTGACGATTTTTTACACCGCGCCGACCGCCATCCGCGCCTTTATCAAGGCGGGCGATCACTTCCCTGCCGCCCACGACCTTTCGTCGCTGCGCCTGCTCGGCTCCGTCGGTGAGCCGATCAACCCCGAGGCTTGGAACTGGTACCACAAAAACATCGGAGGCGGCAAATGTCCGATCGTCGACACGTGGTGGCAGACGGAAACGGGCGCGATCCTGATTTCCCCTCTGCCCGGCGCCACCCCGTGCAAGCCCGGCACCGCAACCCTGCCGTTTTTCGGCATCGATGCTGCCGTACTCGACGACGCTGGCAACGAGTGCAAGGCCGGCCAAGATGGTCGTCTCGTCATTCGCAAGCCTTGGCCCTCCATGACTCGCTCGATTTACGGCGACAAGGAGCGCTACAAAAAGACCTACTGGTCCGACTATCCCGGTCTTTACACCGCAGGCGACGGCGCGCGACGCGACAAGGAAGGCAACTTCTGGATCATCGGTCGCTTGGACGATGTCCTCAATGTTTCGGGCCACCGTTTGGGCACGGCCGAAATCGAAAGCGCCTTGGTTTCCCACCCTGCGGTGGCCGAAGCCGCAGTCGTCGGTCGCCCCGATGACATGAAAGGCCAAGCCGTCGCCGCCTTTGTCACCCTCAAGGGCAATTTCAAAGAATCCGAAGCACTCCGCACCGAGTTGCGCAATCACGTCGGCAAGGTCATCGGCGCGATCGCCAAGCCCGACGATCTGCACTTTGCACCCGGCCTGCCGAAAACCCGCTCTGGAAAAATTATGCGCCGGCTCTTGAAAGAACTCGTTAGCACAGGTAAGATTTCAGGAAACGTTACCACACTTGAAGATTTCTCGGTAATCGAAGCCCTCCAGCTCAAGATCGCCAAGTGACCTGATTGTTCTCACGCAATGACTTCCTCTCGCTTTTTCATCGCCCGTTTCGCCCAAGCTTTCGGCTATTTCCGCCGAAATATCCGTATGGCCGATGCGGCGACTGAAATGCACCTGCTGCGCGAGGCCGAGGCGCAGCTCGGTGCCGCAATCTGGGAGAACGTCGATAAGATCGAAGAGCTTTCGGTCGAATATTGGAATCTGCGGAAATTCATCAAGGAGCGGGATGTCGTCCGGACCAGACTGGATGAATGCCAAGCCCGGCTTGACCAAGCCCACGAGGACCGGATCGAGGTACTCAACAGCTCGATGGAACTCAATCCCGAGTTGGTCGAGCAGCGGATCTCCCTACTGACCAAACTCGAAGAGCTGTCGATGCGCCGCGATGAAATCGTTGCTGAAGCGCGTGACGTCCGCCGATCCTACGAAGGATTCAAAATGAAACTGGAAGTCCTCAGCTCCGAGTCTTCCGGATCCGAGGCCAACGCGGAAGAAATTGGCAATGTCAAAACCATGCTCGCCGAACTCAAGATCAAGTTTACGGATCTCAAGAAACAGCGCCTCCAAATCGGCGAGCAAATCAAGGAGAACGATGCCAAGATCGACTTGGTCGAGGCACAGTTCAATGAGAAGAGACTGGATCGCCGGGCTCACGCTTCCGAGGCCTTCTTGCGGATTGGCGAAAGCAATAAAGACATGTCACTTCTGCGCGCCGAAATAGGCGTGCTCAACACCCAGATGCGGCAACTTTATGCTGAGATCGGCCGCTTCGTCAGCCGCCGCGCGCACGAACACGCGGGCTGCGCCGAAGCCGCCAGCTCGCACCGTAACCTGATCGAGGTCATGCGCGCCCTGCGCAGATCCATCGCCCTCAATCACCGCCTCGCAGGAATGGCTTGATTTGACAGATTTCCGCTCATCGAACGGATTATTTGAGGCCGCTGAGGGCGTCAATCACCGCTGCCTGAACCTTATCACTTGCCAGATTTCCCAAATGGCCGCCGTCGGCAAAGACTTTGAGACGCGATGGCCCGAGTGTGGATTCCAGCCATGCCGTGTCTTTGGGCGTGAGTAAAAAGTCGTTTCGATTTAGGATCACTCGGACATTCGGCTGCGACCGAAGTTTGTTCTCGTGGGTCATGAGATTGATCGAGCGATTGAATTCATCGATCCCGACGCCCCGCGTCTGATAGTAGGGAATGGCGTATTTTTGGAAATAATCCTGATAGGTCGTGTTGAAAATTTCACGATAACTCGAATCCCTGCTCCAAGAGCTTAGAGGGGCTGCCAATACCTCCATAGAATGCCTTTTCTGACTGCTGTAGATGGCATCCCTCAGCGTCAGACGAAATGAAAACCCGACGAGGAATTTCGATTCGATGGCATCAAACGGAGGAACCGACCCGAAAGAAGACGGCATGGATGCTAATTTCGCGACCTTATGGAGTGAGTTATTGATCCGATTTTGGCGCTCGTCAGCTGGCCAGGCGAGCGGGGCATTGTAGAAACGATCCACGGCGACGTAGCCGTGATTCAGATGGACGGGAGGATTGATCGCCACGTAGCGGTCGAAGGAAACCAAGCCGGACTTCTGCGGCTGTTCGTGGGTGGCAAAGTAGAGCGATTGGAATCCACCCATCGAGAAACTAACGATCCCCTTTTTATGGAAACGGTCGGGAAACTTTTTTTCAAGCATCCGGTCGATTTCGGTCAATTCCACCCACAAATCATGGCAATCGGCAGGCGGATACCCGGGCAACGCAGAGGTTGACGCCCGCTCCATGAATTCAGGATGAAACACCCCGGTAGTGGTCACCACCGAATATCCATTTCGATAGAGGTTTTCCGCGATCGACAAAGTTGGCTCAGAAAGTCGATGCGTCCCCAATCCTGGCGCGACGTAAATCAAAGGCGCACCCTCAGGTTGCAGCCAGTAATTGAACGCCATATCGCGCCCTGTCGAAGACAGGTGCACGCTCGATTCCCGACCCCGTTCGATAAACTTTGGATCCTTGCAGCGAATCAGCGCCACTCCCATGGTTTGCAATGTCGCAGCATCCCTCTCCCCACCTAAGCTCCAGTCCGGAGTTTCATGTTTCGCCGCAAAGCTCCACGCATACTTGGCATCGGCATAGGAGTCGGCTTCGGAGCGGACAAACTGCGCGATATTTTCTGCCTGATCCGACACGCGGTCATAGGTGGCAGCATTGGAAGCGTAGCGGTAGGGTGACTGATAGTTCCAAGGCTGGGATGCCTTATCCAGAGCGAGTCCGAGCGCATGACTTTCATCGCTAGGACCCAGAAGCGGCAACACTAAATAGGTGCTAGGTTTCCAACCCCAATGGCCAAACGTCTGAGCGAAGTTGGCCTCAGATTTCGGAATATCCCACTTACTAGCGACATCAAACAGGCCGCCGACACCGGCGGTGGTGTTGCAAAGAAAACGAATTGACTCATCGCCGGCACCGTTCCACCTACCCTGCAGGCAGTGATTCACCGCACGCCCCGGATAGGTGATATTGCGGGCAAAGTTCTTGATCGATTGACGCACCGGAACAGGGACAACCGCCCGGTAAACTCGACTGGTCGGCTGCAAAACCCCCAATAAGATCCCCTTATTGAGTTTCCAAATCCCACGATTCAGCGGCTCCAGCGGATCCTTAATAAATTCCGGAAACGGGGCATCGCTCGGCGGGGCGGATTGCGCTGGCGCAGTAACCGCCGTCTGTGCCTGACTCGCTGGCATGTTTGGCGAACAGCCCACAATCAGGCTGATCGAAACAACGCCCAAAGGGAGCCGTGAATCGAGGGCCGATCGTAATATGTATCGCAGGGGTCTCACGCGCGGAAACATGCAGAGGGTTTGCCCCACTTGCAATAGGAGATATTGGCCACTGGAGAAGATTACGGCCTACCCCAAAACTCATCGTTTCGCCTTCAACATCAGCACGGGGACATCTACCTGATGCCGGACCTTATCGGCGGTGGCACCGTAGATCAGATCGCCGATTAACCGATGCCCATGAGTGGACATGGCGATCAAGTCGACATGGTGGGCCATGGCCACCTTCACGATTTCATCGGAGGGCTCCCCCATGGCCAACAAGCACTCGACCGTGAAACCCTCTGAACGAAGATCGGTAGCACACTTTTCCAAATAGGCGCGGTCTGACCGCATTTCTTCGCTTTCTGCTAGATTCAGTTCCTCGTAATGACGCGCCACCCAGCCATCTGCGACATGCATCAGCAGCAGGCTCGCACCGCTGAGCCTGGCTAGCGGCCTGACGTGATCGAGGATCGTCTGGTCGGTCGCGCTATTTTCAACGGGGACGAGGATCTTTTGGTACATAGCGAAAGGATTAAAATGGCAAGCCAATGAAAACGTAAAATTTCTCCCGCACTGCCTTGGGGATAAAAAAGTCGAAAAGTAATTTCAGATTCAGCCCAATGATGATCGCTGCCGTCGCCCACCCTAGGATCTTGACCCACGGCGGATTCACAAACTCGCCCATCTTGGCGCGCTCGCCAGTAAACCGCAGCAGCGGCCAGACCGCGAAGCCGAGCTGCATGCTCAACACCACTTGGCTGGCGACGAGCAGCGCGGTGGTTTTCCCCTCGCCATACAAGCCGATGATCGCCACTGCGGGCACAATCGCAATCGCACGGGTGATCAAACGCCGCATCCACGGCCTGATGCGAAAATTAAGAAACCCCTCCATGACGATCTGCCCGGTGAGCGTACCCGTTAAGGTCGAGTTTTGCCCTGAGGCGAGCAAGGCCACCGCAAAAATGGTGCTGGCCACCCCAACACCAAGAGTCGGGCTAAGCAACTTGTACGCTTCCTGGATATCGGCGACTTCATGATTTCCCGATCCATGGAACGTCGCCGCCGCCAACACCAGAATTGCACCATTGATAAAAAGCGCAAACATCAGCGCAAAAGAAGAGTCGAGGGTGGCAAATCGAATCGCCTCACGCTTGCCAGCTGGCGTCCGCTCGAAGTTGCGCGTCTGCACGATCGAAGAATGCAAGTAAAGGTTATGCGGCATCACCGTCGCCCCCAATATACCAATACTCACATACAGCATGCTCTGATTTGTGAAAATATCAGCAGTCGGAACCAAACCTAACATGACACCAACTAGACTTGGCTTGGCGAAGATCAGCTCTGCGGCAAAACACGCGCCGATCGTCACAATGAGCGTGATCACGATCGCTTCGATATAGCGAAAACCTTTTTTCTGCAAACACAGCACCACAAGTACGTCCAGGCAGGTGATCACGCATCCCCAGATGATTGGGATACCAAAAAGTAGCTGCAGCCCGATCGCCGACCCGACGATTTCCGCCAAATCGCAGGCGGCAATGGCGATCTCACAGATCAACCACAAGAAGCATACGGTCGGCTTCGAATAATGATCGCGACATGCCTGTGCAAGGTCCCGCCCCGTCGCGATGCCTAATTTGACCGAAAGGTGCTGGAGTAAAATCGCCATCAGATTTGAAATCACAATGACGGAAAGCAAGGTGTACCCAAACTGCGCGCCACCCGATAGATCCGTCGCCCAGTTCCCCGGATCCATGTAGCCGACCGCCACTAAGAAGCCCGGGCCGCTGAATGCGAGAAGCTTACGCCAAAACGATCCTTTGCCAGGCACCATGATGCTGCTGTGTACTTCCGGCAGAGAGAGTTCACCCGCGGCCTTCCGCCATGCGGCGTCCGAGTCTATCTTACTCGTGCCCATCGTGTTGGTTTGCAGCAAACTGACTTCATTGCGCTAAGACGTAGTTGAGACAACACCGTGATCACAAGCCTATTTTCACCCGCCACCCTACTCATCCTCGATCTTCAAACGAGGCAGGCGCTTGAGCGGAACCCCTTCCTCCATATTGTCTAGATCCAAGCTATCGAGCACGTTGGTGCGGCGGCGGACAAAGCCCGGTTCGACGGAAGTTGCCACAAAACTAGGCACTTCGGTGTGATAGGGATCATCGCCGATCACCACCGGCTCCTTCGGTCGCACGGGCACCGCGTCGAGAGCGGGTGTGTTGAGCACCGCCAGCTCCGCCGAAATGCCATCTCCCAAAATCCCCGCCCCGGAATGCACGGTGCAATAAGGCATATTTTCCGTGCCCTTGCGAAAATACTCCGACACCGAAGTTGAGCGCGATCGAACGGCCCCAGAGTCCAGATCCTCCACATGCTCTTGGCAAAATTGAGTCGCCCGTTGGCCAGAGGCTGAACAAATCGGAACTTCCACCACCCCCGCCGGCACCGCCATTTTTTCACTGCCGAATGAGGGTGTCGCCGCGTTCATCGCCGCCTGCCACACAGGCATCGCCAGATCCCGGCTGAACGCCCCGGGGTAAATCGGCTCGCTGCTGCCCATCAAAAATCCCGTCCAGACGCCACAGGTGATCCGCTTATTATAACCGACAAACCAAGCATCCGTGAAATCGTGAGTGGTGCCGCCCTTGCCCGCACCGTTGAAGGGCTTCTCGATCAATCCATCAAGAACCCCCTTTGAACTACCGCGGTACAGCGAACCCGCCATCAAGCTGTGGACCTGCCACGCCGTCGCCTCGTCGATGACCTGATGCGACGTTCTCGCCTGGCGCTGGCGGCGGTAAATCACTCGGCCCGCAGCGTTTTCTACCCGATCCAGATAGACCAGCGTGTCAGGCCCAGACATCCCGCCCAGCGGAAAGGTCTCCATCGCCCGCAGCGCCTGTTTCATGGAAACCTCCTCGAATCCCACCGCCATCCGCGGCAGCAGCTCGGCTTTTTGCAGCGGCAGACCGAAGGCCACACTCGTGTCAACCACCCGTTGCAATCCCGCCTGACCCGCGAAACGCACAGTGGCGGCGATCTTAGAGCACTCGAAAGCCGTGCGCGCCGTGATCCCCCCCTGATAGGTCGGTGCGGAAATTTCCATCCCCCATTCGCCCAGAATCCCCTCCCGGCCGCCTACCATTACCGCCCGGTTGTCCATCGGCTCATCCTCCACCGCCGTAGCGGGCGTCTGATTGCCGCTCAACCCAGCCGCATAGATATAGGGGAAAAACGCCGTACCCAGCGGGCGTTTCCCTTGCTCGATGAAATCGTACGGCACCTGCGCGTAATCGCGGCCACCGACGTGAGCCAGCACCTCGCCCGTTCCGTGATCCACCATCAGCACCGCCCCTTGCAGGTATTCCGCGGGCTTGCTGCCATTTTTCCGGTAGTCTTGGTATTTCGGGTGTTGGTATCCGGGCCGCGCCTCGGCCTTGGCCAGACTTTCCATCAAGGCCTTTTGCGCGGCATTCTGCGCTTCCGCCAAGATCGTCGTGTGAACCTTGAATTTCCCGGATGCCAGCGCATCCTCACCCAGAGCCTTGACCACCGCGTCCGCGATCCGCTCATAAAGGTGCGATGTTCCCCGGCGCAGCGGCTGCGGGTTTAGCCCCAGCGGCAAGCTCTTCCACTCGGCCAATGCAGCGGATGAAATCATCCCCTCCTCGCGCATCCGGCCGAGTACGTAATTGCGCCCTTCCCGGTTCATCTCGGGGTTATTCAACGGGGATCGGCCGTTCGGATTTTTGATCAGCGTCACCATCGACGCGCACTCCGCCGCTGTTAAATCCATCGGCTCCTTGCCGTAGTAACCCAACGCCGCCGAGCGAATGCCGTAAAACCCGCTGCCAAAGTAAATCCGGTTAAGATAAAAACTCAGAATCTCGCGCTTCGTGTAGCGGTCCTCGATCCGCCGCGCCAAGAAGGCCTCCACCAGCTTCCGCTGAATGCCAGTCTCATTGCGCAGCACCGCCTCCTCTTTCAAATTGTAAGCATTCCGCGCAAGCTGTTGGGTCAGCGTGCTTGCCCCCTGCTTGCCGCCTTTGGCATTCAGGATCACCGCCCGCACGATGCCGATGTAGTCCACCCCGTGGTGATCGAGAAACCTCGTGTCTTCCCCCGCACGCAGCGCCTTGATAAAAATCTCCGGCACCTGCTCGATCGGGATCACGCTGCGGTTCTGCACAAAGATCCGGCCGATCTCCTTGCCGTTGCGATCCACAATCACGCTCGGCTCTTCAAGATCATTGATGCGCTCCAAATCATAAGCCGCCGCGCGCTGCCGGTACTCCCGCGTAGCGTCCGCTGCGAACCTCAAACCCACCGCGCCGGCGATCCCCGCCAGCACGAGGAGGGCCAGCCAAAAGCGTTTGAGCTTGAAAAAACGGCGTTTCCCGCTCTTCTTTCGATTCGATTTTTGAATGATTGCCATGCCAGATCCGGATCCATCGCCACCCTTTCAAGCGGCAAATCAAGTGCCAGACTATCCGATCGGCACCCTCCCCGCAACCCCTTCATTGAGCGCGATGATACGCGAACAAATCGAGCGCCGTGGCCCCCTGCCCTTCACCGATTTCATGGCGACCGCCCTCTATGAACCATCTCGCGGCTATTATGCCCGCGAAACGCGCCAAGTCGGCCGCAGTGGCGACTTTTTCACCAGCGTCAGTGTCGGCCCACTCTTCGGCGAACTGCTGGCCCGCCGTTTCCTCCGCGAATGGCGCGACTTGGGGTCTCCCGACCGCTGGCGCATCATCGAATGCGGTGCGCACGATGGCAGCCTCGCCGCCGACATTCTCGGCGCCTTGCAGCAACTCGATCCGTCCGCCTTTACCACGCTCGAATACGCCATCGCCGAGCCTCTTCCCCGCCTCCAAGCCGCCCAACGCGAAAAACTCAGCCCCTTCCGGGGGCAAATGCGCTTCATCGCCGACGCCGGCGAACTCTTCCCCGATCCCCTGCCTGGCGTCGCCTTTGGCAATGAACTGCTCGATGCCCTGCCCTTTCACGTCGTCGAATGGCAGGCCGACGGCTGGCAAGAATGCCGCGTCGCCATCGGTGAAAACGACTCGTTCAGTTGGGATACCGGGCATCCCACCGCCGATCCGCGCCTACTCGCCGCCCTCGCCCCGCTCGGCAATGATTTCCCCGCAGGCTACCGCACCGAAATCCGCACCAACTACCGCGACTTCCTCGAACCGCTCACCCGCTGCCTCACCCGCGGCCTGCTGCTGTGGCCCGACTACGGCTTCGCCCGCCCCGAATACTACCACCCCGATCGCACGACCGGCACCCTCCGCACCTTTTCCAAACACCGCGCCGCCGAAGACCCGCTGGCCACCCCCGGCGAAATCGACATCACCGCCCACGTCGATTTCACCGCCGTTGCGGAAACTGCCATCGCGCTGGGTTGCCAGCCCACCGTCTTCCGCAACCAAGGTGCCTACCTCACCGAAATCGGCCGCGACTGGCTGCTCAGCCTCGAAGGCCGATCGCCCGCCGCCGAACTGCGCCAATTTCAAACCCTCACCCACCCCGCCCACCTCGGCGGCAGTTTCCACGTGCTCGAACTCGCTTGGAACCAACCCACTCGCGAACTTTCCGCCGCAGATCGTCATCGCCTCGCATTGCAGGCTTGCCCCGCGCCCACACCCTGCTAGATTCCCCCGCAGGCCGGGATGGCGGAATTGGTAGACGCGCCAGATTTAGGTTCTGGTATCGAAAGGTGTGCAGGTTCGAGTCCTGTTCCCGGCACTTTTTCAAAAAAGCTGAATTCACCTTTAATCAGCTCACATCGAAAAAGTTACAAGGAGTTTTCAATCGTTGACGAAACTCGAAAGTGCGTCAGATATGCGACAAAATGCACCGAATTGCCGTTTCTATTGCACGGTGCGTTGCACGGGAATTTTGATCGAATAATCCAATTCGTTCACTCCTCCTCTACCCTCCCGCGGAAATGATCGATTGCACGGGAAGTTGTCTCCCTCCCCGCGCCCGGCCCTGCGTGATGGACTCCGACGCCAGTTTGGAGTAGATTCACCCCATGGAATTTGACTGGCGCGGCAGATTGATCCTGCGAAAGCTTGAAGAAGGCTGCACGATACGCGAATCGGCGGCAGCGGTCGGGATTTCACGCCAAGCGGTACTTAAGCGGCAGAACGCCTCACCCGACTTTACCCAAGCCGTCGCCGTAGCGCGTGAGACAGGCAAGGCCGAGCGAACCTACCGCCTGTGGCTCCGACATCCCTTCCGAGGCAAGCGCCCGCCTACCGGCAAAGGGCACGGCGGCAAGCCGCGGTTCACTCACGGGAGACGGTAGATAGCTTGGTGAGATCATGGTAAAGGCCCCGAGCTCTTTTCATCAATGACCGTAGGCCATAGCTCGTTAGGGAGTGTGACTGAATCGTCACAAAGAATGAGTTCTTGGGAGGGCATGCGGGAATATTGACTGGCAGTGATGAATCGAATTTTGATTATCGAGGACGAACGAGATATCGCCGAACTGATCGGGTTCAACCTTCAAAGGGCTGGTTTCGAGATCATCAAGTCATACGACGGTCTAGAGGGAACCGAGCTCGCTCTGCGAGAACGACCAGATTTGATCCTTCTCGATCTGATGCTGCCGGGGCGTGACGGCTATGCGGTTTTCCGCGAGTTGCGGCGTGATGTACGCACTGCCAACACGCCGGTGATCATGCTAACCGCACGAGCGCAGACGGATGATCGCATTCAAGGATTGGAAGCGGGAGCCGACGATTACCTCACCAAACCGTTCAGCCCAAAGGAACTCGTTCTGCGTGTCCAAGCGGTGCTCAAACGCTTCGACACAACGCCTGGGATGGTTGATTTCACTCATGGACCTTTTCGCTTCGATAAAAATGCGCTGAAATTTTACCTAGATAGCGAGCCGACAGAACTCACATCGACCGAGTTTAAACTGCTGCTTTTTCTCTCCGAGCGCTCAGGAAAAGTACAAGATCGCAATGATCTTTTGCGATCTGTCTGGGGATACAGCGATGCAACACACAGTCGGACTCTAGACACCCACATGAAGCGACTGCGTCAGAAACTGGGTACTCATGGCGCTTGGGTCGAGACAGTCCGCGGAGTGGGCTATTGTGTTATAAATACAGATACTTGAATCCTGAATCCTGAATCCTGAATCCTGAATCCTGAATCCTGAATCCTGAATCCTGCAATCCTGCAATCCTGCAATCCTGCAATCCTGCAATCCTGCAATCCTGCAATCGCTCGTTTAACTGCCCTCCTTAATCAAATCCTTCCCCCATGACCGCCCTGAAACACCCCAATCGCCAGCACCGTCCAATTCGTCATTCCGTGCAAGCTAACTCCAGAACTGTTGTCACCGTTCACGATGTGGCCGCCGAACATCAACTCGAACAAGTTCGTAAAGATTTTGTGGCCAATGCGTCACATGAGCTACGGACGCCCATGGCTATCATCAATGGCTATCTGGAAAACCTGATCGACGACAACTTGTTAGAGGAGCCCGCTATGGCACGTCGCTTCCTGACGATTATGCGCAAACACGCGGATAGAATTTCGAGGATTGTAGAGGACATGTTGGTGATTTCCCGCCTGGAGTCTGGAGAGGCGGGCACCCTCAAAGTAGAACCTTTTCGGTTTCGCTCCTGTGTTCAGGATATTCTTGAACGTCTAGAATCAGTCATTCGTAAACAGCGTGCCGAGGTGGTGGTGGTCACGTCAGACCCAATGCTGGTTTTGCATGGGGATCGCTTTTACTGGACCCAAGTCCTTTTTAACCTTGTTGAAAATGCCCTGAAGC
>CAJXYV010000080.1 GCA_913063525.1 uncultured Verrucomicrobiota bacterium
GGGTGACGACGCCCGGTTCCTTTTTGAAATCGTGCGACGCGGATGCCGCCGCCGACTGGATCGACCGCGTGGCGTGGGTGGAGGTTTTGGAAAACGTGCCCGACTGGACTGAATACGAAGCCCTCTTCCCCGAACCGCCGGGCGAAGGCAAAAACTGGGCCAGCGGACTCGCGCAGGAAATGGCCACGCTCCGCCACACCTTGCAGGAAAACGGCCTGCTGTTAGCGACCGCAGCGCGAAAACTCAACGACACCGTGGAGGCCGAACGCTGGGAAGCTCTCGGTCGGTTGGAAACTCTCGTCGAACGGCAACTGCAGGCATGGAATGTAAAAAGCCGTAGCCGCGTGCTGGCAGAGGGACTGCAAATCCCCGCAGACGTCTCACACCTCGTGCTGGCCGGCGTGGCGGAAATGCCGCCACTCGTCGAGCGGGCGTGGCTGGCATGGAGTGGCCGCGTAACCGTCCTGATCGGCGCACCGGAGTCAGAAGCCGATCAATTTTCCAAAATCGGCCGCCCCTTGCCGACGTGGTCCGAGCGCCCCTTGTCGTGGCCGGGTGGCTCGATGCAGGTGGTGGCCGATCCACGGCAGCAAGCCGTCGCAGCGCTGCGAGTGGTCGGCGAAATGCAGACCGCCTCGAATGACATCGCCCTGGGATCGGCCGATGCGGAGGTGGGCGACGAACTGGCGCGCAGTTTCACCCGCGCGGGCTGGCCCACCTTCCACCCCGCGGCGGCGCGGGTGAATTCCGGGCTTTCGCGCTGGTTCACGGTTTGGGGCGAATGGCTGGCCGACCCGACACTGGCGACGCTGGCCGATCTTTTGTCGCTGCCCGAAACGGGTGAGTTGGTGGCGGGCAGGCGCGCGCAAAAGGCCAAGCGTCTGGCCGAACTCCGCGACCAATGGATGGCCGTGCGGACGGAAGATTTGCAACGGCGGATCGCCACGGAAGATTTCCGCAACGACTCTGATAAAGAGGCGGCAGTCGAAGTTTGCAAGGCCGCCGAGACGCTCGAAGGCTGGCGCGCCAGTTTCCTCAAAGAGAATTTCCGCGGCGTGATGGAGCGATTGTTAGGCGCTCTCGGCCGTACCGGCCCAACCACCGAGGCCGCCTCTAACGCCATGGCGGACTGGATCGCCGAGGCGGCACCCGTGATGAACCGCGTGAAGCGCGGGGCGGGATTCTGGATCGATTTGATGTTGTCGGAGATCGCCTCCCCCGCCCCGCTGCCACCCGCGGGCCGCGTGCTGGATGTGCAGGGTTGGTTAGAACTTTTCCACGAACCGGGCCGCCACCTGATCCTCTGCGGCATGAACGAGGGCAAAGTCCCCGCGCGCAGCGGCGGCGAACCGTGGCTGAGCGAACACAGCCGCGAAAAACTGGGACTGATCAAGGACGCCGACCGCGCCGCGCGCGATGCGTATCTTTACCAAGCCATGTTAGAAGCCCGCCGCGCCGACGGACGGGTGGACGTGATCTGCGGCAAAGCGGGTGCGGGCGGCGACACGCTGCTGCCGTCGCGCTTGCTGTTAGCCGCCGAGCGCGCCGAGTTGCCGCTGCGTGTGATGACGCTTTTCAAGGAGATCGAGCCGCCCGAGGCAGGCCTGCACTGGCAGCCCGATGTGCAGTGGACCCGACGGATCATCGAGCCGCCGCTGCGCCTGAGCGCAACTTCGCTCGGCGATTACCTCGCCTGCCCGTTCCGCTACTACTTGAAGCATGTCGCGAGAATGCAGAGCCCGGAAATGGGCCGTGCCGAGTGGAATGCGCGCGACTTTGGCAACGTCGCCCACGAGGTGTTAGAGCGCTGGGGCAGCGACACCGACGCGCGGGATTCCGACAGCGCGCAGGCCATCCACGACTGGCTTTCCGCCGAACTGGACCGCGTAGTGACCGAGTGGTTTGGCAAGCGCGTGCCGCTGGCCATCCGCATCCAAACCGAGGCGCTCCGCCAGCGTTTCCACTGGCTGTCGCAGATCCAAGCCGCCACCCAGTTAGACGGCTGGCAGATCATCGACGCGGAGCGCAAAATCGAAATCCCGGTCGGCGGCGCTCAGATTGTGGCCAAGATCGACCGGATCGACCGCCACCGCGAAACCGGCCGCCTGCGGGTGATCGACTACAAAACCGGCAAAGTCGACAGCGTGGACAAGGCCCACCGCAAAAAAATCACCGCATCCGTCACGCCCCCCGCACACCTCAATCTGGAATGCCCGGCCGTGTATGCCGCCGAGGACAAGGGCAAATCGGCACGCTACCTGTGGTATAATTTGCAGCTCCCGCTCTATGCCGCCGCGCTGGTGGCCGAGGAGAAAACGATGCCGGTGCCCTGTTATTTCACGCTGCAATCGACCGCGGCCGAAGTCGCGATTCACGAATGGACGGACTTCGAAATGGCAGATCTGGAAGCCGCGCAGAACTGCGCCGAATGGGTCGCCGAACAAATCGCCGGCAAGGTCTTTTGGCCACCCGCCGAAAAGATCAAGTACGACGACTACGCCGTTCTCGCTGCGGGACGGAGTTTGGAAGAGATGTTTGTTGCGGAGTAATCATCAGGCGAAAAACAGGCGCTGCACCACCCAAGTCAAACCCGCCAGCGCAACAAACGCCGAGCCGAAAGTCTGCACCTGCCGCGTCCATCGTTTCAGCGGCACTAGAATGAGAAACGCGGCGGAAAGTACGGTGATCTGCGCCAGCTCGACGCCGACGTTGAAGCCTAACAACGGCCCGGTCAGTTGGTCGCGCGGAACCCCGCTCAGTTTTTCCGCCAGCACCGTGGCAAAGCCGAGGCCGTGCAACAGGCCGAAACCAAAGACCAAAAGCAGCCGTTGTTTGCCGATTTTGCGGGTCAGCAGGTTTTCGATGCCGATCCATGCGATGCTCACCGCGATCAGGACTTCGACCCATTTCCCCGGCACGTGTACCAGTCCAAAGACCGACAGCGCGAGTGTCATCGAATGCGCCAGCGTGAATAACAGCGACTGCCCCATCAGCGGTCGCCACTTCGGCAATAACAGAAACAACCCGAGAATGAAGAGCATGTGATCCAGTCCCAAGGGCAGGACGTGGTGGAATCCCGTCTGCACCCAGCCGCCAGTCATCGGCCGCTCGACCGGTGCCGTTTGGCCTGCCGCCGTCTGTTTCAACAGCATTAAACTGCCACCTGGCAGCGTGCTCACCACCTTCGAATCGTCGACCTCTTCCGTGAGGATGATCAGCTCCGTCTCTTGTTCGCCCGCCCAATGCGCGCGCAGCTCACCCGCCCCAGCAAGTTCATCCATCACTAACCGAACCGAGATCAGCGCGATATCTCCCGCCTCGGGCGGCAGGGCAAAGGGCTGCTTTTCAAAATCGGGAAACTCGACCCGCCAAGTGACCTCGCGATCAGCGAAAGTGATGCGGACGAGTTTGCGCAGTGTCGTCTCCGTCTCCTTGCGGATGCGTGCCAACTCCTCGGGCCCGGCCTGCATCACCGCCTCACGACTCAGTGGCGGACCACCCGGGATGCAGCGGGTTTCGGGCAGCATGTAGGCGATGTCCATCTCGCCGAGCAGCCGCCACTGGTGGCCGAATTTCTGAAACTCCAACTCCACGGACGGGACTTGGTGCGCGTTCAGCAGTGGCAAGGAGCCGGCGATGAAAAACAGGCAGGCGAACAATCGGATGAATTTCATGCAGTGGAAAACCTGCCGCCATCCCTACGGAGAAGCCCGGACCTTGGCGACCATGAATCGCTAACATTTGATTCGGCCGGTGAAATTTGCTGCCTAAATTTCAGGCAACTCGCCGCTTTACAAGGTAGAAAGTGCCACCCATAGTCTGCCGCCCATGACTCTAGCTGCGATCGACTGGCTCTCCATTAGCATCAATCTCTTGTTGGTGATCTTCGTGATCGTCTGCTTTTTGATGACTTTGATTATTTTGATGCAACGCCCGAAACAAGAAGGTTTGGGTGCAGCATTCGGCGGCGGCGTGACGGACCAAGTGTTCGGAGCCCGCACCACCAACGTCCTGCAACGCGGCACGGTTTATCTCGGCTCGATGTTTTTCATCCTCAGCCTCGCGCTCGCCGTCCTGATCGGCCAGAAGAACAAAACCTTCAGCATGATCAGCCGCGCCAATACCGCAGCCAAGGTCGAGGCGGCCAAACCTGCGGAGAAGCCCGTCGAAAAGACCGCGCCCAAATCGCTGAGCGAAGAACTTCCTGCCGAAGAAAAAGCACCGGCACCAACCGAAGCTCCTAAAGAGGCCACTCCTGCTCCAACACCCGCGCCTGCTCCAGCCGACGCCACCGGCACTCCGAAAGACAAGTAAGGCGAGTCCTGACGCTTTCCCGGCGTGAACGAAATTATTTTGCAAAATCCCGAGGTCCCCATTTGGGCTCGAGATGATGCCTTTCCCGCTGCACCTGCCGGCTGGGGCTGGGTGGACGCCAAGCGCAAAACCCATGTTTGTGATTCCTTGGAATCGCTGGCTACCGCCATCCGCGAGGATCGAGATGCCAGCGTCGCCCTCGTCTGGGCACCCGGCCACCCGCGGATGATCCTGCCCGAAGAACTGGCGGGAATGGGCGACGCCTTGCGATCCGCGCGCGCCCGCTGGTCCCGCGACGATCTGGACGAAGCCACCCGCAAGCTGCGCTGGTTCGGTTTAATCCTGTTAGGAATCAGCGCCTACACCTTTTACGGTGGTTTCCTTCTCGCGGGGAAATTGGCAACACAATCCGGCATCGTCATCGACGATTTCCAGCGCCTCACCTTCGCCACGCGGGCGGTGTTAGTCTCCACCCAGTGCGGCATCGCCCTGCTGATGTTCGTCATTCTGGCATTCATTCCGTGGTATCAGGCGCGGAAACGCCAAGCCAACTTGGTCAAGTGGACCGAGGACGGAATCGCCAAGGCAGTGCCATCGATTCGCTTTGAAACGTGGCTCGGATGGCAGCACGCTCCACTCACGAAAGTTTTCCTCGGACTCATCGGCCTCGTCGCTCTGACCCAAATTTTCTGCAAGGTGAAGACCGAGGGATGGGGCTCACTGATGGTCTTGCTGCACAATTGGGATGGCACTTCCGCCGCCGGATTGATGAAGGACCGTTACCGCGAAGGCGAATGGTGGCGGTTGTTCACCGCGCCCTTTCTGCACGGCAATGTCGTCCACTTGCTGATGAATGCCTCGGCCGTCGCCTATCTGGGGAAACGCGTGGAGGTCTTCGCCCGCTGGCCCCACCTGCCCTTGGTCTTCCTGTTTTCCGCCTGCGTCGGCGGCCAGGCGTCGGTCTTTTTTGTCGCCGCGCCTTCCGTTGGCGCTTCGGGCGGATTGATGGGCTGGCTCGGATTTCTGCTCGTTTTCGAAACGCTTCACCACCGCCTAGTCCCGCTCGATGCCAGACGCCGGCTCGCCGCAGGCGTGGTGCTCACCGCGGTGATCGGCCTCATCGGCTACCGCTATGTTGACAACGCAGCCCACGCCGGCGGTCTGTTAGCAGGCATGCTTTACGCGGCCATCGTATTCCCGCGTTCTTCGTCCCCAGCCAGACCGAACTCAAACCTGACCGACCGCATCGCAGGCGGCGCGGCCATGTTCGTCCTGATCGCCTCCGCCGCGTTTGCCGGTTTGCGGGTCATGGTAAATCAAGGGTGACGGCATTGAAAAGATCGAGCTGTTGACTGGGCTTCGGATCTTCGAAACGAACGCCCACGCCCAGCAGCCGGACGGCGCGACCATTGCCGCGGCTCCACGCTTCGGTTAGAAGTTCTTCAAAGGTGGCGGGATCGATGCGGTGGCTGGCGCGCTCCGCGGTGGTGCGGTTGAAATCGGCGAACTTGAGTTTGACGACGAGCGAACGAATCCCCCGCTCGGCGTGGGACGCGGCGAGATCGGCGGTTAGTCCGCCGAGCATTTCGTGCAGCGGTGGCAGCAGCGCCGTGCAATCCTGGACGTTTTCGGCAAAGGTGGTTTCGCTGCTGGCGGACTTGCGAATGCGGTGCGGGACGACCGGGCGCGTGTCGATGCCGCGGCAAAGGCTCCAAAGTTCGATCCCCCACTTGCCAAAGCGGCGGGAAAGTTCCAGCGGATCGAGCGCTTGCAAATCGGCACAGGTTTCGATGCCAAGCGCACGGAGCTTATCGCCCATCTTTTTGCCCACGCCCCAAATCCGGCCAACGGGTAGAGCTGCGATAAATTCGGGAATTTCTGCCATTGAAACCTCCTTTTGACCGTTCGGTTTGTGCCAGTCGGAGGCGATTTTCGCGATCAGTTTGTTCGAAGAGACCCCCGCCGAGGCGGTGAGGCCGGTTTCTTCGTGGATCTGGGCGCGAATCTCGCGGGCGATGACCGCCGCGCTGGATTGGAGATGGGAAACATCGAGGTAGGCTTCGTCGAGCGACAGCGGCTCGATGAGTTCGGTGAAGCGCCCGAAAATGCCGCGGATCTGGTCGCTGACGGCGTGGTACAGGTCAAACCGAACAGGAACGACGACGAGCTGGGGACAAAGTTCGAGCGCTTTGAAAACGGGCATGGCAGAACGGCAGCCGTACTTGCGCGCTTCATAATTGGCAGTCGTGAGCACACTGCGGCGCTCGCGACCGGCGACAGCGACCGGTTTGCAACGCAGGGCAGGGTTTTCCCGCTCTTCAATCGCCGCGTAGAAGCAGTCCATATCGATGTGGATGATTTTTCTCACGGGGCTGGGACAGTATCGGCGCGAAAAGCGGATAGATCGACTGATTTATCCAGAGATCCCCTCGAATTGAACAACAAGCTCGTTTGAGCTCTCAGCAAAACCCGTTTGGATCGCAGCGAACCGTTCGGATGGCGCTTGTGAAACTTTTCACAAAGCGGACTTGCCGGGATCGGCCCTGCTAGACATATTCTCGCTCGAGCACCGCCGGACGATTCTTGCACAAACGTCCGGCGCTCTAATTTAGCCATGAGCGATACCCCTTCGGCAACTGCGGAACTGAAACTGCCTAAAGACCTTGCAGCCGAAAAAGGCTTGGTCAACGTTCAGATTGACGGCGTTTGGCATCAATTTCCTAAAGGTACACGGATGATCGAAGCTTGCCGCCAAGCGCAAGTCACCGTTCCCCATTATTGTTACCACCCGAAACTGAGTTCGCCCGGGAATTGCCGGATGTGCCTCGTTCAAATGGGCATGCCACCCCGCCCCGCACCCGGCCAAGAGCCGCAGCGCGACGAAAACGGCTACGAAATCATCGGCTGGATGCCGCGTCCCGTCATCGCCTGCGCCAACACGATCGGCGAAAACATGGGCATCCGCACCACCGGCGATCTGGTGACCAAGTGCCGCGAAGGCGTGATGGAATTCCTCCTGATCAACCACCCGCTGGACTGCCCAATCTGCGACCAAGCGGGCGAATGCCGCCTGCAGGAGCAATCCGTGCAATTCGGCCGCGGCGTTTCGCGCTTCATCGACATGAAGGTGAAAAAGCCGAAAAACGTCGATATCGGCCCGCGCATCCGTCTCGACGACGAGCGCTGCATCATGTGCAGCCGCTGCATCCGCTTCATGGATGAAGTCGCGGGCGACCCGGTGCTGGGCTTCACCCAACGCGGCACCCACACCACGCTGACCGTCCACCCGGACCGCTTGCTGGATTCCAACTACTCTCTCAACACCGCCGACATCTGCCCGGTCGGCGCGCTGACTTCCAACGATTTCCGCTTCCAGATGCGCGTCTGGTTCCTCAAGGAAACGCCGACGATCGACGTCAACTGCGGCACCGGCACCAACATCAACGTCTGGACCCGTGGCAACAAGATCCACCGCATCACCCCGCGTCTCAACGACGAGGTGAACTCCGCGTGGATGCCCGATTCGCATCGTTTGAATTTCCACTACATCGACAGCGCCTCCCGCCTGACCGAACCGCTGGCAAAAACCGCCGCCAACCACAGCGCCACCACCTGGTCGGCCGCACTGGCAGAAGCCGCCAGCCGAATCAAGGCCGTGCCCGCCGCGCAAGTCGCGATCATCGCTTCGGGTCGCATGACCAACGAGGAACTGTTCCTCGCCCGCACGCTCGCCGCCGAAATCGGCACCACCCAGCTTTCGCTCGTCCCCCGCACTGCCGAGGCCGACGCCCTGCTCGTCGCCGCCGACCGCAACCCGAACACCACAGGTGCCAAGCTGGTGCTCGAAACGGAAGATCCCTACGCCAAGCTCGACTCGATCCGCGAAGGCGTGCGCAACGGCTCGATCAAAACACTCATCGTTCTGGGCGAAGATCTCATCACCGACGCCGGCTTCACCGCGGACGACCTCCAGAAACTCGATTTCCTCGTGCAATCGAGCGTGCTGGCCAATCCGACCGCCGACCAAGCGCACCTCGTCCTGCCGTCCGCAGCCTTCGCCGAAAAGCGCGGCTCGATGGTCAATCTTTCCGGCCGCCTCCAACGCCTCAACCGCGTGGTCGAACTGACCGGCCAAGCCCACGACGATTGGGAAATCCTCCGCGACCTGATCCTCGCCCTCACCGGCGAGAAAAACGAAGTCCATCACATCGAGGACATCTTCAAAGCCATCGCCGAAAGCATCCCCGCCTTCAACGGCCTGACCCTCTCAAAAATCGGCCATCAAGGCACACAAATCGCTGAGACAGGCTATCAGATCCCGCTGCTCGCCAACGAAAGAGCGCGCAAGGCTGCCGGACTCATCAACGGCTGATTTCCCAATCCCTCAATTTCTAACTTACTTCCATGGATTTGCTTCAAATCGCTATCATCATCACGAAGATCATCGTGCTCACCTTCTTGGTGGTTTTGCCGTTGGTTCCCGTCTGCGTTTACTTCGAGCGGCGTTTCTCCGCGGTCATTCAGGACCGTGTTGGTCCTAACCGAGTTGGTATTCCGCTCACGCTGCTTGGCTTCAAAAAAGACTTCCACTTTTTTGGCCTGATCCAACCGATCGCCGACGGCTTGAAGTTGTTCCTCAAGGAGGACTTCACACCCGCCCACGTCCGCAAGGTTTTCTACTGGATGGCTCCGGTGCTAACGGTGGTTCCTGCGCTCATCACGGTCTGCGTGGTTCCTTTCGGCTCGCCGATCAGTCTCTTCGGTCACTGCGAAAAGCTGGTCATCGCGGATCTCGACATTGGCCCCTTGTTCGTGTTTTCCGTCGCCTCGCTTTCGATTTATGGCATCACCCTCGCGGGCTGGTCGTCGAACTCGAAGTTCCCGTTCATCGGCGGTGTGCGCTCCACGGCGCAGATGATTTCCTACGAAATCGCGCTCGGCCTTTCGATCATCCCCGTGCTGATGTACTTCGGCGAACTCAACCTCAGCAACATCGTCCAACAACAAGCGGACCACGGCTGGTTGCTGCTGCCACTTTGGGGCCACGACGCCGACCACACGCTGACCAGCAAACTGTTGTTCTGGTTTCCCGCTGCGATCGCTTTCCTGATCTTCACGATCTCGATCTTCGCCGAAACCAACCGCATGCCCTTCGACCTTCCCGAGTGCGAAACCGAATTAGTTGGCGGTTACCACACCGAATATTCCTCGATGAAGTTCGCGATGTTTTTCATGGGTGAATACGCGGCGATGGTCATTGGTTCAGCCATGATCATCACGCTGTTCCTCGGTGGCTGGTCGATCGGCTTCGGACTTGATGCCTACGTTGCCAAACTCCACATCGGCGACTTCTACTTCGGCGGATTCATCCACATGGGCTGCTTCCTCACCAAGTTGATCGGCTTCATCCTGTTTTTCATCCTCGTCCGCTGGACGGTGCCCCGGTTCCGTTATGACCAACTGATGAAACTCGGCTGGGTGGTGTTTTTCGAAGCCGCTCTGATCAATGTCTTCCTCGCCGCGCTCATCGTCGCCGCTCCCGAGCTTAAGACTGCCATCATCGGCATCGGTGCCGTTCTGCTCGTCGTTCTAACCGCCGCTGTGATCTGGGTCGCCAAAGTCTCCGAGGAGACGCCAAAGGTTCTCCGGGCCTAATTCCATTCCGCATTCGCAACTCCGCACTCATCACTTCTCCATATGGCCGTCGTCAAACTCCAGCGCCCGAAGCTCAACTTCGGTGAGAAAATTTATTTCGGAGCTCTCATCAAGGGCTTCTTCCTCACCATGACCCACGCCGTCAAATCCCTACTCGGGAAATCGGCGGGAGCAGAATCCCTCGCCTCGTCCGGCCTCGGGGTGACGATGCAGTTCCCCGAACAACGGTGGGACGATCACCTTCCCGAATACTACCGCGGTGCCCCCGCGCTGGTGACCGACGAACAGGGCCGCGAGCGCTGTGTTTCCTGCCAGCTCTGCGAATTCATCTGCCCACCCAAGGCGATCAAGATCACCCCGATGGAAATCCCTTCGGACGATCCATGGGCCAAGGTGGAAAAGCGCCCGCTGGAATTCGACATCGACATGACCCGCTGCATCTACTGCGGCATGTGCGAAGAAGTCTGCCCAGAACAAGCCATCTATCTGCGCAAGGACTACCTCTTCGCTGGCTTCAGCCGCGCGGAAATGGTCCACGACAAAAAGCGCCTCTACGAAATCGGCGGCGTCCGCGTCGGCCTCGTCAACAAATGGAACGAATTGAAGTAACTGGTCTCTCCGTTTCTAATTTCAAATTTAAGATTTAGATCTTTCTCCCATGCCCTCTTACCTCTTCTGGCTCTTTTCCACCGTCATGCTCATCGGCGGTGCGGCTGTCATCGCCTTCCGCAATCCCGTCGCCAGCGCGCTGTCCGTGGTCACCTGTTTTGTCGGTCTCGCCGGCCTATTCATCGGACTCAGCGCCTTTTTTGTCGGCGTGATCCAGATCCTCGTCTACACGGGCGCGGTGATGGTGTTGTTCCTTTTCATCATCATGCTGCTCGACCTCAAGGATGAGGAAAAGCGTGCCAAGTCGCTCGCACCAGTCGCTGCCGGCTTGGGTCTGGTTGTCGCTTTTTTCGTCCAACTCATCGGCATCCTGTCGCGCTCGCCCAACCTGACGGCTCCAGCACTCGACAATCCCGTGCTCGCCGCTGCGGCAGCGGGTTTCCCCCAGAACAGCAAAATCGCGATTTCCCTCAACCAAGGCAAACTGCCCGACGTCCACCTCATCGGCCACACCCTGTTCACGCAATATAATCTCCCGCTTCAGATTCTCGGAGTGCTCCTCCTCGTCGCTACCATCGGTGTCGTCGTCCTCTCCAAGCGCCAAGCCGACTAACTTCTTCTTCTCATGGCCTCATTAAACGACTACCTCCTCGTCTCCGGTCTTCTTTTTGCCACTGGCCTTGCCGGTGTGGTGTTGCGCCGGAACATCATCATCGTTTTCATGTGCCTCGAGCTCATGCTCAGCGCGGCGAATCTCACGCTGGTCGCGTTCTCGCGCTTCCACCCCGCTGCTAACGGACTTCCCGATTACAACGGCCAGATGCTGGTCTTCTTCGTCATCACCGTCGCCGCAGCAGAAGTCGCCGTCGGTCTCGCGATCATTGTCGCCCTCTACCGCGCCCGCCAAACCATCCACACCGACGAGCTCACCAGCCTGAAAGGCTGAACTCTTTTTCTGATCACGGATCACTTCTTACTTCTTCCCATGAATCTCGCTTGGACTCTTCTTTTTCTCCCGCTCGCAGTTGCGGCGGCGAACCAACTCGTCTTGAAAAAAACCGGGCTCGCACCGATCGTTTCAGTGCTTTCCGCACTGGCCACCTTTGTGATCGCGGTGTTGCTGCTCGGCAAGGTCGAGACCGCTTCGTTCGCTTGGGCGACGATCGGCAACTTCTCGATCGATATCGGCATCAAACTCGACCAGCTCTCGACGGGCATGATGATCGTGGTCAGCGGCGTCGGCCTGTTAGTACATATCTTCTCCCTCGCCTACATGAAGGACGACGAGGCGAAGGCCCGCTACTTCACGGGTCTCTCGCTGTTCATGTTTTCGATGACTGGCATCGTGCTGGCGAACAACTTCGTCATGACCTTCATCTTCTGGGAACTGGTCGGACTTAGCTCCTACCTGCTCATCGGTCACTGGTATCAAAAAGACTCCGCGGCAGATGCGGCGAAAAAAGCCTTCCTCTGCAACCGCGTTGGCGACTTCGGTTTTATGGTCGGCATCCTCATGCTGTGGGGAATCACCGGTCACCTCACTTTTGACTCGATGAAGGGTGGCCTCGATGCCTTCCAAACCGCTAATCCAGCGATCTTCGGCGGCGTCCTTTCCGCCGCAGTGCTCTGCATCTTCTGCGGTGCCATCGGCAAGTCCGCCCAACTTCCCCTCCACGTCTGGCTGCCCGACGCCATGGAGGGCCCAACTCCGGTTTCCGCTCTGATCCACGCTGCCACCATGGTCGCGGCCGGTGTTTACATGCTTTTCCGCCTGCAACTCACCCTCGGTTTTGAAAACTTCGAAGACCTCCAAGCCAGCAACATCATCGCCTGGACGGGCGCGATCACCTCGCTGGTCGCCGCACTGATGGCCACCCAGCAGGACGACATCAAGCGCGTGCTCGCCTACTCGACCCTTTCCCAACTCGGCTACATGGTGATGGCTGTCGGCCTCGTCCACGGCGAGGCGGGTATGTTCCACCTCTTCACCCACGCCTGGTTCAAGGCCCTGCTCTTCCTCGGTTCCGGCGCAGTCATTCACGCCTGCCACCACGAACAGAACATCTGGAACATGGGCGGTCTGCTGAAGAAAATGCCGATCACCGGCCTGACCTTCTTCATCGGTTTCGCCGCCCTGATCGCCGTTCCTTTCACCTCCGGTTTCTTCTCCAAGGAGCAAATCCTCGAAGCCGCCCACGAAAAAGAGCCGATCCTGTTCTGGATCGCTGCGACCATCGCCGTGCTCACGCCGTTTTACATGACGCGCCTCTATGTCGTCGCATTCCTCGGCAAGAACCGTTCGGAAAACGCCGAACACGCTCACGAAGTCGGTCCGCTGATGTTTGGCCCGCTCGTTCTCCTTGCCATCATGGGCTTGATCGCGGGCTTGCCGTTCATCGCTTCCAAACTCGCTCCTGCCTATCATCAGCCTGAGCATTTGTTCCATCTAGGTTTCATCACCTATGTTTCGATCGGCGCGCTTGTCGTCGGCGTGCTCTCTGGCTTGGTGCTCTATGCCGGCAAGGCCAAGGACCCCGTCTCGATCCCGCTGCTGCAAAACCGCTTCTACATCGACACCTTTTACGAAAAAGGCCTCGTCCGCTTTTTCC
>CAJXYV010000081.1 GCA_913063525.1 uncultured Verrucomicrobiota bacterium
TGGGGCAGAGATGGGGCATGTCCATTTTCGAGAAAGCCCGCGAGTTTGCGGTGATTCAATCTACCGCGGCGGCGGTGGGTTGGGATCAGGAGACGTATTTGCCGTCGGCCGCGGAGCCGTACCGGGCGCAGCAGTTGGCTTGGCTGTCATCGCGCGCGCATGAGCTGGCGACTTCTGACGCGTGGCAAAAGGATTTGGAAGCGGCGGAAGCCAGCGACCTCGGCAGCGACCCGAAACTGACGGCGAACCTGCGTGTGTTGCGCCGCGAGTTTGGCCGTGCGACGAAATTGCCGGTCGAGTTGGTCGCCCGCGATTCGGTGGCCAGTTCGCTGGCGAAGGCTGCTTGGGCGGATGCCCGCAAGCGTTCCGACTTCGCCCGTTTTGCGCCGCATCTGGAAACCTTGCTGGAAATTGCCCGCGAGAAGGCGGATCGGTGGGGCTATGTCGGCGAACCCTACGATGCCTTGCTGGAAGGTTACGAGCGAGGCACGAGCACGGCGGCGGTGGCGGGTCTGTTTGATGAGATGCGCCCGGCGCTGCGCGAGATCGCGGCGAGTGCGGTGGAGATTTCAGCCACCCACGCGCCGAGTCTGCCAGCTGGGCCTTATCCGGTCGATGCCCAGCAGCGGTTCAATGCGCAGGTGGCAAAGTCGATCGGCTTTGATTTTGATGCGGGCCGGATCGATACGACCACGCACCCGTTTTGCACGACGCTGGGGCCCTGCGATGTGCGGCTGACGACGCGCTACGACGAGACGGATTTCACGTCGTCGCTGTTTGGGGTGCTGCATGAGGCGGGGCATGGGCTCTATGAGCAGGGACTGCCTGCGGATGATTTTGGACTGCCTTCGGGCAATGCCGTTTCGCTGGGTATTCACGAGTCTCAGTCGAGATTGTGGGAAAATCACGTCGGGCGTTCGCGGATTTTTTGGGAGCAGTGGTATCCGGCGGCCCAGGAAGCGTTTCCGCAGTTGGCGCGATTTCCGCTGGAGAAGTTTCTGCGCTATCTGTGGCGTGCGGAGTATTCGCCGATCCGGGTGGAGGCGGACGAGGCGACCTACGATCTGCACATTTTACTGCGCTTCGACCTAGAGCGGCGGATGCTCAACGGCAGCCTCGCGGTGGCGGACGTGCCTCGGGCGTGGAACGAAGGATTTCGCGAGTTATTTGGCTTTGCGCCGAAGGATGACCGCCACGGTTGCTTGCAAGATATCCACTGGTCGATGGGCGGGCTGGGATATTTTGCCACCTACACGCTGGGGAACATCAATTCGGCGCAGCTGTTTGCGGCGGCGAATCAAGATGACTCGGTGGCGGCGGCCATCGAGCGCGCGGACTTTTTGCCGTTGCTGGGCTGGCTGAGGAAATCGGTCCACGGGCATGGGGCGTTGCTGGATCCGGCAGCGCTGGTCGCCCAAGCGACTGGCGGCGCGCCATCGACGGATGCCTATCTTGCGCACCTCAAATCACGTTACCTCTAAATCGCATGTCACGCGGACTTTTCATCGTCATTGAGGGAATCGATGGCACCGGCAAATCGACTCAAGCGGCTCGTCTCAGCGAGTGGTTCCGCGAGCGGGGGCGCGAGGTGGTACTCAGCCGAGAACCGACGGCCGGGCCATGGGGGCGAAAGGTCCGCGAATCGGCGGCCACTGGCCGATTGTCGCCGGAGGACGAGCTGGAGTACTTTCTCAACGACCGCCGCCAGCACGTGGATGAGCTGATCGGGCCGTCTCTGGCGGCTGGGAAAGTGGTGATCCTGGACCGTTATTATTTTTCGACGATGGCCTACCAGGGGGCTCGCGGTTTTGACCCGTTGGAGATCCGCCGGAAAAATGAGGCGTTTGCGCCGCGGCCCGATTTATTGCTGATTTTAGATTTGGAAGTGGACGCGGCACTGGAGCGCATCGGCGCGCGCGGCGATACGGCCAATGAGTTTGAACAACGCGAGAACCTGGAACGTTGCCGGGAGATTTTTATGTCGCTGTGCGGCGAGGGTTTTGTGCGGGTGGTCGACAGCCAAGGGACGCTCGACGAGGTGGCCCAGCGGATTCGAGACGCGGTGGAGGCGAGCGGATTTTAGCCCACCCTTGGCGAGATCCTGATCGTTGAGTATGCCAGCGGAATGGTCAGCCCTCTTTGAGCTGCGGTGGGATAACCGAGAAAGTTGACGATTTGCTCTTGCGCGGTCCGGCGTGAGAGGCGATAAAAAGCTGTAATGTCGTTACCTTCATGGAATTTCCTCATTTTGGGCCTTGTCGCCGGAATTCTGATAGCTCTTGGTGGAGTCTATTTTACCTTGAAAATCAACGCGAATCCCAATCGTTCTGCCGAGGATATCGAATATTACCGCAGCCGGATGGAAAAGGTCGAGGCGGGCGGGCTCGAGGCGGGTGGCCCTGGTGAAAAGGCGGCAATTTCGCGGCTGAGGAGTTTTCTTCAAGGCATTGGCGACGCCAAATTCGTTCGCGAAAATACTTTGAAAGTTTACGCCGCCGATGCGCATCTCGATGACACGCTGGTCATTCATCACGGCGCGGCGGAAATCGAGGCCTATTTCGTCAAGACCAGCGAGACAATGACGAGTTACCATCTCACCGTCGACGACGTAGCAAGGTCTGGTAATGATTACTACATTCGCTGGACCATGGTTTTTTCGGCACCGGTCCTGAGCGGGGGGAGTCAGGTGCATTCGGTGGGGATCAGCCAGATCCGCTTTAACCGAGAAGGTAAGGTTGAGTTTCACCAAGATTTCTGGGACTCGGGTAAAAATTTTTACGGTCATCTGCCAGTCATCGGTGGTGCGATCGAAATCGTTCGCAAGCGCCTGAATTCTAATTGAACTGCCCCGCTCGAATGAAGGAGAAGTGTCCGAATTTGAAATCGACGAAGGCCGGCCCGTGGAGCGTCTTCATCCTGACCCTTTGCCGATGGCTGGACTCTGATTACAGGCGTGACGATTTACCCGACCGCGCAGAGCTACCAGAGAAGGTCAACTGGCAGCGGACCCTGCCTTTCATTTTTTTACATTTTGGTTGTTTGGCGGTGATCTGGGTGGGTGTCAGCCAGACGGCCGTGCTTGCTGCGGTTTTGCTATATGTCGTCCGCATGTTCGCCATCACGGGTTTTTATCATCGGTATTTTTCCCACAAAACTTTCAAGACATCGCGTCTCGTTCAGTTTTTGTTTGCGGTGCTGGGGAATAGTTCCATGCAGCGTGGTCCTCTATGGTGGGCTGCCACGCATCGCCACCACCACAAACACTCGGATCATGAGGAGGACGTTCACTCGCCGGTGATCAGTGGTTTTATTTGGTCCCACATCGGTTGGCTGACGTCGATGAAGAATTTTCCGACCGACTATCAAAACATTCCCGATCTGAAACGCTACCCCGAGTTGGTTTTCCTGAACCGCTATGACCAGACCGTGCCGTTCCTTTATGGCATGCTCATGTTGTTGAGCGGCTGGATACTCGAAAATTATTTCCCCGCACTGGGAGTGACGGTAGGGCAGTTCTTCGTCTGGACGTTTTTTGTGAGCACTACGGTGCTGCTCCATGGAACGTTATTTATTAATTCACTCGCGCACGTCTGGGGGCGACGCCGTTATGAGACCGACGACGATAGTCGCAATAGCTGGTTGTTGACGTTGATCACGTTCGGTGAGGGTTGGCATAACAATCATCATCGCTATCCGCATTCGGTGAGGCAGGGCTTTCGTTGGTGGGAGCTGGATCCCACCTACTATGGTTTGAAAATACTCTCATGGACCGGACTGATCTGGGATCTGCGACCCGTGCCAAAGTCGGTGCTGGAAGAGAACATCGCGCAATCCAGCCCATGAGCCGCCGTCGTATCGCCATCATTGGTTCCGGGATCTCCGGGCTAGCCTGTGCCCATTTTTTGAGCCGCGAGTATGAGGTGACGGTTTTTGAAAAAGACCACCGAGTGGGCGGGCATTCACATACCGTGATGGTTGCCGAGGGGCAAAATCAAATCCCCGTGGATACGGGATTCATGGTTTACAACGAGGTGACTTATCCACTGCTCACGCGCTTGTTCCAAGAGTTGGATGTCACCACCAAACCGACTTCGATGTCATTCAGCGTCCAACACCTAGGTGAAGGCGTTGAGTTCAACGGTGGCAGCCTCAACCTGTTGTTTGGCCAGCGTCGGAATCTGCTAAACCTCCGCTTCTGGCGGATGCTCACCCAGATCAACCGCTTCAACGGCGAGACTGTCCAAGAATTATCAAGTCCCGAATATGGCGACATGTCGCTGGGGGAGTACGTAAAAGCCCGTGGCTATGGCGAGGACTTTCTCCGCTGGTATCTTTCGCCGATGGCGGCGGCTGTTTGGTCGAGTCCACCGGATCGAATCGAAGAGTTTCCCGCACGGACTTTGATGCGATTCTGGCACAATCACGGTTTCCTAGGTTTGGATACCCAGCATCCATGGCGTACGGTTTCGGGTGGTTCGCGGTGCTATGTGGAGAAGTTGACCCAACCGCTCGAGTCGCGAATTCACCGCGGCGCGGGAGTTCGGGCGGTGAATCAAATCGCCAATGGCGGGCGCGTGACGCTTGACGATGGAACTTCTCAGGAATTCGACCGCGTGGTGATAGCCGCGCATGGCGATCAGGCGCTGCGATTGCTCTCCGATCCTACGGCACAGGAGCAAGATTTGCTAGAGTGCTTCCATTACCAAGAAAACGAAGCGATTCTCCACACGGATCCGCGATTCATGCCCAAGACTCGCCGCTGCTGGGCGTCCTGGAATTATCGCATTGAGCGTGGCGATCATGGCAAGGGACGTCACTCCACGCACTATTGGATGAATGAATTACAAGGAGTATCGGATCGTGAGTCCTACTTCGTATCGATCAATCCATCGACTTCGCCGGCCGAAGAATCAATCAAGCGACGTCTGAAGTATGAGCATCCGCTGTTTGATTTAAAAGCAGTAGCGGCGCAGGACCGGTTGCCCAGCCTGCATGAATCAGGAAATGAGACGCATCGCTATTTCTGCGGAGCATGGCAGCGCTATGGTTTTCACGAAGACGGACTTTGGTCGGCAGTGAATATTTGTCGTGAGATTTTGGGGAGGGATCCATGGCTTTAAATTTGCTCTATGAGTGCCGTGTGGCTCACTGCCGCTTGAAGCCGAAACGTCACGCATTCAATTATCGTGTATTCATGTTTTGCGTGGATCTGGATGAGTTGCCTTTGTTGGGAAAAAAGATTTTTGGATTCAGCCACAATCGGTTTAACCTTTATTCAATCAACGACAGTGATCACGTCGATCTAGGAAATCCAGATGGAATCCGCGCCAATCTCATGGATTGGCTAGTCTCGCAGGAGATCGCCTGTCCCGCCGATGCGCGTGTCCAGTTGGTTACATTCCCAAGGGTGCTTGGCTATGGATTCAATCCGGTTTCCTTCTACTACGTGGTATCGAAGTCCGGTGAACCGATCGTCGTCGTGGCTGAAGTCGTGAATACCTTTCGCGAGATGAAACTTTACGCCATCAAAACTGTTGATGCGAACGGCTTGTGGCATCACCGAGTCGCAAAGAATTTTTACGTCTCGCCGTTTTCGGATCCAGGAATGGAGTTTGATTTTCGATTGGGACCGCTTGGTGACAAGTGGCGAGTGAACATCGATGATTACGCGGTTGACGTGCGGACTTTGCTGAGCGCGGTGCGCGGTGAACGACGGCAGCTTACATCTGCTCGGTTAGTTTGGTATGCGTTCAAGTATCCGTTTTTGTCGTTGAGGATCATTGGCCTTATTCACTGGCACGCGCTCCTGTTGTGGATTCGCCGCGTGCCATTTTTTAGGAAATCTGAGCGACGGGAAGCTCAACTCGACGTGATGCGACCCCACTCCAGCTTGAATCAAAAATTACGATGACAGTTTTGAAAATACATCATGATGAGCGGGTTCCGCCGGTCTTTCCACATCACGCTGCGCAGGGTTTTGCCGAGAAAATGGTGATTCGTCTGCTGGGGATGATGCCACGCGGCGGACTGCGGATGGACTATTCTAACGGTATAACCCGCTACTTCGGCAAGGTGGGAGAGCCGATCACTGCTCGAGTCGTTTTGTGCGATGACGCAGAGTTTTTCAAACGCTGCGCTTTTTACGGCAATATCGGTATGGGTGAGGCCTACACGGATGGTTTGTGGGACACGGATGATATCGCAGCGGTCATTTCCTGGTTCATTGACAACATGAATGCCCTGCAGGGATCGGACACATCCTCGGGCAACCTTCCTGGGGTGAACCTGTTGAAAATCGTCAACTGGTTCCGTCATCTCCGGCGCGAGAACACCGTGGAAACCAGTCGCCGCAATATCTCGGAGCACTACGATCTTGGCAACGAGTTCTATCGCTTGTGGCTCGACCCAAGCATGACATACTCGAGCGCTCGGTTCGAGAGCGCGAGTCAATCGCTTGAGGATGCTCAAGGTGGAAAGTACGATGCGCTTTGCCGAAAGCTCAAACTCAAGGCCACGGACCACGTTTTGGAAATCGGTTGTGGATGGGCTGGTTTCGCAGTCCATGCGGCCAGAAACTACGGTTGCCGTATCACGGGCGTAACAATCTCTGAGGCCCAGGCCGCGTATGCACGACAACGGATTTTGGATGAAGGGCTTGAAGAGCAAATTGAGATACGGATCCAGGATTATCGCCACATCACCGGCAGCTATGATAAAATCGCATCAATCGAAATGCTAGAAGCGGTGGGCGACAAATTCCATCATTCGTTTTTTGCCAAATGCGCCGAAGTTTTAGCACCCGATGGTTTGCTAGGCGTGCAGATGATTACTGTGCCCGATTGCCGCTACGGTAGTCTGAAAAAAGGAGTTGATTGGATTCAGCGGCACATCTTTCCCGGTTCACTGCTGCTCAGCGTCGGGCGGATCAATCAGGTTTTGATGAAAACAGGCGATCTATTCATGCACGACTTGGAGGATCTCGGCGCGGATTACGCCCGCACACTTTCGACTTGGCACGAACGCTTCAATCACGTGCGGAGTGATGTAGTGGCCATGGGATTTGACGAACCATTCATCCGGACTTGGAATTATTACCTGAAGTACTGCGAGGCGGGGTTCGCAACGCGAAATATTTCAGTGGTACAGGCGGTTTATACTCGGCCTAATAACCCCGGCCTCCATCATCGGTTTGAGGAAGGCAGAGGATGATCGTTCAAATTTCAGAATTTTGATTAACTGGTTACAGAAGAGGTGGCGGCGCTGGGTGTTGACGCCTGTGCTGAACCAATTGATGGGTGGCATTACACCCACCAAGATTGCTTGGACCATTTCGCTCGGGGTAGTTTTTGGGGTTTTTCCGGTTTTGGGAACGCCAACGGTCTGTTGTTTGCTGGTGGGCTGGGTGTTGCGACTGAATCAGCCTTTGTTGCATCTTTTTCGAATGCTCGTTTATCCGCTTCATCTGGTCTTGATTTTGATTTTCATTCACATGGGCGAGCGCCTGTATGGTGTTCCTCTCATTTCGCTCTCCATCCCGCAATTGGTGGCGAAGTTTGAACAGAGTCCTTTGAAGTTCTTCAGTGATTTTGGTATGGCCGCCTGGCACGGAGTGAGTGCCTGGCTGTTGGTTGCCCCAATCGCTGCCATTTTGATCAAATTGGTGACCATGCCGATATTGATTCGCCTATCGTCGAGGCTGAGAAGACGAATGGAGGTAATGTCATGAACGGTTGGCACGCATTCGCTATTGGATTTGGGCTGATCGAACTGGTGTTTGTGTTTGCTTGGGTATGGGCGAGGCGCTGCAACAATTATTCGCTAGTGGATGCCGTCTGGGCGTACGGGATTGGCCTTGTCGGCGAATTCTGGCTCATTGCTAGCGGCGAATGGACTTGGAAGAGCTTTGCTGCCGCCTTCCTGCTCGCGGTTTGGAGTCTGCGTCTCGGTTGGCATTTGCAGTCGCGAATTTGCAGGGCGAAGCCCCTAGAGGATGCCCGCTATGTGAAGCTGCGGCAATTGTGGACGGGCAGGGAGGCTTCGGCGTTTTTCTGGTTTTTCCAGGCACAAGCCATGTCAGTGATTCTGCTGGCACTGCCATTTCTATGGATCGCGCAAGATCCTGATGGTTCTTGGAGCTGCTGGGAAACTGTTGGGCTGGCCGTTGCCCTGCTGGGAATTGTCGGAGAAGGGCTGGCGGATAGTCAGATGTCTCGTTTTAAGTTGAGAAATCTCGATTCCAAGGCTGTTTGCCAGGAAGGCTTGTGGCACTACTCTCGCCATCCCAATTACTTTTTCGAATCGATCATTTGGATTGGTTTTTATCTGATTGCCTGCGGTTCAGAATGGGGGTGGACGACAATTCATGCACCCACCGCCATCATGGTGCTGCTTTTGCGTGTCACGGGGATTCCGCCGAACGAAGCCGCTGCTCTGCTCCGCAAGGGGGATGCCTATCGCCGCTACCAGAAAACCACCAGCCCGTTCATTCCTTGGCCGCCCAAGCGTTTGGAACTCACCGATTTTTCATCCCCGACCCCATGATCAATACTGACAAACTTCTCGCCACTGGTCTCATTCCTGACGCTCTGATACGCATTGGGATTCGCAAACGTCTAGCGGATACGCTGGCTCCATTTGAAAAGCTGAAATGTGAGCAGCGCCAAGCCAAGGTGATGCAGCACGTCAGAGAGCTTCGGGCCAGCCCCATCGCGATTGCGACCGATGAGGCGAACGAGCAACACTACGAGTTGCCTACCCGTTTCTTCGAACGGGTGCTCGGCAAGCACATGAAGTACAGTTCGGGTTACTGGGACGATGGTGTGACTGACATCGACCAATCCGATGCGAGGATGCTCGGGATCACTTGCGAACGCGCTGAGCTTCAAGATGGACAGCGGATTCTTGAGTTGGGTTGCGGGTGGGGATCGCTCACGCTATGGATGGCGGCCCATTATCCCAAATCAAAGATCACCGCCGTCTCTAACTCTAGGACCCAAAAGATTTACATCGACTCCAAGCTGGCAGAGCGCGGTTTGAGCAACGTCGAGGTGCGAACGGTAAACATGATTGACTATGAGGGCGAAGGCGGTGCCGTGTTTGATCGAGTCGTTTCTGTGGAAATGTTCGAACACATGAAGAATTACGAGTTGCTCATGGAGCGAGTCGCTGGCTGGCTGAAGCCTGGAGGAGCTTTGTTCGTCCACATCTTTACGCACCGGGAATACGCATACCATTACGAAGCTGAAGGCGAGGATGACTGGATGGCGCGCTACTTCTTCACCGGTGGGCAGATGCCATCCGATGATTTGCTGCTCTACTTCCAAGATCACCTCAAAATCGAGGGCCACTGGCACGTCAATGGCAGCCACTACCAAAAGACTTCGGAGGCATGGCTCGCCCGAATGGACGCTGCCCGCGCCGAACTCTTGCCGCTGATTGCCAAGACTTACGGCCCGGACCAGCAGACTCGCTGGTGGGTCTACTGGCGGGTGTTCTTCATGGCCTGTGCGGAACTCTGGGGATACCGCAACGGCGAGGAGTGGATCGTTTCACACTATCGGTTCCGCAAAGCTAAATGACCTTTGGTTAAATGCTTTAGGTGAGGTATCCTTGATTGGTCGATTGGGGTCAGTAGGGACGGGGCACGATCTGGTAGGTGGATCCACTTTTTTGGTAGTAGACCCGATTGCATTCGTAGTAGGTTTTTGATCGATGGTGGATCGTGCGGTAGCCGGGTGGTAGTCGATTGATCGGTCGCGGGTCGGTGACCACCACATATTTGCCATGCTGTGGACGGTAGTAGGTTCCATCGTGACAATAGTAAGTGGTGCCGCTAACGACCTCAGTTCGATAGCCTTTGGGCAGGTTCCGCACTTCATTGCCAGGTTGGTAGGTAGTTACGGTTTGGCTGGAACCGCGATCGGGCTCGACGCAGCTTGGAAGCGCAGCACCAATCGCAAGGCCGAGGCCGTAGATTCGAAGAAGTCTGGTCGTAGGAGTTTTCATGGAGGGGATGAATTTTGGATGGATCAGGAATTCATCGCAATTACCGGGCCATGTTTCCCATTTCCTCGGTGAAGAGCCTCGATCGAGGAAAGTCTTCCAACTTCGCCCTCAAGAGGCGCGTTTGCCGTGGTGCAAATCGCACGATAGTCATGCAGATTGCAGCACCGAGCGTTGTGCCTTTAGAAAGTCTTGCGCAAATACGACGGCAGGATATTCAGTTGCTCTCGATATTTGGCCACAGTGCGGCGGGCGATGGTGATTCCTTGTTTGCCGAGCGCCTTCATTAAAAACTCATCGGACAAGGGCTTGGCCGGATTTTCGGCAGACACCAATTGCTGGATCGCCTCGCGCACGCCCGCGTTAGAAACCTCGCTACCGTCGCTGTTCTGGTAGCCGGTGGCAAAAAATGCCCTCATTTCCATCAGGCCGTGCGGAGTGAAGACGTACTTTCCTGCGACCGCCCGCGAGATGGTGGTGGCGTGGAGACTCAGCTCGTCGGCGATGTCATTCATCGTCAACGGTCGTAGGTGGCGGTGACCTTTGGTGAGAAAAAGCGGCTGGTGCTCGATGAGCTTGTGAGTGATGGCCAAAATCGTCTCTTGCCGCAGCGAGATCGCGTGGATCAGGCTGCGTCCGTCGCGGATCTGGTCGCGCAAAAACTGGCGAGCTTTCGCATCAGTGCCACTTTTGCCAATCATGTCCTTGTAAAAGTCATTGATCCTCAAATCAGGCAAATGTTCGCCCGTTAGGCGGCCGTACCAATGGCCTTCGTCGTCGCGCTCGATCACGACGTCAGGCAGAATGTAAGGATTTCCGGTGGGGTCGAATTCGCCGCCGGGGTTCGGCGTCAGGCGGCCGATCCGTGATGCGGCTTCAGCGACGCGCTCGATGCTGGTGCTCAATGCGCGGGCGATCTGCGGATAGCGCTTGCGGGCGAGATCTTCCAGGTGCTCGCTAACGATCTTGTATTCCAAGGTATGGGAACCCGTGCTGCGCTCCAATTGCAGCAGCAGCGACTCTGGGATTCCCGAAGCTCCTATCCCAGCTGGGTTGAAGGATTGTACCAGCGAAAGTGCCTCATTGAGGTGGCGCGGCTTGAGTCCCATTCGAATTCCAAGCGTCGCGATCGGCAAGTCAAGAAACCCGCGTTCGTTGAGATTGCCCAAAATTGCCTTCGCCGCCTCGCGGACCTCTGGATCGACCATCGAAAGGTCCAGCTGATGTTGTAAATGCTGTTGCAGCGTCTCGGGGGCAACGATTGAGTCGTAAATGCGCTGTCTCCGCTCCTCATCTTCGCTGGTCCAAGGTGAACTCTTTCCTTCGAGGATCGTGCGATCGCGCCAATCGTCGTCGGTTTCGTTCATGTATTCTAATGAATCTGCTTCTTCGGGATCTGTACCGTCGTCCAGCGAGATGCTTTCCGTCACGTCCTCCAGTACAGGGTTGGTTTCCAGCGCTTGTTGCACCATCTGGCTCAGCTCCAAAGTGCTGGCCTGTAGGATCTCAAGGCTCTTACGCATCTGGGGCGCGAGCGTCTGCTGTTGAGACAGCGATTGATGAAGGGTGAAGTCTGCCATGGGCGACAGTTTGTCACTGCCGTGCTGAGACTAATGCTTCGATTTTAAAAAATGAAGCAAAATATGTGCCAATTTATAATATTTATTCTGATGCCGACGGTTGGAACCGCGTAATCGTAATTTATCTCCTTTGGCCTTGCTATTGTCAGCTGAGGGGCTAGTATTGCGGTCCGTTTTTCTTTCTACTGGCAGACGGTTGGCGCCCCGGTGTCTGTCAGTTTTACTTTTCGGGGCAATTGCAGGAAGAAAACGAACCAACAACACAACCCCAAACCAAATAACCATTATGGCTTACGCATGCGCGGAACCCACTAACAAAGAACTGAACGACCTCATCGATTCCAAGTTTCGCGAATTCCGCGAAGGATCGATCGTCAAGGGCACGATTCTCGAAATTCGTCCTCAGGTCGTTCTCGTAGATGTCGGCTACAAGTCCGAAGGAGCCATCCCATCGAACGAGTTCGAGGATGAAGAGATCGAAATTGGCGACGAGATCGAAGTGCTTCTCGAGAGACTCGAAAACGACGAGGGCATGGTCGTCCTATCCAAGGAGAAGGCCGCTCACAAACAAAACTGGGAAAAAATCGTCAAAGTCTTCCAGGACGGCGGTCTCGTTCGCGGCAAGGTCAAGGCAGTCGTCAAAGGCGGACTTACCGTCAATGTCGGCGTGGAAGCATTCCTTCCCGGTTCGCAAGTGGACATCATTCCACCGAAGGATCTCAACGAATTCGTCGGCAACGTTTACGAATTCAAAATCGTCAAGGTTAACGACGAGCGCAAGAACATCGTTCTTTCCCGTCGCGAAGTCATCGAAGCCGAGCGCTCCGAGCAACGCCAAACCTTCCTTCAATCGGTCAAAATCGGCGACAAGGTCACCGGTGCGATCAAGAACATCACCGACTTCGGTGCCTTCGTCGATCTGGCGGGCATGGACGGTTTGCTGCACATCACCGACATGTCGTGGGGTCGCATCAACCATCCTTCCGAATTGCTCCACATCGGCCAATCGATGGATGTCATCATCCTCGACGTGGACCGCGAGAAAGAGCGTGTTTCGCTCGGCCTCAAGCAAATGTCCGAGAATCCTTGGGAAGACATCGAGCGGAAATACCCGATCGGTCACAACGTCAAGGGTCGCGTCACCAAGCTGCTGCCGTACGGCGCGTTCATCGAAATCGAGCGCGGTGTCGAAGGACTCGTGCACGTTTCCGAACTTTCCTGGGTCAAGCGCATCACTCGCCCGAGCGATGTTCTCGAAATCGGCCAAGAAATCTCGGCCGTCGTTCTCGGTATCAGCATCGAAGAACAGAAAATCTCGCTCGGCGTTCGCCAGCTCGATTCTAACCCATGGGATGAAATCGAACTGCGCTACCCAGTCGGCGCAACGATCAAGGGCCCGGTCCGCAACCTCACCGCTTACGGTGCGTTCGTTGAACTGGAAGAAGGCATCGATGGAATGATCCACGTCTCGGACATGTCCTGGACGCGCAAGATCAACCACCCATCGGAAGTTCTCAAAAAGAACGACGAAGTGGAAGCCATCGTGCTCGCCATCGACAAGG
>CAJXYV010000082.1 GCA_913063525.1 uncultured Verrucomicrobiota bacterium
GCCGCTCGCAGGAGCAACGGCTCAAGGCGCTGCAGGATTTCAAAGACGGCAAAGCGCAGGTCCTCGTCGCCACCGACATCGTGGCGCGCGGGATCGACATCGATGGCATCACCCACGTCGTGAACTACGATTTGCCGGTCAACCCCGAGGACTACATCCACCGCATCGGCCGCACCGGCCGGGCCGAGGCACAGGGCGAGGCACTCAGCTTCGTCCCCAAACAAGACCTCAACCTGCTCGACATCCTCGAAATGTCCATCGGCCAGCGCCTCAGCCGTCGGCGCGTCCGGGGCTTCGACTACCTCGCCCCCGTCCCTCCGCCCACGCCCGGCGAAAAGCAGCCGCGCCAAGACTGGCGCAAGCGCACCCGCGAAATGGACGCCAAGCGCCTGAAAAAATCCGAAGCCGACGCGAGGCCTGTCGTCCGCGTCGCGAAAAAGACCGCCGCCAAGCGCGTTCCGAAGCGCCGCAAATAAAGGCGGGTCGACGTGCCGTCGACCCGCGTTGACCGAAGATCAACCCTTCCTAGTTTTCCTCCCTCACCCTGCATCACGCTGAGATGCGCCTTGCAGTTGAAGATAAAGGTTCGTCTCTGGATCGAAGTCCACCTAATCCACTGGAGTTAAATGGATTTGGTATATTGCAACCCATTGTTGCCAAATGGCTCGAGACTGTCGCCTTTTCCATAATAAGTCTTTGAAAATCAAAGATGGTGCACGCTGCAGGGTTCGAACCTGCGACCCCATCCGTGTGAAGGATGTGCTCTACCACTGAGCTAAGCATGCTATAAGCTTTCCAGAGCCTCTGTGCTAAACCGGCTGTGCTAAAACCGGTCTGGCAACCTCGGGGCGGGGGAGGTTTAGGGGAACCCCTGCGGGTTGAAAAGGAAATTTTCAGACGATCAGCCGCAATTGCTCCGCCTGCTGAGGCAAAGCGGGTAGGGCGTCTGGCGTGAAATTCGTGATCAGGGCTTCAAGCATCGGGTTCCGGTTCTCTTCCTTCCCTCCAACGTGGTAGAAATGTTCCCGCGTGAGGATGTGATATTGGGACCAGTGGGAATCAATGAAAACGTTGCTTCGGTAGTCGTTGCTGTGCCACGTCGAGAGGATGAATTTGGCCGGGGTTGCCCCAAGCTGCTCCGCCAATTGGGTTTCCTGAATCTCCCCCCATGCGTTGAAATAATCGGCGTGTCGGTCGATATATGGCGGATCCGCGTAAATGATGTCCGCAGACTTGGCGGTGGCAATCGTCTTGGAAAAATCCTGGTGAACGAACTCATAATCCCCGGTCGAAATGATTTCGGAAATCGCTTTGATCTGGTTTGTGATCTTCGTGATGTAGGCTTGGGCGAACCGGTTTGGCTTGCGGCAAAACGGGACGTTGAACCCGCCCTTTTTGTTGAACCGGATCATCCCGTTGAAACAGCTCCGGTTGATGAACAGGAAATCCATCGGTTCGGCTTGGGCATTGAACCTTTCCCGCACTGTGTAGAAATGCGCGCCCTCTGTCTGGAGTAGCTCTGCGCCTTCGGTCTCCAAGAATTTCTTGGCGGATGCCCCCGTGATTTTCCCGGATTGAATCGCCTGGTAAAAGTTCACAAGGTGCGGGTTTGAATCGCAAAGAAGCGCCCGCTTTGGCCGGACGTTGAAAGCGACAACCCCGGACCCAGAAAACGGCTCAATCCAGCGGCCCCGGAAACCCTTGGGGACAATCGCCTTCACCCATGGAACCAGCTTGGTTTTGATCCCTTGGCACTTGATCGGGGGAACTTTGGGTGGGGTGCTCATTCTAGGTTGCTGCGAGGGACGATGAGGGACAGGTCACCACCACGATAGGTGATAAATTCCTCAAGGGTGGTGATTTTCTTGGTTGCTCCGGTCTTCTTTGGATCGGGAATCGTGATCTTGCCGACGTTCATCCAATACTCGTCAAACCAGCTTTCGCCAAGCTTGGAAAAGGAACCGTTGCCGGAAATGATGCACTCAATGCGTTTGATGCTCCCGATATTCGCGGTGTTTCCGCTGCCGGCCTTGTCCGAAGCGATCTTCCATTTCTCCACCACGAAAAACTGGATGTTGGAAATCACGGATGTGATCGAATGCAGCTCCTCAACTGGCGTGCTTTTAGTCTCATCGATCGTTGCCCCTTCGGCCCGGTCGTAAATGATCCCAAGGCAAAAGTGGCCAAGGTAGGTGCCGTAAGGGAACTGGATGTTCTTCGTGCTTGTCCGCTTCTGGAAATACTCCCCGTGGCTTCCAAGGGTGAATCCGTTGCAAAGCCAAGGCTTCAGTGGGTTCCGGTAAGTGGTCTTGAAATCGACCGCGAATTTCACATTCTTATCGGCTTTCAGAACGAACGAAATATCGGGGTAGTAATTCTGGTGTTCGGCTAAAACCACCGCGTAGCCGTATTTTTCGGCAAAGGCGAGGATCTGCGGGAAAAGGTGGATTTCAAGGATCTTGGACACAATTTTTGTGTCGCTGGAAATCGTGTAAACGTTCCTGAAAGCATCGATGAAGCCCTTCACGGCCCATTGCCCGTCAGCTGTGGAAACGTGCCCGGAAAGGGTAAGGGCGAGTTCTTTGAGGGCCGCTTCGAACTCGGCTTTCAGCCGTGCTGCTTCCTCTGGGCCGGGAATATCGGTCGGGATTGGCACCCCTGAAATGGACACCGTAGCGCCAACGGGCGGGGTTATTGGTGTCGTCGGTGTAGCTCCGAAGAGGTTTGGATTGCTCATCGCGGGGAGAATGCCGGGCGGCTGCCGCACCCGCAATCCAATTCCCGAAGCTAACGGTTTCGGAGTGCAACGAAGCCCGCGCGGCGGCGCGCGTCATGGTGGAGTTGTGGACCGGCGCGATCCGGAGTCCGGAAGCGGAATGGACCCGTAGCCCGACGCGGTAGTGTCGAAGGCCGGGGGAGTGTAGCGAGGCGATGGTGAGGGACGGGGCTCAATTCCACGCCCTCTTGCGGGGGCTGACAGTCTCTCGACACCGGAGCCGGGGAGCGCAGGAGGGACGACGCAGCGGGCGGGCCGGGGGCGAGTGTCTGTCAGGCGGTGGGTGCTTCCTGCCCCGTTCGCCAAACCTCAACCACCGGTTGCACGATTTTCCCGCGAGAATGGGCACCCCGTCAGCTCGTCGGAGTCGGGAAACCCGAACGGGGACAGGTTGTGTTTTTAGTTTCCACCTGGGTTGCTGTCTGCGTTGGGGTTAAAGGCAGTTGAAACTGCGGCTAATGGAGCAAATATCCCAAAGAGTGAGTGATTTGCTCCATTAGTTGCGGTGCCCCATTGCGGCGGTGTTATTTTTTCATTACGATGTCTCCAATTTGCGGGGTGTGAATTTCCAGCATCGTCACGGTGGCGACCTTCAACCGCTCCCTCCCGTGTTTGATGATCTGCCCCGCCACCGGCCCGCATTTCGCCCAAACTGTTGCGCGGCTGCGATCGAGGCGCCCTGCCTCAAATGTGACGTGATAACGTTTCCAAGGTGCGTCCTCCGTTCTTTCTCGGCTCGTTTTCATGTTTTGGAGCCTTCGGTAGGGGGTTCCTGTTCAGGTTTGGCGACCGGCGCGAGCGTGTAAACGAAGGCCTTGTTGACCTTCCGCTTAACGATGGTGCGGTCTGCCTCCATCGCGTCGAGTGCCTGCTTTTTGGCTGTCTTGCCGCCTTTGACATTCTCCCAAATCTCGGTGGTGTTCATGCCGTTGGCCGCTTTTGACAATGCTAGGCAGATTTCCCCCTTCGCAGTATCAAGGGAGGTGGATTTGGTCGGCATGCAGGCGGCGTCGGCGCGCTTGACGATGCAGCTAGTGACGGGCTTTTTACGGCGGTTGGTTCCAAGCTTTACAACCTCAAGCTGGAAGGTGAGCGTGGGGAAGAACGATAGATCTTTGGCTTTCTTGCAAATCACTTGCCCGAACTCCGAACCCTCTTCCCGAACAACCTCGATTTCGGTGTCCGTAGCGGCCCGTAAAGATGAGTGCCCCCGGCTTCCTGCTGCTTGGTTTTTCCCGCTGTGGTGGATAAAGCAAACGTGAACTCCGGTGCCTTCCCGAATTTTGTCAGCTGCTTTTACAACTGCTGTCATATCGCCAGGGTCGTTTTCGTTGCCTCCCGGCATCATGCGCGAAAGGGTGTCGAGAATCACCAGGCGGACGGGGAAGGGGCACGCGGATGCAACCGCCTTGATAGTCTGGGCAAGGCGGTCCGAATCCTGTGGGTCCAGAATATCCAAACCTGTCGACATCAGTGCAATGTACGGAGTTTGATCGTCGGCATCGTCGGCATCGTCGGCATCGTCGGCATCGTCGGCTTCGTCGGCTTCGTCGGCTTCGTCGGCATCGTCGGCTTCGTCGGCTTCGTCTTTCTTTCCTAGCCGCCCCATTTTGCGCATGGCTGCGATGCGGTTATTGACTCCAACCGCCCCTTCGGCAGCCACGTAGAGAACACCTCCCCGGTCAGCCTCAATCGTCCCCAAGAACCGGCTTCCCATAGCGACTGATGCTGCTAGATCCAGAGCGATGAAGGTTTTGCAGCAGTTGGATTGACCGTATATCACCGAAAGGCCAGAATCCGTTAGAATTCCCTCCACGAAGTCATGAGAATCCTTGCAGGTTTTGATGTCGCTCGCCCATTTCCAGGCAAACGGTTTTGGCGGCTCGGGCGGATTGCCGCTGTTCAGGAATTTGTCGTAACGTGGGTTCATTTGTCCGAGCCCTCCTTGTTGGCGTCGTTGTAGCCTGATCCACGGGGCCTGCCACGTCCGGCGATCGTTGCGCGGGCTTCGAGCACGTCATTGATGTCCGCGTAGCGGGTTTGATAGATTCGAGGCTTACAGATAGCCACTGCTGACGGCGTGATGCTGAGCCCTCTTGCAATATCGATTTTTAGGGCGCACAAGCGTCCAGTTTCCGGGTCAATGACCGCGCCGGGAATTGACGCGGCGGCGGTGATGCGGTAGTCTTTCATATTCTCTGGTTTCTTTCTTGATTTGTAAGTTTCTGGAGGATTTTAGAAACCCGGCGAGGTCGTACCCTCGCCGGGTTTCGCTGTTTTCGATCAGGCCGCTGCCCAGCGGCTTTTTCCGCGTTTTGGTCGTTGGGAGCGTTCTGGTTCTGGTTCCTCCTTATCGTCGGATGTTAGTCCGCGGATTTCTGAGGCCAGGATACCGGCATCAATATTGGCGTGTTCGATTTCGTAAGTTTCGAGCATGCCAATGATGCGTTCTGCTGTGGCTGCGGTGATCGTTATGGTGGTCGGTTTCATTGTAGTGTTTTGATTTTAAGTCTGTTGGCCCTGTCGCAACATCCGGGCACGACGATGTTTGAGCTTGTATTTCGGATCAAATCCAGAGGGCCGCATCCGCGCGCTCGTTCTGGTTTGCCAATCCGGGTCCGCAACGTGCGTCGTGATTGGCTGGGGTCTTAGCGATAACCGCTTTGATCGTGAGGGAAACCCTCGGGACTCTGAATTATAATCGGTCGTGAGGAAACCCTCGGAACTCTAGATTGATCGGTCGTGTGAGGGAAACCCTCGAAATTTCAAATTATAATCGGTCGTGAGGTAAGCCCTCGGGAGCGGAACTCGCTCTGGTGCCGTTATCTCTGGGCTATCCCGAAAGGGTATTCAAGCTTTTTTTGATATTTGGGCTGATTATTTATCAATGTCTGCAAATCTTTTTGTGGCGGAGGATTATCTGGGCGTAGCCTGGATAGTACATTTGGACGGGGGGCGGTAGCCCTCGGACAAGTCTCGCGTCCTCTGGGCGTTGGGCTGGGTGTCGAGCCTGCCTGCCTGCCCTTCCATAGGAAGGGGGCAGGGAAGCACGACAATTCACCAACCGCCCGGCAGGTATGGGCAGGTTCCGGCAGACTAGGCAGGTTGCCCCAGGAGCCCTCAGAAAAAGCGAGAAATAATACTTATTTCCTCAATTAGGGGAATCAAGAAAATGGGGGTAAAAAGGCACCATGCAAATCGACCAAGCCGCATGGAAGCGCCTAACAAAGCGCGTGGGGATGCTAGAAGACATTATTGAGAACATGTCCGATTGGAACGCCGGGCTTTATGCCTGCCTGCGCATCCTTTGTAAGAGGCACGGCTCCGCCGTCGGCGCTGACGCGATGTGCGCGTTGATGTGTGGCCCCGGCTGCCGTCCCCGCGTTCTTCCCGACGGGATACCCGCTGAAGATATTCCGGGATATTATCAGGTTGCGTTGAGCACCCTCGTTGCCGAAGCCAAAGAGGAATTCAACCGGCGTCAATCGGTCCACCAGGATGTGCGGAAAATGCGCGAAGAGCGCCTCGCCCGCAAAGGCAAGTTGGTTCCCCCGCCTTCGGTCGGCCCGTCCAACGATGCAACCCCGGAAATTTAATCAGACTGAATTCCCAATGCCCCTAGGACTGACACTGGCTGTCGCTGGCCACGATGATTCGACCTCCGCCCTGCACGCCCTCCACAGGGCGCGAAAGGCGGTGCGCAAGGGGATAGATTATGAGCCCGTCCCGGCCCTGGAGCGGGAAGCAGGGGGAGGGATCATTGATGGGATTTTTAATTCGCCAACCAAAGGGTTCACTTTCAAATTGCGAGGTGGTTATGCCCGGCGAGTTTCCGACCCTGCAGCTTACACGCGGGAAGTGGTTGCCATGAGTGAGACGCGTGCGCGCTACGTGCGCATCAGGATCAGGGATGGACAAGAGAGGCGCGACTATGGACGGTACAAGCACGGCGCAGTCAGCCTGGTTACTACGCTGCCACCTTGGGCGGTGAGGACTGTTGCACGAATCGGCCCGTCGGAACTGGAGGATTTGATGCTGAGGTTGGCCGAGGCGCAATCCCGCGAGGTCATGAAAGTTTCAGGGAGAGAAACTTACGGTGGAGGTGTTCACTTGGACACAGCAGTGCCTCATTTTCACTCCCACATCCCAAAGACCTCGGCAGATGGGAAGCCACACCCAAAGGCCTTGTTCTTGACGGCCGGGCCTTGGATTGTCGGCGCACATCGAATTGAAGCAAAATTTCCCGGATTACTAACGGAAAAAAAGCGCGATTTGCTGAATCACCATCTTGACCTCAAAGACCGCGCGCACCTAATAGATCTGCGCTGTGCCGAGGTGATTGATCGCGAGTTGGAAAAGTGGGTTCGCGAGCGAGGGTTTTGGGCGGATTACCAAGCTGATTGCGATGATTACAGACGTCGGAAGATCAAGTCGCAGAAGGAAGAGCCGCTTCGCCGAATTCTTCAGGCAGCTCTTGGCCATCATGCGCGAAGCGGCGTTTGGCCACTCGCTTTCGGTGTGATGAATCTAACGGCATGGAGGCTTATCCCCAGAGAGCTCCGGTCCCCGATTATGGCCTGCATCCGAGTGCACCAAGTGATCCGGCAACCTTCCAAAATGCTAAAAATTGGTGCACGGATGCTAATTGAGGCGGACCGACAGCCAGAGATGAAAGGCCCAAGGAAATAATCAGACGCCATCGCGCGCCCGTGCAATTGAATCCTCGGAGACCCCCATTTTCCGTGCCCAATCGTTCAAGCTGGCCTCCGCCGCCGCGTCCACCCGCTCAAGCCGCGCAACCTCCTTGGCGGCTGCTTCCACTGCCTCCGCCGCCTTTTCCAGAGCCTCTGTCTTCTGGGCTACAAGGAATTCAACGAGAAGGCCTTGAACCTTGTTGTTGTTTTTCATGATGGACCCCCCGGCAAACGCCATTTCGGCGGCGTCGGCATCAGCATCCAGATGTAAATAATGATGCTCTAGGGTCTGTATCCGGTCGCCTGTCCAGGACGACAATTGCGCGATTCCGATGCCCCCGTTGGCAAGATGAGAGGCAAAGCTGTGCCTCATGACGTGAGCTGTTAGCTCGGCGCAATTGTTGCGGGCGAACCTCTCCAGCATTTTGCGGAAATCGAAACGGTAAATCCATTTCCCCATCGGTTTTTCCGGCCGTAGGCAAAACTTCCGGGCGTTCCAATCCAGATATTCAGCGAGGATGAAATCCCGGAATTCCTCGGTCAAAGGGATGGTTCGGGCGCGTCCCGATTTGGGAACGAATCCTGTCACGGGGTCTTTCGCCGGGATGTGGATTCTTTTCCTTGCGAGATCAAACCACGCCGGGCGGGCCATGCTGATTTCCCCCCTCCGCATACCAGCGCGAAAGCCTGCAAAAAGGATGAACTTCATTTCACCGGCGGAAATTCCTAGCAACTCTGTGCTCCGTTCCCAAGCAACTACGATTTCTCTCGTCGGTGCGGCTGACTCAAAGTCGGGCGTGGTGACCCGCAAGCCAAACCACCTCAAAAACGTTCCTACCCGCGTCGTGTAGGTTTGGGCGGTCGCCTCGGAATGGGCCTCACGCGTCTTGCTATAGTAGCTTGCCAAGGTCGCGCTCGTGGCCTGATTGGCGTCTGTGATCGACATGGCGGCGGCGAAGTTGTTCACGGCCTGCTTGGCTCCATCGGCGGACGTTTTCACGAAATCCCGGCTAGCCAGCTTTTCGCTTTGGTAGCGTTCAACTGCGAGGTCGAGAGGGGATTTTCCGCCGATTGTTTTCCCGGTCTTTTTCGAAACAACCGGTCGGCCCCGCAACTCCGCGGCCCTCGCGTTGGCCTCGGTCGGGTCAGAGGTGTCCAGCGAAACCCGGACTTGCTCGCCCCCCACGGAATACCGCAACCAAAAATTGGAACTGCCTGCCCTCATATAAACACCGGGGGCACTTTTGTTTTGGATCGGTCTGCCTGACTTTTTCTTCGCGGGGGGAGCTTTGGCCATGGATGACTGTGCTAAACTCACTGTGCTAAATCAACACATTTCCCCTGAATTTCCCCGTAGGTATAAAGGGCGCTACAACCCTTTTGTTTGCTGGCTTCTGGCCCGCTGGCTGGTGCGTACTCACAGGATTGAACTGTGGACCCCATCCGTGTGAAGGATGTGCTCTACCACTGAGCTAAGCATGCTTTCCGAGGAAAAGGGCCGCTAACGTGTGGCCGTGGCGGAAGGATTAGGAGGCGCGGTGCGACTTGGCAAGCAATTCAGGACTTTTCGGGTGGATTTTTAAATTGCGGCTTCGCGCGGTCGCCCGGTGGGGATTAGTCTGTGGCGCAGTAAAATCCCGTGGCCCAGATTCCTAAAGAAAGTGTTGAGAAAGTACTCGAAGCGACGGACATCGTCGATTTGATTGGTTCTTACATTCAGGTGAAAAAGGCGGGTTCGTCGTATCGGGCGAATTGCCCGTTTCACCACGAGAAGACGCCGTCGTTTTACATCACGCCCTCGACCCAGCGCTTCCACTGTTTCGGTTGCGGCAAGGGCGGCGACGCGATTTCGTTTGTTCGGGATCACGAGAATCTGCCCTTTGTCGATGCGGTGCGGAAGCTCGCACTGCGGGCGAACGTCCACATCGTCGAAGAAGACTCGGATCCGAATGCGGATCAATCGCGGCGGATGCGCGGGCGGTTGTTGGATATTCATCGCGAGGCGACGGCGTTTATGCACGAGTTGCTGATGAAAGATCCGGCGGCGAGCCATGCGCGGGATTACATGAAATCGCGCGGTTTCGGTCGCGAGATGGCGGCCAGTTGGTCGGTCGGCTGGATGCCGGATCATCCGAAGGTTTTTCTCGATTGGGCACGTGGCCGCAAATTCAGCGGCCGCGAATTAGTCGATTCTGGCTTGGTGAAACTGAAGGAAGATGGCCAGCCCCACTCGGGATTGTTCGTGCGCTTTCAGGACCGGCTGATGTTCCCGATCCGCAACGAGATCGGCGATGTGATCGCCTTCAGCGGACGACAACTCCGCGAAAATAAAAACAGTGGCAAGTACATCAACTCGCCCGAGACGGCGATCTTTAAGAAGTCGCGGGTGTTTTTTGGCCTGGATCGCGCGATGAAGCCGATCCTCAAGGAGAAGGCGGCGCTGCTGTGCGAAGGGCAGATCGATGCGATTTGCTGCCATGAACTAGGCATTGCCCACGCTATCGCGACCTGCGGCACGGCCTGCACCCAGCAGCATGCGCGGCTGCTCAAGCGCTACACCAGCAACGTGCTAGTCTGCTACGATGCCGACAATGCGGGTCTGGCGGCGACGGAGAAGGCGTACCGCGAGCTGGTGCCGGAAGGGCTGTCGGTACGAGTGGTCGAGATGCCAGCAGGGGATGACCCGGATACTTTCCTGAAAGCTCACGGGGAAGAGGCGTTCCGGCAATTGCTGGCCAACGCCAAGGAGTTTTTTGATTTCAAACTGGAGCGGGCGAAGGCGAACGGGGTTTTCAATTCCGCCACGGCGCGTGCTTCCGCATTGAGCGAATGTGCGGAGCTGTTGTCGCTGATGACCGACTTCGCCTCGCGGGAGAATCAGCTCAATATCGTCGCTACCCACCTTCAGACTTCGACGGTGGCACTGCGCGAGGCGATCGCTCAGGCAAAGGCAAAGCCAAAGCGGGTCTACGCCGACAATTCCGCCAAGCAGGACGACCTCGCGCCGCCCGCCGAGCCGACGCGCTTGCACCGGATCGTTGCGTTTTTGTGTCACCTGGCGCTTTCATCGGGTCCGGCACAGAATTTCCTGAGCGAACAATTCGAGACCTTGCACGAGGCGAATCGCTGGATGGAGGGGATTCCCTTACTCGAAACCATTCTCGGTGCCGCGCCCGATCCCGCATCGAATGCAGCGGTGAATGCCTTTATCGGCGGGCTCCCCGATGCCGATCGCTTTGCGCTGGCTCACGAGACTTTGGCGTTAGACGGTGTGACTTTGGATGGGATCCAAGCGGCGGAACAGGCGCTGGCCTTGTTATCGGCGACGGTGCTGCAGCGGCGTGATGCTGCGGTGAAAGCGGAGTTAAAACAGTCCGGCTTGAAGGCTGAGCGGATGGTCGAACTGCTGCACGAAGCCAAGGAAATCAGCAGTTTGCTGCGCGGGATTGGCCAGCGCTCGGAGTTTGCCGACGAGCTGCCGGCTTCGACGTGGAAAGCGAAGGCCCCGCCGTGGCAGAAGAAATGGCAAGACCGCGCGAAGTCGTAGATTCATATTGCAGGTAGCACCGGCTTTAGCCGGTTGTGCGATGATTCCGGCTAAAGCCGGGACTCCCTACAAAAAATCCCGCCAGCGGGAACACCGCTGACGGGATGATGAAATAAAACGATTCGCTTATGAAGCTCAGTATTTTTGAGTGCGGCTGTGTTGGAAGCCGCTTTCGAAACCGAGCTCCGGTGGGAATTCAGAGAGTCCGTCGTGGACGTTCATTTCGATGCGGTTGTCTTCACCGCAGCGCTCGTAAGGTGGCTTGAAGGTGCCGCGATAGGTTGGACACGTGAAGGTGATCAACTCGTAGCAACCGTAGCCCAGACGACGCAATGCGCGGCTGGTGCCATCGACCGCACCGTAAGTGGATCCGGCCTTGCGACCGTAGGCGTCATTTTTGCGAACGATCTGTTCTGGAATCTCCATGAAGCCATAAACGATGTTACTGAGCGAACGACCGAGCTTGCGCGTGGCCGTGTAGGTGGAACCCGGAGGGGCTTGGATGTCGGCGACAACCATTCCGCTGAGGGCGGCCATGGTGCTAGCGATGACGAAGAGTTTTTTCATGCTGGGAAGAAGCTAGATAATTTAGGGTAGGGTTGGCAACCGGATTTTTTTACGTTCGGTCGTTTTTACAGTTCAAAGCTCAGAACGCGGATGATTCCTGGCGTCGCGCGCAGTTTTTCAAGGAGTTCTGAAGGTGGTTCGGTGTCGACTTCGATCACCGTGACCGCGCGTTTGCGGTCGCTGGAACGGCTCAAGGCCATGTTGGCGATGTTAACCGACGCGCTGCCGAGCGAAGTTCCGATGGTGCCGACGATGCCGGGACGGTCGTCGTTCTCGACAAACAGGAACTTGCCGTTCGGGCTGGTTTCGACGTAGTGGCCTGCGATGTGGACGATCCGGGCCGACTTGCCGAAGAAGGTTCCGGCCACCGTGCAAACTTCGTTGCCCTTAATGGCGGATACTTCGATCAGTTCGGTGCAGTTGGTGGCCAGTGCTGCGGTCGATTTGGTCACGCTGATGCCGTGTGCTTTCGCGATAGCGGGAGCATTGATCAGGTTCACCTGCGCCTCGTTGTGCGCGGCGGAGAGGTAACCGGTCAGCACCTTGCGGGTGATCAGTTCGGTATCCAGCTCGGAAACCGGGCCGAGGTAAGACACGCGGATGCCATCGCACTGGGCGGGGGCGATCTTCGAAAGCAGCTTGCCCAGCGAGTCGGCGAGTTCGAGGTACGGGCCGACGCTTTCGAGCGTGCGGCTGTCGAGGTTGGGCATGTTGACCGCGTTGACGATTTCGCCGGTGAGGAGGAAATTCTTCACTTGGTGCGCCACTTCGATGCCGACGTTTTCTTGGGCTTCGGCGGTCGATGCGCCGAGGTGCGGGGTGAAAACGCACTTTTTCGCGCTGAACAGCGGGAAGTCTGCAGGTGGTGGCTCCACTTCGTAAACGTCGAGCGCGATGCCACCGAGATGGCCGGCATCGATCGATGCCTTGGCGGCTGCTTCATCGACGAGACCGCCGCGGGCGCAGTTCACGATCAGTGCGCCCTGGTTCATCAGGGCGATGCGCTCGGCATTGAGAATGTGATTGGTTTCCGGGGTCAGCGGGATGTGCAGCGTCACGACGTCGGCACCCGTCAGGGCGATGGCGGCGCTTTCCGCCAGTTCGACATTGAGCGACTGCGCGCGGGCGGCGGTCAGGAAGGGGTCGTAAGCAACCACCGTCATGCCGAAGGCTTGCGCGCGCTTGGCAAACTCGGTGCCGATCCGGCCCATGCCGAGGATGGCCAGACGCTTGCCGAACATTTCCACGCCCGACAGCGATTTGCGATCCCACTTGCCAGCGATCATCGAGCAATGTGCTTGGCCGATGTTGCGGGCCAGCGAAAGCATCAGCGCAAAGGCGTGTTCTGCGGTGGAAATCGTATTGCCGCTGGGGGTGTTCATCACCACCACGCCGTGATCGGTCGCGGCGGAGCGGTCGATGTTGTCCACGCCGACACCGGCGCGGCCGATGGCCTTGAGGTTTTTGGCCGCGGCGAAGACTTCTGGCGTCACCTTCGTTTCGGAACGAATCACCAGACCGTGGT
>CAJXYV010000083.1 GCA_913063525.1 uncultured Verrucomicrobiota bacterium
TCCGACGTGACGTCCCTCATGCGCGAGCGGCGGCGACTTGCGAACAATGTGCAGAACAATTTCACCGTCGTCGATACCCGCCAGATTGCGGAAGCGGTGAGCTCGAGCACCCAGGTCATGACGTCTTTATTAGGCGCGGTGGCGGGGGTTAGTCTTCTCGTCGGCGGCATCGGTATCATGAATATTATGTTGGTTTCTGTCACTGAGCGCACACGCGAAATTGGGATCCGCTTGGCCATCGGGGCCCGTGCCCGCGAGGTACTGCTCCAGTTCTTGGTGGAGGCGGTGACACTCTCCTGCGTTGGTGGGGTTTCAGGAATTATTCTCGCCTATGGCCTTTGTATCTCGCTCGCCAAGGTGGTGGGAGCTCCCTTCTTGTTTGATCCCAAGATCAACACGGTCGCCTTTGTCTTCTCTGCCGCGATCGGGGTGATCTTCGGCTTCATGCCCGCTCGCCGTGCGGCAATGCTCGACCCGATTGATGCGTTGCGACACGAGTAATGCGAATCTTCGAAACGCTCCGTGCGTGACACAGCGCCGCGATCTGCCATTCTGGACTGCATGAGCCCGATCACTATTGCCGCAATCAAACAGCAGTCCGGAGAAATCCCGATTGTTGCGGCCATCCACGCCCAACTCCAGTCGCGGGCCGTGCGCACGACCAAGGGCGGGAAACCCTACTTCGAGCTCGTCTTCGCCGACTCCACCGGGAATTTCTCCCTCAAAATCTGGTCGGATTCGCCCATCTACGATGCCGCTGAAAAACTCGCCGATGGAGCGATCCTGCGGCTTGAGGCCGAGTGGACGCAGAACCCGTATGGCGTCAACCCGAACAACCTCGCATGGCATCGTCTCGATGAATCCGCGATCGCCGATTTCCTCGCCGGAGACCCCGAGACCCGCTACAAGCAGGAGGCCGACTATGCGGAAATCCAGCACCTCTGCGCCTCGATTCGCGATCCCCGCCTCCACGGACTGTGCGCGCACTTTCTGACGCAGATGGGTGACCGCTTCCGCCGCACCGCTGCCGCGAAAAAGAATCACCACGCCCGCCGCGGTGGGCTCGTCGAACACGTGGCCCAGATGATGCGCTCCGCCGCCGCGCTCTGTCCGGTTTATCCCAGACTCAACCGCGATTTGCTGCTCGCCGGCGTGTTGCTTCACGACTGCGGAAAACTCTGGGAGAATTCTTATCCCGAAGATGGATTTTCGCAAATCCATAGCCTCCACGGCGAGATGTTAGGGCACATCCCTCTTGGCATCGAGCTCGTCAACAAACTCTGGAACGACCTGCTCGCCACGCCCGAAGCCGAGGCATGGAAGTCGATCAAACCCTCCACCGAGGCCACGCGCCTTCATCTGCTCCATCTCATCGGCAGCCATCACGGCCAGTACGAATTCGGCTCGCCCGTGCTTCCCCGTACGCCCGAAGCATTCGCGCTGCACTACATCGACAACCTCGACGCTAAGATGGAAATGGTTTACGATGCCTACGCGCAATCGACGGAAGTCGCCCCCGGCATCTATGATCGGGTGTTTCCATTGCCCACCAATCTGGTGAAGCCCCTGGCTCATTTCGCCCCGTCTGACAACTGATCCTAACATTTAACAAACTTTTCCATGCATCCTTTTCTCGCCCCCGATTTCCACATCCGCTGGTCCACACTTGTCCCCGCTGCCGTTGAGCCAGACATCCGCCACGCCCTCGATTGCGCAAAGCAAAATATCGAGACCATCTGCGACCAGGATCCCTCCACCGCCAACTATGAATCGACCTTCGTCGCCTTTGAAAAAGCCAGCGAGTTGCTCAATGACGGTTGGGGCCGCTTGAATCATCTCGACTCCGTTTGCGACTCGCCCGCCCAGCGCGAAGCGCTCGGAAAAATGCTGCCCGAGGTTACCGATTTCTACTCTTCGCTCGCCCTTAATGAGCGCCTGTGGGCCGTGATCAAGGCGGTTGGCGAAAGCCCGGAAATCGCCACCCTTTCCGACGTCCAGCAGCGTTTCGTCGCAGAAACCCTCGCGGATTTCCGCAACTCCGGAGCCGACCTGCCGGCCGATCAAAAAGAGCGCATCGCCGCCATCGAGGCCGAACTGTCGCAGATCACCAAAGAGTATTCCGAGCACGTGCTCGACTCCACCAACGCGTGGGAGCTCGTCATCACCGATGAATCCCAACTCGCTGGTCTGCCCGACTCCGCCAAGGCGGGGGCTGCTGCCAATGCCCGAGCCAAAGGCATCGCCACGGATGAGTTCTCTGCTTGGCGCTTCACCCTCCAGTTCCCTTCGATGTTCCCGATCATGCAGCACCTGCACGACGACACCATCCGCCACCAAGTCTGGGAAGCATCCTCCAAGGTCGGTGCCGTGGGTGAGTTCGACAACACCGCATTGGTTTGGCAAATCCTCGTCCTTCGCCACGAAAAGGCTTCTATCCTCGGTCACGAACACTTCGCCGATCTCACGCTGCTGCGCCGCATGGCCAAAACAGGTGCCACCGCACTCAGTTTTATCGAAAACCTCCACACTCGCATCCATCCCGCATTCCTCTCGGAATACAAGCAGCTTAGCCAATACAAAGCCGCAAAATCCGGCCAGCCTATCGCGTCGTTAGAGCCATGGGAAGTCGCCTACTGGGCGGAAAAACAACGCCAAGAAAACTATGATTTCGACGAAGAATCCCTGCGCCCCTACTTCCCCGTCGATGGCGTGATGGCTGGCATGTTTGAAATCGCCTCGCGTCTTTTTGGCATCACCATCCGCCAGCTGGAAACGGTTCACTACGAACCCGGCTCGGCCCCCGACACACTTCTCACCGGTGTGGTCGAGGCCTGGCATCCCGAGTGTGCGTTTTACGAAATCCATGATTCCAAAACTGCCGCCCATCTCGGCTCGTTCTACGCCGACTGGCACCCGCGTGAATCGAAACGCGGCGGCGCTTGGATGAATTCCCTCCACACCGGAGCCCTCGGCGAACCCCACCTCGGCCTGATCATCGGTAACATGAGCCCGCCCATCGATGGCAAGCCCGCCCTGCTCACCCACCGCGAAGTGGAAACGATTTTTCACGAGTTCGGCCACCTGCTCCACGGCCTGCTCAGCGAAGTCGCCGTGAAATCTCTAGCCGGCACCAGCGTCCCGTGGGACTTTGTCGAGCTCCCCTCGCAGATCATGGAAAACTTCTGTTGGGACCGCGAATCGTTAGATCTTTTCGCCCGCCACTTCGAATCCGGTGCGGCCATCCCCGAGGATCTGTTTGCGAAGATGATCGCCGCGAAAAACTACCTCAGCGCCTCCGGCTTCATGCGCCAACTCGCCTTCGCCAAGCTCGATCTTGAACTCCACACCCGCGTCACCGACTTCCTCGGCGAAGACCTCGACGCCGTGGATCGCGAAGTTCTCGCCGACTACCTCGCGCCGCTGAAAACGCCGTCGCCCTCGATGATGCGTCGCTTCAGCCATCTCTTCAGCAGCCCCACCGGCTACGCCGCGGGTTATTACTCCTACAAGTGGGCCGAGGTGCTGGATGCCGACGCCTTCACCCGTTTCCAAGAAGAGGGGGTGCTCAATCCCGAAACCGGTGCCGCCTTCCGCGAACATATCCTCAGCAAAGGAAACTCCGCAGCCCCGGACGAACTTTACCGCCGCTTCATGGGCCGAGACCCCGAACAGGAGCCACTGCTCATTCGCGCTGGCCTCGCGGGGTGATTTTACCCGTGCACCAATCGGGAGTCCGGTTCAAAACGCCGGGCTTCACCGATCTCGATTTCGTTGAACCGCGGATGCGCTGGATTGAGCAAGTAATTCCATTCACCCGGCGTCACTGCCGACGGCACGGCATAGGCGGCGCTCCGCCGCGAGCGCAACCACATGTCCCCCATGTTTCGGGAGCTGGCGTTGGTCTCGTGTTGGTGCCACCCGCGGGCCAGCGCTAGCGGATCAAGCCGCGCCACGGTATCCGGGGGGATCGCCACCGGTACCCACGAGAACACCCGGTCAAATACCGCAGGGTCTTCCAAATGCACCAGCACCTCCAAGGTGGCCAGCGAAAGCGACGACGACGTGTAAACCACGGCTAGGCCGGGGGAATTCCAGCGTCCACCGTTCAGCCGCGCCCCCTCGCCGCTGAAGGCGCTGGCCAAATGTTTCGTTTTGCAAAGCCGAAACGCCGCGATCATGAGAAAACCCCGTGTTCGATCCGGCCCAGCAGGGCTTCCACTTCCCGCGCGCCCATTTCGCTGTCGCAGCAGCGCAATGGTGTTAGGCCGCCCAGCGCCTGTTTCGGCTGGGTCATCCAGCGCCGCGCTGCCAGCGGTTCTTCCAGCACATCGTTTGCCTTTTGCACGACCGAACCGATCCTCAAAAGTCGTTCAGACTCGTCAGGCTTGAACCGTTCGGTCCGCCGCGCCAGCGTCCGCGGCGGGATTCCCAAAATCTCGGCAAGCTCTTCTGCGGGCACGGCCAACTCGCTTCTCAGCCGGTCAAAGGCGGCGCGCGGCACCCCTTGCCGCAGGGCATCGCGGATTTGGGCGAGGGTGCTGCTGGCCTTGGCGCTTGTCTGGATTCCGAATTGTTGCAGGACGGTCACCCAGTGGTCGACGATTTCGACGACGGGGGAGCTTTCAAAGCGATAGACTCCAACGGCCTCTTTGAGGTGGGTTCCTTGGTTTTCGAAGGGGTCTTCGGGATGATATGAATTTTTCGGTTTTTTTGTCATGTGGCAATCTAATCCAGCCAAATGGCGTTTTCAAGTTTTTCTCCAATTTCTTTTCTAATGCCTCTGTTTCTTAGCTCATCCTTGCTTTGGCGGGTTTGCCGGGTCTAGGCTTGTCTCATGCCCGCTGAGATCCGCACGCAATTTTTCCAAACTGGCAGCCCCACCGATCCGGTGAGGTTGCGCGATGGTGCGCAGCTTCCGGGGGTGACGCTGGCCTATGAAACTTGGGGCGATCTCAACGCGGACCGCTCCAACGCGATTTTCCTCTTCCACGCACTTTCAGGTTCCCACCACGCGGTCGGTTTCAATCCCAGCATCGATGGCATCGGGGAACTCTGGCAGCCGGAAATGCATGAGGGTTGGTGGGAAGGTCTGATTGGCCCGGGCAAGGCGATCGACACCGACAAATACTTCGTCGTCTGCGCGAACTATCTCGGCGGCTGCTACGGCAGCACCGGCCCCGCTTCGATCAATCCAGTAACTGGCAAACCTTGGGGCGCGTCTTTCCCCGCCGTAACGGCAGCCGATCAGGTCGAGGTGTTTGCCCGCCTGCTCGACCACTTTGGCATTGCCGCGCTTCATGCGGTGGTCGGTCCGTCGGTGGGCGGCTTGATTGCGCTGACCTTTGCCACCCGTTTCGCCGAGCGTGTTCACCACGTCATCGTCATTGCCTCGGGCTTCAAAACCACGGTTCTCAACCGCCTGATCCTGTTCGAACAAATCCTCGCGATCGAAAACGACCCCCACTTCAACGGCGGCGACTACTATGACGAGGAAGCCCCGCTCTACGGCCTCGTCCTCGCCCGGATGATTTCCCATAAAACCTTCGTCCACCTCGACGCCATCGAGCGCCGCGCCCGCCAAGACGTCGTCCAGCCCGACGACGTGCTCGCTTGGTACCGCGTCCGCGACCAATTCCAGAGCTACATGCTCCATCAGGGCAAAAAATTCGTCCGCCGCTTCGATGCCAACACCTACCTTCGCATCATCGACCTCTGGTCGTGCTACGACGCCACCGAGGAAGGCGATGCCGAAACGCCGCTCGACTTATTCACCCGCGCGTCGCTAGCCGGCCAACGCTGGCTCGTCTTTTCCATCGACTCCGACTTCTGCTTCTACCCCGAAGAACAGGCAGAACTCGTCAAGCACCTCGAACAAGCCAAAGTCGAAGTCATGCACATCACCGTTCACTCCGACAAAGGCCACGACTCCTTCCTGCTAGAGCCCGACCTTTACACTCCGCACATCGCTTGGGTCCTGGGAAAGTGAAATCATCATTCCCATGATTCCTATAAGTCCCATGGGAATTATGTGAATCATGGAAACTCAGTACCCAGCCACGGGGCTACTCTCCCCAGCTAGCACCAGCTCCGGCACTTCCGTCGCCAGCTTCGCCAATCCCGCGCAAGTCTTCTCCCACCTCTTCCCCGACCACGCTACTGGCGTGTGCAGCCGTTTCCGAAACCGCTCCACCCGGTCCCGCGCGTCATCGATCATCCAGCGTGGCAGCTCAGCAATCGCCTGCGCCGCGATCTCAGCCGTGTCCGTGCGGTGGCAAATCAGCGCCAAATCATTCCCTGCCGCGATCGCCAACTTCACATCCTCTCCGCGGCCATAACGCTTCGTGATCGCCCCCATGTCCAGATCATCCGTCAGCACCAGGTGTCGGTCGAACCCCAGCTGGTCGCGCAAAAACCGCCGGATCATCTGCGGCGATAACGACGCGGGAAACTCCGCATCAATGTTCGGAAACTCCACGTGCGCCAGCATGATCGCGTCCAGCTCCGGCATCAGTGCCGTGTAAGGGATCACGTCCTCGCGCAGCAAATCCTCCAACGTCGCATCCGACGACGGCAAATCGTGGTGCGGATCACTCTGCGCCCGCCCACACGCCGGGAAATGTTTCGCGCAACTCGCCACCGATCGCTTCCGCAGCCAGCGGTTCCAGTGCCCTGCGCGGTCGATCACCCGCTGCGGATCCCGTCCCCAGCACCGTCCCCGCAGCGCATTCTGACTCTCCGGGTAATGGTCCAAATCCAGCACCGGCGCAAAATTCAAATTCACCCCCAACTGGTGCAACAACTCCCCCGTAAATGCACCTGCCTCCGAGATCCTCACCATGTCGCCGTGTGCCGCCAAAGCCGCTGCCGAAGGTGCCACCGGCGCGATCTCCTTCGTCCGTGTCACCCGCCCGCCCTCCTGATCGATCGCGATGATCGGCTGTTCCGTCGACAAGTCCCGCAGCGCATCCGTCAGCCTCCGCGTCTGCTCCGCCGACACGATGTTCCGCGTAAAAAGAATATAGCCCGCCGGCTGCAGCTTGCGGAAAAGCGCCGCTTCATCCGCCGTCAACTCCGGCCCCTCGATCCCCAGCACCAGCAATGAACCATCCAACATCCCCGCCACTTCAACACGCCCCTGCAGCCTTGTCGATTCTTCCCCACCAGCGAGCCGCTACCTATTTGCCAAAAGTCAGCGGCGGTTCGTCTGTTTCGAGGCGGGCTAACAGCTCGGCAATGCAGTGGGTCTGTCCCGGCAGAATCCATTCCGGGCGGATTTCGGCAAGGGGTTGGAGTACAAACCGCCGCTCGCCGATGCGCGGATGGGGGAGCTCGAGCGCTTCGGTATCAACCACCGTGTCACCGAAATAGAGCAGATCGACATCAATGACCCGCGGCGCATTCCGCTCGGGGTTGGCCGTGCGGCCGAGTTGGGTTTCGATCGTCTGCGTGAATGCTAACAAATCCGAAGGCGTGCCATCGAATGCGATCTCGACCACGGAATTGTAAAACAGCGGCGAGCCGGGCGGGCACAGCAATGGCTCGGTTTGATAGATGGACGCTTCCAACACCGGCTCGCCGGCCGTCGCGATCTCTCTCAGTGCATCACGGGCGGCCTGTAAGTTGGCAAGACGGTCTCCGAGATTGGAGCCTAGGGCGATACCGACGCGGGGCATGGTTCAGTCCTCGAGGTTTTCCAAGCGGGTGATGCCGTTTTGCTGCATCCTGCCGTTTGCCTCGGCGACCTTGGCGGACGGGATCACCACCGGGCGCTCGGCATCGAAGAGTTCGATCACGAAAAACTCGGGAGCATCCTTGGGGTGGAGCAGTTCGGAGGCGTGGGCCAAATCGCGGACCTCGACCCCATTGATTTTATCCACCACAAAGCCGGCGAAGTCGGCCAGTTGGCTGGTCACCGGATCGCTTTCCACCTGCGTTAGAACCACGATGTCGCGGTGTTGTTTAAATAGGCCCTTGGGCACATAGTCGGTGTAGAGGCGGCGCAAGGTGATGTCGCTAAACTTCGATGCGGCAAACAGATTGGTGTCCAAGGGCTGGAAGACCAGTCCTGCAAAAACCAGGTAGCGCGGTTTTTTTTCGTAGGAAACCGCATACATCCGCGACCATTCGAGCGGCTTCAGAGTGATGTCGACGTCCTTCGAAACGCCCTCACGGAGGTAGCGGACTGCCACCTTGTCGCCGGCGAATTTTCGCTCGACGATCTCGTTGAGATTCACGTTTTCGCCATCGATGGTGATCATTCCGGCGCTGTCCACTGGCTTGCCGTCCAGCGACATGAGGATGTCGCGCGGCTGCAGGATGCCATCGCTGGAACTGGTGGCGACGACGTTGGTGATGAGTACTCCATTGCCATCGTTAGGCAGGCCCAGCGCCCTGCGCATGGCCGGATTATGAAGTGGAAACTCGGAGATTCCGAGATCTGCATAAGAGTCATATTTCCCGTCCTCGATGTCTTTGAGGAAACGCCGGATCACCGGGGTGGGGATAATGTAGCCGGTGTTGTCGGCTTGCCGCAGACCCTGGAAGGCCACGCCGACCACCTTGCCGTCCTGGATGCAGGGCCCGCCCGAGTTTCCCGGATTGATCGCGGCATCGATCTGGATGGCCAGGTGAGAATCCGCACGCGAGTGCGAGTAAACTTGGAAATCGATGCGGCTCACCACGCCGCGGGTCACGGAAAGTCGCTCGCCGCCGATCGGGTAGCCGATCACCCGCACCTGGGATTCGAGGCTCGGGACCTCGCCCAGCTCGAAGGTCGGAAACGATTCCAAATCCTTGAAGTCCTCGAGCGAGAGCAAGGCCAGGTCGCAGTCGTGGGCGATGAAGTCGACCTTCGCCGGATACTTTTTCGGGCTGCCGTAAACGGTGATCAAGACCCGGCGGGCGTTAGAAACGACGTGGGCGTTGGTCAGGATTTTGTTTTTGCCGATCAGAAAGCCAGTGCCGATGCCGCCGCCGAAGCGCCCGGAATTCCATGGGGTTTCGTAATCCGGTACCTGGGTGGCCACTTCGACCCGCAGCACCGATTTATAAACGGCCGATGGGGCCGACGGGCTCTGCGCGACCAGCGCTGGCGCTGCCAGCATCACAAAAAACAGGGATAAAAGAACGCGGATCATGGACTTGCCACCGATCTTACGGAGCGGACTGCTCGCCGCAAATGAAATCGATCAATCCTTCGTGCCACCGGGCGTGTGTCATCTTCGGAATGCGCAGATCGATCTTCGGCGTGTGAAAGTCAGTCTGCGGGGTTCGAATGCCGATCTTCGGGCTGCGAAGGTCAGTCTTCTGAGTGCGAAGATCGATCTTCGAAGTGCGAAGGTCAGTCTTCGAAGTGCGAAGGTCAGTCTTCCGAGTGTGAAAGTCGATCTTCGAAGTGCGAAGGTCAGTCTTCCGAGTGCGAAGGTCGATCCTCGGTGTGCGAAGGTAAATCTTCGAAGTGGGAAAGCCCCCAGGGGAGCTTCGCAGCTCGTAAGGAGTACCGCGCTTTAGCCGGTTTAAAACGCAGCTGTCCCTGAGCGCTGTCGCCGTGCGAAATCTCCTTAAAGGAGAAGTTTACTTCAGCAGCGCGAGGATCGGCTGTGGCCAGAAGCCGAGAACCAGAACCGCGATCGTCAGCAGCGCGATGCAGACTTTGCTGATGCTTGGCAGAACGATGGCTTTGTCGTCGGCGGGAGCGTTCCACCACATGGCGCGGATGACGCTGAAGTAGTAGTAGAAGCCAGCGGCGGCGGAGATGAAGCCGATGCCAACGCCGATCCAGAGTTTTGCTTCGACGGCGAGCGAGAAGACGAAGAACTTGCCGATGAAACCTGCGGTGAGCGGCACACCTGCCAGGGCGGCGAGCAGCACGGTGAGGGCGAGGGCGAGCAGCGGGTTGGTTTTGCCAAGGCCGTTGAAGTCGCTGATGGATTCGCCGTCGCGCTGGATGCGGACTTGGGCGAGCACGAAGAAGACGCCGAGGGTCATCAGCAGGTAGGTGGCGAGGTAAAACGAGACCACCTTGATGGAACCGAGCGAAACGGCGGTTTCAGGAGCCCATGCGGCGAGCGCGAGGATGAGGAAACCGGCGTGGGCGATGGACGAATAGGCGAGCAGGCGCTTGAAGTTGGTCTGCGGGATGGCGGCGAGGTTGCCGAAGAGCAGGGTGGCGCAGGCGATGATGAGAAGAAGCGTGAGGACGGGACCGCGGGTGGCTTCGTTCGCGAGGAAGGGGGTGAGGAAACGGATGGTCAGGATGAAGCCTGCTGCCTTGGAGCCGACGGAGAGGAACGCGGTGGTCGGGGTTGGCGCGCCTTGATAGACGTCGGGGATCCAGACTTGCATCGGGACGGCACCGATTTTGAAGCCGAGGCCGACCATGACGAGCGCCACGCCGAAGAGCAGGGCAGTGGTGTCCTTGAGGTGAGGAATGGTTTCGGAGATTTGCGCGAGGCTCATCGTGCCAGTCGCGCCGTAGACCCAGGCGATGCCATAAACGAGAAAGCCCGTGCTGAGCGCGCCGAGGATGAGGTATTTCACGCCCGCTTCGAGCGAACCGACATTGCGGCGCATGTAGGCGACGAGAATGTAGAAGGTGACGGTGACAAGTTCGAGCGCGACAAAAGCACCCGCGAGGTCTTTGGCCGAAGCCAGCCACATCATGCCTGCGCAGGCGAAGATAGGGAGGGCGTAGAATTCGCCGGTGCCGACTTCGGAGTCGGGGACTTCGGTGAAGCGGGCGAGGATCTTGCGGTAATCGACGGCGAGCAGGAGGACAAAGATCGTGGTGACGAGGGCGAAGATTTTATAGAACTTCGCGAGGCTGTCGAAGTTGTAGAAGTTCCAGAGAGGCCACCTCGCCCAGCAAGCATCGGGCTTGGCATCGGGTCCGATGGCGATGAAAGTGAGGCAGAGAATGACCGCAAGACCGATGGCGGCGGAGATGCCGACCCAGGCTTTGCTTTTGCAGGAGCAAAAGGTTTCGGCCATGAGCAGGATGATGCCGAGGGTGACGGTTAGGGCTTCGAGGTAGTAAGCGGGCATGGTAGAGAGTGGAAAGTGATCGGTGATCAGTGATCAGACATAAGTCCTATGAATCCTATAAGTCCTATTTCAGAAGGTTCAGAAGAAGGTTCGGATAAAGCCCGACGGCAAACAGAGCCAGAACCAAAAGAATCGCAGGCAGGCGATCCACGCAGGTGATGTCGGCGGCGGATTGCGTGGATTTCACGGCGGGGCCTTGGAAGACATTGCGGTAGGCGCGCAGCATATAAACGGCGGAGATCACCACACCCCAGATGGAAAGCACACAGGCGATCTGTACCGGGCCGAGGCCTTCGGTGCCGTTGTAGCTCTTGAAAGCGGAGAGGAAAACGAGGATTTCGCCCGAGAAGTTGGCGAGACCCGGCAGGCCGATGGAAGCCATCGCGGCGATGCCGAAGATGAAGGCAAGGCCAGGTGCGGACTTGGCGAGGCCGCCGAGATCGGCGAAGTCGAGTGAACCCGTGTTGCGTTCGATGCGGTCAGCGAGGCCAAAAAGCAGCGCGATCGAAATGCCGTGGGCAAACATCAGGACGATGGCTGCGGAACGAGCGAGCGGATTTCCCGGGAAGGCGATCAGCGCGGCGATGGCGAGGAAGATGTAACCCATGTGCATCACCGAAGAGTTGCCGAGCATCAGATCGAGGCGCTTCTGGGAGATGGTGACATAACCGACCCACAGGATGTTGCCGAGCAGCAGAACGAGCAGGGGAGTAAGCCAGTATTGCAGTCCTTCGGGAACGAGTGGGATCGCGAGACGGAGCAAACCGTAAAGGCCAAACTTTTTCAGAACGCCCGCGTGGAGCATGGCGACAGGCGCAGGAGCGCTGGCATAAGCAGGAGCGGCCCACGAGTGGAAAGGGAAGAGCGAAACGAGCGTGCCGAAGCCGACGATGAGCAGGGCGGCGATGGCTTTTTGCGAAGCGAGATCGATGTGGCCTGCGCCCTTGACCATCTCAACCATGTTGAAAGTGCCAGTGAGATTGGCGAGCCAGACGAGACCGGCGAGCAGGATGATCGAGCCGAGGCCAAGGTAGATGGTGATTTTCCAAGCCGCGTCGCGGCGGTCGCCACGGCCCAGCATGCCGATCATCAAGAAGGTCGGGACGAGGGCGAGTTCGTGGAAGGCATAGAAGAAAAATAGATCGGTCGCGGCAAAGGCACCGAGCGCGCCGCCGGAGATGAGCAGCGAAGAACCGAAGTAGAGTTTTCCCTTACCTTCTGGGGCACTGCCCGAAAGCACCGCGGCGAGGGTGACGATCACCGAAAGCAAGACCATGATCACGCTCATGCCATCGGTGAAGCCGAAGGCGAGATGCAGCGCGGGTTTGTCCAGAACGGGCAGGGAAAGCGCCCACAGCGAGGCGTTTTTCCAAGTGGCCACGGCGACGAGACCGAGTGCGAGATTGATCGCAGAGGCGGCGATGGCCGTCAGGCGGGCAGGAGCGCCGAAGAGAATCGCGATGAATGCGACGATCGGGAGAAAAACAAGGAGTGCGAGCATGGGAATGAGTGGAAAGTGATCAATGACCCGGGATCAATGGAAGACGGTGAAGTACACGACGAGGATGACGCCGAGGCCGAAAGCAAATGCATAACCTTGCAGGCTGCCGGATTGGACTTTGCGGAAGAGATTGCCAAAGGATTCGGCGAGGCGGCTGAAGCCATTCACGAACAGGCCGTTGATAACCAGTTCATCGAAGAAGGAGACGATCGCGGCAAAGCCATCTTGGAAAAAGCGGACGAGGCCTTTTTCGTAAAAGGTGTCGATGTAGAAGCGGTTTTG
>CAJXYV010000084.1 GCA_913063525.1 uncultured Verrucomicrobiota bacterium
CGGAAAACCTCGCGGATGCCCCAGATCCACTGGCCGTGGCTGTCGTTTTCAACCAACCAATCCACGCCATCGCGGTCGACCACGCAGGGCACAAAACCATCCGCCCGCTGGAACTGCGCGTACCATTGGATGAATTCACGCAGCACCTGTGGCTGGCCGGCCTTGGCCATCGCCGCACCCATGATCACGCAGTCGCGCACCCACGAGCGTGTGTAGCGGCGCGGGCCGGGCTGGATCGCGGGACCGTCGCGGTTGATTAGAATATGGCTCGCCGCGGTGCGGAAACACTGAATCGCGCTGTGGGCGATTGATGGCACCTGCCACTCGACGGGCGCGAGAATTTCCTTCCAGCGGGCGATGGCCTGCTCGCGGCTATCAGAGGTTAGATTGTCGGCGTTTGGGTAAAACGGGACGGAGAGCGTGACTTGGAATGGGCGGTCGCTGGTGGGCACTTGCCAAGTCATCGCCGCAGAGGCGAGGCCCGATTCATCCACCACGGCATCGCGCGGAGGAACACTGCCATTCGCCAGAAAGGCGATCACTCCGCCTTCCTCGAATGCAGACGCGCCATGGCTCTGCGGTGGTTGACTGGCGATCACTCGGCGAGCGTCCACTTCTAGCCCGTCGGCACGGCAGCTGATTCGCTGGATCGGGCTGCGTCCGCCGAGATTGCGGAATGCCTGCCACGGCGGATTCACTTGGAAGGGGCGCACCGCGACGGCGAGTCGCAGTTCATCGGCTGAGTGGTTTTCGATTTGATAGGTAAGTCGTAAAACCAAGGCATCGTCCGTGCCATCGACCCATGGCAGGATGATGAGTTTGATTCCATCGGCCTGCCAAGTGACGGTGGGGAACGGCGCGCCGTCTTCGGCATTGGAAAGGCTGATTTCCGCGTTGGCCCAAGTCACCAATTTTCTAGAGATGAGCAGAAACGGCTCCAGCGAAAACCCGGCTTCGTCCACTTCGACCATGCCTTCCTCATTGATCAATGCGCGGCGTTTGCCCGCGGGACTGCCGATGGGCGTCCAGTACGATTGTTCGCGGTACCAGTAGCGCGGAAACCAGCCGCGCGGAAAGTCCGCCGCCACGGCATGGATGAATTCGTTGAGAGTGTGGGAAAAGGCATCGGGTCGCAGCTGCAAAGAGAGCAACGCGGCAGCTTGAGCATTGGCAAAGTTCAGTCGCAGATGGCGTGCCTCTGCCCGCGGTGCAGGGATGTGGCTGCGCCGGCCCAAGGCGTGGGTGGCCCGGTACAGGGGTATCCATGTTTCGCCATCCGCGGAAATTTCGATTTGATATTGGCGCGGCGGCAGCGTTGCCGGCCAGTCGATGACAAGACCGCCGAAGCGCACGGATCGCCCGAAATCGACTGACCATTGCGGCGCGGGGTCGTTTGCCTCAGCCTGCCAGCCTGTCGGCGAGTGGGGTTCAAAAACGGCTGCGGGTGGATGCTGCGGGCGTTGGCTGGATGCGCTGACCTGCAGGGGCTGGGTCAGGCTTTGGTTTTCTAACGAAATGTCGGCAAAGCAAACATGGCCGCTACCGCCCGGACCTGCGGCGATGACTAACTCGATTGCGCCGACGGCCGTAGGTGCGCCGCCACCCGCAGGTCCCCAAGCAAAAGGCAAATCGCGTTCGGTGATCATGCTGAGTGTCCACTTTTTCGGCAGCGGGAAATTCTGCCGCTGATGGCGCCAAGCGTTGGTGCCGCCGGGGTCGGCGATTTTGAATTCGAAGTGGTTGGCCAGTCCCTGTCCGCGCAGGTCAAAGCGGATCGCAAAAGTTTCTGGCAGGGCAAAGTGGATTTCCCTGCGTGCCACGACAAAACCGCCGCCGCCGTGGAAATCGTAGTCGAGCCGCAGTCCCGATTTGCCGCCGGGTCCCTCTACGCTCGTTAACTGCCCTTCCGCCTGGCCCGACGCGACGACTTGCCACGAAGCAGGGTCGTCGAAAAAATCGGCAAAGGGATCAAATGGCATGCGGGGCGGGCTTGGAGTCCATGTTAGCCCTCGGCGCGGAGGATGCGAGCATCGACTTTTGGCGGCGCAAAATGGCCCGCAATTCCGCAAATCTCTGGTCTTGCATCTTGCTCCTTGAAATTTGACCATTTCGGCTCTACCATGCAGCTCCTCGAATTTGAAAAACCCGCCGCCGACCTCGAACGCGAACTCGACAAACTTCGCACCAAGTCTGCGTCCCAAAATTGCGACATGTCCGCCGAAATCTCCAGCATGGAGGCAAAACTCGCGGAAACACGGGCAGAGATTTACAAAAACCTAAGCCCGTGGCAGCGCGTGCAAATCGCCCGCCACACGAACCGCCCGTTCATGCTCGACTACGTTTCACTGGCTTTCACCGACTTCAGCGAACTCCACGGAGATCGCCACATCGGCGATGATGCCTCGATGCCAGGTGGTTTCGCCCGCATCGGCGGTCGCCGCGTCGTGGTCATCGGCCACCAAAAAGGCCGCGACACCAAGGAGAATCTCAAGCGCAACTTCGGCAGCGCCCACCCAGAAGGCTACCGCAAGGCACTGCGTCTGATGAAAATCGCCGAAAAGTTCGGCCTGCCGATCATCACCATGATCGACACTCCCGGTGCTTTTCCCGGTATCGGTGCGGAAGAGCGCAATATCGCCGAGGCTATCGCTTTCAACCTTCGCGAAATGATGTTGCTCAAGGTGCCCGTCATCGCCGTGGTTCTCGGTGAAGGTGGTTCCGGCGGTGCTCTCGGCATCGGCGTGGCCGACCGCGTGATCATGATGGAAAACGCGTACTACTCCGTCATCAGTCCAGAAGGATGCGCGGCGATTCTTTGGAAACACCGCAAACACGCCCCCGAGGCGGCCGAAGCGATGAAACTAGTCGCGCCCGATCTCATGGAACTCGGGCTGATCGACGACGTGATCGACGAACCGACGGGCGGTGCCCACCACGATCATCAGGCGACGGCGGACGCATTCCGCGATGTGGTGCTTGCTCATATCGAACGACTTTCCGCACTTCCCACCGAGCAACTGCTCAACGAGCGCTACGCAAAGTTCCGCAATTTCGGCGCGTGGCAGGGCAAGTAAGCTGCATTTAATCATCGAACAGCGCACACCATGAATCGTAAACTTCGCATGGGCATGGTCGGTGGTGGCCGCGGCGCCTTCATTGGTGCCGTCCACCGCATGGCCGCCAATCTGGATGGCAAAATCGAACTGGTCGCCGGTTGTTTCTCCTCCAGTCCGGAGAAATCGAAACTTTCGGGAGCGGATCTTTTCCTCGATCCGTCGCGCGTCTATGGCTCGTATCAGGAAATGGCCGCTGCAGAGGCGGCGCTGCCGGTCGATCAGCGCGTCGACTTCGTGTCGATCGTGACGCGCAATGATCTGCATTTTCCCGTGGCCAAGGCGTTTCTCGACGCGGGGATCCACGTCGTTTGCGAAAAGCCGCTGGCGTTCGACTTGGCGGAGGCGCAAGAGCTTCAAAAAATCGTCGATCGCTCGGGCTTGGTGTTTGCCCTGACGCACAATTACACCGGTTATCCGATGGTCAAAGAGGCCCGCGCGCTGGTGAAGTCGGGCAAACTCGGCCGCATCCTCAAAATCGTCGCCGAATATCCGCAAGGCTACGCGATCGGCGCGCTGCAAAAACCGACCGAGGGCGCCATTTCTAACTGGCGCATGGATCCGAATGTGGCGGGCGTCTCCAACTGCATCGGCGACATCGGTTCCCACGCGGAAAACCTGGCCCGCTACATCACCGGGCTGGAGTTGGAATCCGTCGCTGCCGACCTCAACACCTTCATTCCCGGCGGCACTTTGGACGACGACGGCAGCATGCTGGTCCGCTACCAAGGCGGCGCGCGCGGCGTGCTTTTTGCCTCCCAAATCAGTACGGGTGAGGAGAACAACCTCAACATCCGCGTCTACGGCACAGAGGCGTCGTTGGAATGGCATCAAGAGCAACCGAACGAGCTGGTCGTGAAATTTGCCGATGCCCCGCGCCAGACTTGGCGGCGCGGCAACAGCTACAACGGCCCCGAAGCGGCGAAATACACGCGCCTGCCATTCGGCCATCCGGAGGCTTTCATCGAAGCGTTTGCCAACGTCTATCTGTCCGCAGCCGAGGCCATCGCCGATCACATGGCCGGAAATTACCCCCGCGCCGAAGGCTACGACTTCCCGACCGTCGCCGACGGGGTTGAAGGCATGGCATTCATCGAAGCCGCCGTCGCATCTTCCAAAGACAACGCCGCGTGGGCACAGATCACTCGCTGAAATTCAGCGCTCTGTGCCTAGGGCTTTGACGATGGCGGTTACGTTGCGTTGGACCATCTGCTTGTAGCTCAGGTTACCCGTGCCATCGGCGATCAATGGCTCGCCGAGGCGGATGCCGGTGTCGGTGGTCAGGGTCTTGAGGACTTTGGGGTTGGATTCCTTTTCGGGGAAAATCGCGGCAACGTGGTTCTTTTTAAGATCGGCGACGAGAGCGGCCAGCTCTTTGGGGTCGGGCATTTGTTCGCGGTTCAGCCCCTGCACGGGATGCGCGGTAAAGCCAAAATCCTTGCAAAAGTAATTGAACGCGGCGTGGGCGGTGGCCAGGTGGCGCTTGTCCCGCGGGATTTTGGAGATTTCGCGGCGGGTCCAGCGCTCCAAATCGTCGAGTTCGTTGCGGTAGGTCTCCGCGTTGCTGCGAAAAGCGGTTGCATTCTCGGGCGATGCTGCGGCGAGCGCCTCGGTCACGATGCCTGTCGCCCGGCGAAACCGGTCGATCGAGTGCCACCAATGCGGATCGATGTCGTGGCCGTGATCGTGTCCCGCTTGCTCGGCTTCGTCCTCATCCTTGCCTGCAAGTGCGGGTAAAGTCGCGCCGACTTCGACCAAAGTCGCCTTGTTCGCGATCACCGCCTTGAGCTTGGGCAGGTAGCCTTCCAGTCCCATGCCCGCGACGAAGTAAATCCTCGCGCCCTCCGCTTGTTTCAGATCCGTCGGCTTCGGCTCAAAGTGATGCGGATCGCCATTCGGACCGATCAGGTCGATGACTTCCACGCGATCGCCACCGACGCGACGGGCCAGATCGCCTAACAACGGATGCAACACGGCGACTTTCAGTTCTGCGGCAGAAAGTGGCAGCAGCCCGAGGATGGCGGTGGCAAGAAAAGTGCGGAACATGGCGGCAAGGTGCGCTCATTCGCCGGTATTACAAGCCGATTGGGTCATTCCCGCTGCAAATAGCATATTTTTTGCTTCCAACGAGGCCGGTTTTCGACTTCAATGAGGTCAAGAAAGGTTATCGCTCCTTCGGAGGCGGCTGATCTTTTTTGAGTCCGCGCAAGCGGCGCTGTTTGATTCCTCAGCCCTGGTAAGCTGAATCAAGCAGCGTTCGCGGCGGCGGAGTTGATTTGACTCCGCCTGATAGATCAGTAGATCAGCCGTTGGCTTTGACCCGGTCGAGGACTTCCTGATAGGCTTCCATGACATTGCCGAGATCGCGACGGAAGCGGTCCTTGTCCATCTTTTCGCCGGTTTTAAGATCCCATAGGCGGCATCCGTCGGGGCTGATCTCATCGGCAAGCACGATGACGGATGGGTCGGAAGTCAGGCGACCGAATTCGAGTTTGAAGTCGACGAGTTTGAGGCCGCACTTGGCGAAGAAGTCGATGAGGATCGAGTTGACCTGAAGCGCAGACTTCCGCAGGTGGACGAGGTCCTCCGGGGTGGCGAGACCCATTTCGCGGATGTAGTCGTCGTTGATGAGCGGGTCGCCGAGCTCGTCGCTCTTGTATGAGAATTCAACGATGGGCTGGGAGAAAACGCGGCCTTCTTCGATGCCGGTGCGCTTGCAATAACTGCCAGCGGAGAGATTGCGGACGATGACCTCGACCATGAGGATATCGACTTTTTTGACTTCGACGTTGGTTTCGTCGATCTGACGGACGAAGTGGGTGGGGATGCCGACTTTTTCGAGCATGCCATAGATCAGCGTGCTGATCTCGTTGTTGAGGCGGCCCTTGCTTTCAAAGCTGGCCTTCTTTTCGCCATTGAAGGCGGTGGCGTCATTCTTGAACTCCATGCGCAGGGTGTTGGGATTTTCGGTGGCCCAGAGACGCTTGGCTTTGCCTTCGTAAAGTGGTGTCATGCGGAATAGTTAAAACCACACACCGCCGCGGTCAAGTGCGCGAAATGAGGAATGGTGAAATTGACCGATCGGGGGGGCGATCAGGCTGGATCGCGCTTCGCGCTGCGCTCCGCGAGTTTCCACGCCACTTCCGGCACGTACTGCTGCCAGCTCGATTCGCCGGAATGGATCATCCGGTAAACATCGCGGCCGGTGGCGGTGAGCAGGCGCTCATCCGTGCAGGGGATGGCTTGGATCCGATCGTTGACGATGAAATGCTGATAGAGGTGGGTGCAGTCGATGGGTGCAAGGAAGTTTCCTGCGGTCACCAGTTCGCCGCTGCGGCGGTTTTTCCAGGGAAAGACGTAGAGGGTGACGCCGGCCTTGAACAGGCGGCCAAACGACTCTAACAAGCCACCGGCGAGATTGTCCGACCACTTCGATTTGAAGAGTTCGTTGAGCAAACCGATGCTGAGAACGATGCCGATGGGCTTCTTGGTGTAGCGGTGGAGGAATGCCGTGAGCCGGTGGAATTCGGCGCAACGCGAGAGTAGCACGGTCTTGCCGAGGGCTTGGAGCGCATCCGCGCGGTCGAGGAAATCCAGCGGATCGACGTGGTGTCCGCGCAGGAGATTCTGCATCGAGATTTCGCACAGCTCAATGGCCCGTCCGCGATCCCCGTCGTCTAAGGAGTGGTCGAAGCCTTCATGCGCCTGTTCGAGCATTTCGAAGTGAATGTTCAGCACTGGGGCGAAACTTCCGCGCAGCAGGAGCACGGGGTGGCCGTGGAGAGCCTCTGCCGGCTGCACCACTTCGCCGTTAGGAAGAAACATCGTCGCCTCGGTGAGGCCGCTCTCGACTAACTGAAGGGCGCAAAGTCGATTGTCGAAATATCCGTAGCCGTGGCCGGTGAACTTCAAGAGATCCACCTCGATCCGGCCGGGGGCGAGGTTATCCAACAATGATTCGACGAATTGTTTCAAATGCCCGCGGTGGCGAAACGCGGAGTGGATGAGATTCACGCCGACGGTGCCGAGGGCTTCCATCTGGTCGATCGATCGGACATCGAGCAAGCGGATGTGGAGGATGATGTCCGATGGGGGATCGCCGGGTTTCATCTGGAAGCGCAGGCCGAGCCAGCCGTGGCACTCGCCCAGATCCTTCCAGCCGCGGGCACGCACGGTATTGCAGAACGAGAAAAACGTACTCTCGCTCCCTCGCTTGGGGGCGAGACGCTCGATGAGGATGGCGTACTCGTGATCCAACATCGATTCGAGCCGAGCGGCCGAGACATAACGTTCCGTGCGGCCATAAATGGCGTCGCTCATGGTCATGTCGTAGGCGGAAATTGTTTTCGCCACGAGTCCGGCGCTACCCGATGCACGGAAGAAACAATTGGCCGTCTCTTGGCCCGCGCCGATCTCGGCAAAAGTACCATAAACCAGGGGGTCGAGATTCAACTCGAGGGCCTTGTCGTAGGTGGTCGGCGTCATGGCGTGTCAGCATTCTCCACCCAGCCTTCGGTCACCAGCCGTTCGATTTCGACTTGGTTTTTCGACGTGCAGTTGGGATTGAATTTCAGCGATAGCATCAAGGATAGAGTCTTAGCTTCTGGATCCAGATGGATCATCCGATCGACCTCCGAGCCCTTTTCTACATAGCCAAAAATCACATGCTCGCGATCGGGAGATTCCAGAGAATAAGACTTCCACTTCTTGTCGTCTGAATACTCAAAGTTATAATAGACGACCGGGGAGAGGATGACGCGGAAGACATGAGCCGCCGTGGGCCTGGCCGACAAGAACTGAGCCCAAGGCATCTCGGACCAGATAGCCCAGCTTTCCCAGTCGATCTTCATGCCCTGTGGCGTCTCGACGAAGGCGATGGCTTTTTCTTCGTGATCGCGCGTCATCACGCCCACGGCCGAGACGATGCCGTGAGTGGAAATCATGCCGCTGGTGTTGAATAGGGTCATGCCTGGGGCCACGATTTTTCCGTCCGGATAGGTTCGGCGTATCCGTGGTTCCGCGACGGCGGGGTTACGGACCAGCGGTAGGATTTCGGCCACGGTCGTCGCTTGCATGAACTGGCGCGCGATAGGCTCCATTTCGGCTAGATAGGAAGCCTCGCTGCGTTCGACGACGGGCGGGGGAGCTTGCGGGGTGGGGCGGGGGATTGCAGCCAGCTCGGCAGCGGCAGGCGGCTTCGCTGAATGTGTTGAAACCAGCACTCCAGTCGTCACCAGTAAAAATAAAAAAATTCCCCCGGCCAGCAGCAGGCGCATTTGCCGATTTCCGCCGCTGGTGGTTAGCGGCGATTCGGTCTTGCGGTCCCAGATAGTATTCTTAGAGCCGCCGGGTTTGATCATTTGGCGCTGCCTTTTGACCATTGCCGCCTTTGGGTCGGCCGCCCGGGTGGACGCGACTGTCAATTCGGGAACCGCATCGGTCGCGGTGGGAATCTTCAAGGTCCGCCGGCATCCTGGACACAAAATGCCCTGGCCACCGGCACCCTTGGGCACGCGAAAAACAAAGCGGCAGCCTGGGCAGACATAGCTGGCCCAGCGGCGGATATTTTCGATGGTTTCAGGCACGCGCTCAGTATGACCTTTGCGGCGGCGCACTGCAAGCACGCCGTCTACGAAAAAAGGGGCGCGGCTTCCGAAAAGAAGCCGCGCCCTTGAAACAAAAGGAATCGATCAGATTTCTTGCACCGGAAGATTCGTCACTTCTTCGCGGACTTTCTCCGCCAAGGCGGTCGAAAGGTAGCGTTCGGTCGACGAGCAGCCGATCGTAACGATGCGCTTGCCTTTGAATTCCGGGCGCGTTGCGATTTGCATGGCGGCCCAAACATTGGCTCCGGTGGAAATGCCGGCTGGCAGACCTTCCTGCTGGGCCAATGCCTGTGCGGTGGCGATCGCATCTTCGTTGGAAACCAAGATGACCTCGTCGATGATATCGACATTGAGGTTCTTCGGGATGAATCCAGCGCCGATGCCTTGGATCATGTGAGGACCCGGAGTACCACCGGAAATGACGGGGCTGGCGGCTGGTTCCACAGCAAACACCTTGACGTTGCCGCGCGACTTCAGCACCTCGCCGACACCCGTGAGCGTTCCTCCCGTACCGACACCCGCGACGAATACGTCCACTTGGCCGTCGGTATCGCGCCAGATTTCTTCAGCGGTTGTTTCGCGGTGAACTTGCGGATTCGCTGGATTATCGAATTGGCCTGGGCCAAACGAACCTTCGCCGTGTTCTTCGAGAAGTTTCTTGGCCATGGCGATCGCACCATTCATGCCGCGGGCACGAGGAGTGAGAACGATTTCAGCACCCAACAGACGCAGTAACACGCGGCGTTCGATGGACATGCTTTCCGGCATGGTGAGGATGCAGCGATAGCCCTTGGAACGGGCGATGAATGCCAGCGCGATCCCGGTGTTACCCGAAGTCGGTTCGATGATGAGGCCACCCGGCTTGAGCAAGCCGTCGCGTTCAGCGGCTTCGATCATCGCTTTGCCGATGCGATCTTTGACACTGAAGAGTGGATTGAAAAACTCAGCTTTCACGCAAATTTCGGCATCGAGACCGGCGCTGACGTGATTGAGACGGATCAATGGGGTGTTGCCAACGGTGGCAACCATGTTTTCGGCGATATTCATATCAGATTATTGGTTTAGGTTTTTCGGGGTATGTTAGGAACATGAAAGCGAGGGTTTGCGCGTACAGTAGTGCCAGCATATCAATTTTTTTTCATGGGTTCAAATCTGGAAATCAGGAGTCCCGGAATCGAGGTGCAGTCCGCATTCGAACTTTTCGCCATTGAAGCGGGTGGCCTCGGCATCGCCGTTAACGACGGGACGCGTGCTATGCCAGTCGCCCATGGTGACGTAGCCTTGTTCCGCAAGCGGGTGACGAGGCAGCCCGTTTTGATGGAAGTAGAGATCCACTTGGGCATCGGCCCAGTCGAGAATCGGATAGGCTTTAATGGTCCTTTTTTGCTGTTCGACGAAGGAGCGATCGACGCGCGTCTGTGACTGTGAACGGCGAAGGCCGCTCAGCCAGACATCGGCCCCGATCTCGCGCAGGGCGCGGTTCATCGGTTCGATCTTGGTGATCAGGCCGTAGCGATCCGCGCCATCCTTGCCGTTTTCCCAGAGGTTTCCCCAAAGCGCCTGCATGCGTGCCGCTGACATGGTCGGCTGATAGATCCGCAGATCCAAGTTCAATTTGGAAGTCAGCGCCTCCATGTATTGATAGGTTTCAGGAAACAGAAAACCCGTATCGATGAAGACCACGGGGATTTTCGGCGCGTGCTCATGGATCAGGTGGAGCATCACCGCGGCCTGAAGTCCGAAGCTGGTGGAAGCGACAAGACGATCCCCCAACTGCTCATATAGAAGACGAAGTCGCTCGCCCGCGCGCAGAGGTGATAGGGCAGCTGATAGCTCATGAGGATTCATGTCCGAGCGAGCAGCTGCCTGGATGTCGAGTTGAAGTGCCTCCATGGCGAATCGAATCTAAGAAATGAGTTAGGCCTTGGCGAGAGCCTCTGGCTTGATGTTGAGATGGAAGTCAGGTCCCTGAATGGTCTTGGCCACATAGCCCGTGCGGATGCAGAAATCGCCGAAGCGTTCGCCGTCGTTACGTTCCTTGGCATAGTGCGTTAAGATCGGTGCAAGCAGCGGCTTGATACTCGCGGCAGGGACATTTTCCCGATAGAGTTTTGACAGGCGCTGGCCTGCAAAACCGCCACCGAGATAGACATTGTAGGCGGAAGGACCACGACCGACGAAGCCGATTTCGGCGATGAATGGGCGGGCACAACCGTTCGGGCAGCCCGTCATGCGGATGGTGATCGCATCGTGGCGCAGACCGTTTTCCTCCAGGGATCCCTCAAGATCAGTGAGCAGATCCGGCAGGTAACGCTCGGCCTCGGCGAGAGCGAGTCCGCAGGTTGGCAGGGAAACACAAGCCAGCGAGTTGAGGCGCAGGGCGCTCTTCAAGTGACTGTCCTTGATGCCGTATTGTTCGAGAAGTTTCTCGATCTCTGGACGCTTCGCCGGAGAAATGTTGGCGATGATCAGGTTCTGGTTCGCCGTGAGGCGGAAGTCGCCGTCGTGGATTTTCGCGATCTCGCGGAGCCCCGTGCGCAGCGGATAGCTGGGAGTGTCTAACACGCGTCCGCCGGCGATGAAAAGCGTTAGGTGGGAATTGCCATTGGTATCTTCGACCCAGCCGTAGCGATCGCCGTTGTCTTCAAACACGAACGGACGAACCGGCTGGAGATCGTAGCCCAGATATTCGTTCAGCTTCGCAAGGATCCAATCCGGACCGTGGTCGTCGACGGTGTACTTGAAGCGCGAGTGTTTGCGGTCCGTGCGGTCGCCGAAGTCGCGCTGCACCATGACGACTTTTTCCGCCACATCGACGACTTGGGCGGGGTCGCAGAAACCGATCACATCCGCGATGCGCGGGTAGGTTTCTTCATTGCCATGAGTGGAACCCATGCCACCGCCAACAGCGACATCATAACCGACCAGTTCGCCGTTTTCGACGATCGCGATGAAGGAAAGGCAGTTTGCATAGATGTCGACGTCGTTGGATGGCGGCACCGCGACAGTGATCTTGAACTTCCGTGGTAGATAGGTTTTGCCATAGATCGGCTCAAAATCCTCTTCGCTCGACTCAACTTTTTCGCCGTCCAGCCAGATCTCGTGATACGCGCGGGTCTGTGGGGTAAGGTGGGTGGAAATATCCTGAGCCGCCTTCAAAGCCTGTGCGTGAACACTCGAAAGATGTGGGTTGGGATTGCACATCACGTTGCGGTTTACGTCTCCGCAAGCGGCGATGGTGTCCATCGCCGCTTGGTTGATTTCAGCGATGCTGCGCTTGAGATTGGTTTTGATAATCCCGTGAAACTGGAAGGCCTGACGGGTGGTCAGCTTGATCGTTCCATTGGCAAACTGCGTCGCGATCCGATCGGTTTCGAGCCACTGCTGGGAAGTGGCAACACCGCCGGGCACGCGAATCCGGATCATGAAGGAGTAGGCCTTCTCCAACTTATGTTTGCGGCGGTTCGGGCGAATGTCGCGATCGTCCTGCTGATAGGTTCCGTGGAACTTCAGAAGCTGTTGGTCATCCTCGCACATCGAACCGGTCGAAAGATCGGCAAGCCCCTCGGCAATTGTGCCGCGGAGATAGTTGCTGCGTGTCTTGATATATTCGTTCGCAGAGAGTTTCTTTTCACTCATGATGGTAGAAATTTGAAATTGAGAAAAATTTAGTAAACGTCGCGTTGATAGCGTTTGGTTTTCTTGAGGTCTTCGACGTAGGCCTCGGCCGCTTCGCGAGAGATTCCAGCTTGGCTTTCCACGATGGTGATCAACGCCTGATGAACATCTGACGCCATGCGGTTGGCATCGCCACAGACGTAAAAATGAGCCCCTTCTTCCAGCCACTGATAGAGTTCGGCGGCCTGCTCGATCATGCGATCTTGCACATAGACCTTCTCGGGTTGGTCGCGAGAGAATGCGACATCGAGTCGGCTGAGCGTGCCATTCTTGAGATGATCCTGCCACTCCAGCTGATAGAGGAAGTCGTAAGTGTAATGTTGATCGCCGAAGAATAGCCAGTTTTTGCCAGTGGTGCCGAGTTCGGCGCGGTGTTCGACAAACGCGCGGAATGGCGCGACGCCGGTGCC
>CAJXYV010000085.1 GCA_913063525.1 uncultured Verrucomicrobiota bacterium
ACCGTCTCGTCGATGGCACCGCCAGTCCGTCCGACATCGATACGCTGGAAAGCGTCGCCTATCAGATCGACGGTCGCACCATCTGCGCCTTCGGCGAAGCGTCGTCGTGGCCGGTGGAAGCCATCATCGGCAAATTCCGCGACGAACTTCTTGCTGACACCAAGGCTTCAAACGAGGCCTTGCCGCACAACCCGGAAGAGGAAGCGCAGCGTCGCTTCCTCCAACACGCGTAAATGAATCCGCACGCCAAACCTCAGGTCGCCGCCTTGATTGCCCGCGTCCTGTTGGGCGTTTGGTTTGTTTACAGCGGTGGATTGAAGATTTTCGGCACGGGCCTTGATCGGTTCACGCTCGACGTGGCGAACTATCAGCTGGTTAAAGCGCCGTGGGATGCGGTCGCTGCCTACACCTTGCCGTGGCTGGAACTGGTGGCCGGGCTTTGCCTGATGTTAGGAATCCTGCGGAAAGGGGCGATTCTCACCACCGCCGGGCTGGTGCTGGTGTTTTCAGTTGCTGTCGGCTGGGCTTGGTTCAAGGGGCTCGACATCTCCTGCGGTTGTCACGGCGGCGATGCGCCGATCCAGTATTGGCAAAAGACTGCTGAGTTCGCCGGGTATTTCCTAGTGCTCGGCTGGCTGTGGCGGGTGGAAGCGAAGGATCCGTCTTAAACGGCCATAGGTCCCATAGGTCCCACTTGAAGCGAGAGTTTCCCCATCCATCGCATTGAAGTTCGTTTATGCCGATGACTTGGGGGATATTGCCCCCTATGTCTGATGGAGTCCCACCTCTTGCTCGGCCTGAGCAAGCCCCGTCTTTGGCTCAGCTCGAACTTTGAATCGATGCTGCAAACACGAATTCGGCAACGCGACGGACGATTTTTGATTTCCAGACCGTTTCCCCACGGTCATTCTCCCGGCATGCGCTATGCCGATCGTCTTCAGAACCGAATTGACCAAACAGGTTCCCGTCTCTGTGTCGGGCTCGACCCGCGTCCGGGCGATGGCGGGGCCTCGGCGGCGCGTGAGTTTCTCAAGCAAGTGGTCGAAGAAACCGCACCTTGGGCCGCAGCCTATAAGCCGAACATGGCCTACTTCGAGGCCATGGGCATCGAAGGCATCCGTCTGCTCGAAGAACTGCTCGCCGGCATGCCGAAGGAAATTCCCGTCATCCTCGATGCCAAACGCAGCGACATCGGCGAGACCCAGAAGTACTATGCGCAGGGCTATTTCGCCGGTTGGAACGTCGATGCCGTTACCCTCAATCCGTTTCTCGGTTACGATTCGATCGAGCCGTTCCTCGATTGGGAAGGGAAGGGGATCTATCTGTTGGCCGTGACTTCCAATCCCGGTTCCGCCGATTTTCAGCGGCAGAAACTCGCCGACGGTCGTTCCGTTTTCGAGCTTGTCACCGCACTCGGCGAGCGGGCGAAGGATGAAGGCCGCGCCACCGATGTCGGTTACGTCGTCGGCCTGACCAATGCGGCGGATGTCTTGGCGAAAATGCCGGACGCGCCGTTGCTCGTTCCCGGCCTCGGCGCGCAGGGTGGCGATCTGGCATCGCTGGCCGCCGCCTCGCGGATGGCACCAGACGTCATCAATGTTTCGCGCGGGATTCTTTACGCCGGCGACGACCGCAGCTTCGCGGCGCGGGCGCAGGATTGGGCGGAAAAGATCGCGGCGGCCTATCGCTTCTGATCGTTTCGCCGCTAAACTGAGAAGACCGTGAACGACCCCGATTCCTCGCCGATCCAGCCGATCTCCAAGCGGTATTCCGGCCTGTTGCCGCAGAAGGGGTGGCCCAAACGCAACCTCCGTTTCCTCCGCCACCGCATCGTGCCGGGCATGTTCCGCCGCATCAACGGCGATGTGTTAGAGCCAGTGCTGGCGCCGCCCGACGAGGATAAAGTCCGCATCACCTGGATCGGCCACGCGTCGTTCTTTTTGCAGTTCGCGGGCCACGCCGTGATCGTTGATCCGAACTGGGCGAAGTGGCACGGCCCGGTCAAGCGATCGCGCCAGCCAGGGCTCAACTTGCACGGCGTGCCCGAGGTCGACCTCGTCCTTGTCACTCACGCCCACTTCGATCACCTGCACAAACCGAGCCTGAAAATCCTGCAAGCCCGCGAGGGGATCGTCGTGCCCTTAGGCAGCGGCTCCTTGGTTAAACGCCTGGGTTTTCCGTTCACTTATGAAATGCAGGTTTGGGACGAACTGAACTTTGACGAACTCGAAATCATCCACACTCCATCGCACCATTGGGGCGCGCGTTTCATCCACGATGTCCACCGCGATTACGGCGGCTACATCGTCCGCACGGCAGGCAAAAGCGTCTTCCATTGCGGCGACAGCGCCTACTTCGACGGCTTCAAAGAAATCGGCAAACGCTACGATATCGACATCGCGCTGATGCCCATCGGCGCGTACGAATCGCCGAGCGGCCGCGACGTCCACATGAACCCGGAAGAAGCCGTCCGCGCCTTTGTCGAACTGGGTGCCAAGCTCCTCATCCCCATGCACTACGGGACCTTTCCGCTGGGCAATGAACCGCACGACGAACCGGTCGAACGCCTACTGCGCGAGGCCGACCGCCTCGGCATCAGCGACCAGATTCTCATCTTGGAAGAAGGCGTCGGCGTCGAGTGGTGATTTTTTACGAGCGTCGGGGCAGCCTTCGTGTAATCTATCAGCATGAACCGCCGACACGTTCTCGCGCTGCTGCTCTTGCTTCCCGCCTTCGCCTCCTGCCAACCCGAAAAAGCCATGAACCCTGCTGAAAAACACCCCGCCAAGTTGCCAGAAGTCCCCGCCGGTGCCGAGGTCATCACCCTCGGTGCGGGATGTTTCTGGTGCATCGAGGCCGCCTATCGCCAGTTCGAAGGCGTCTATTCCGCCACCTCCGGCTACATGGGCGGCAGCGTTAAAAATCCGACCTACGATGACATCTGCGCGGGAGATTCCGGCCACGCCGAGGTGGTCCAGGTCGTCTTCGATCCCAAGAAAGTCTCCTGCGAGAAGGTCCTCTCGTGGTTCTGGAAACTGCACGATCCCACCACGCTCAACCGCCAAGGCAACGACGTCGGCACCCAGTACCGCTCGGTGATTTTCTATCACTCCGCCGCGCAGAAGAAAGTGGCAGAGGCTTCCAAGGCAGAGGCCAAGGCGCAGTTCAAAGATCCCATCGTCACGGAAATCACCCCCGCTGCAGAGTTCTATCCGGCCGAGAACTACCACCAGAATTACTATAACCAGAACAAGTCGAAGAATCCGTACTGCCGCTTCATCATCGAGCCGAAACTCAAAAAGCTGAAACTCGACCACTGAGCGGGCGCATGACGCCGCGGGCTCAATAATCCCCGCCTGCCTGCTCGCTTTTTCCGCCGGGGGAATTCCATTGACAACTCCTGCCCAGTGCGGATTCTTCATTCAGCTTATCACAACCTCAATCATCGAAGTGGACTCGGGTTTATTGCACACGGAAAAGATTCTCGCGGATCGGAAAACATTTTATCTCGATCTCAAGGCGAATGCTCGCGGAATGGTGGTCAAGATCACCGAAGACGTCGGCAGTAACCGCGACACGATCATGGTCCCGGCCGAGATCCTCGGCGACTTCATCGCCGCCCTTTCCGACATCAAGGCGACCGTGGACGAACAAGACTAAGCCGCCGCCATTTCGGCAAACTCAGCCCCGCAGCCTTGCGCGGAGGCTTGTGAATCGGCAAAGATGATTCACCACGGAGGCACGGAGCCAAGAGGGAGGGAAGAGTGGCTTTGATTTTTCAGCCACTTTTGAGTATGGTCTCGCGCAAAGGCGCAAAGACACGAAGGCAGAGGGAGTTTTGGAGGGGGGTGCAAACTTAAAGCGAAGCTTTGAAAGATTTTCACGGAATCACGGAGATCAGGAGCAAACGGAGAGCGGCATCTCAAAAATTCCGTGGCTTTACGGCTGCCTTTTGCCTGGTTCGGCGGCGAGGTCGATTTGGGGGAGGACGCGGAAATGGCTGTCGCGGGTGGCCAGTTCGCCGCGGCATTCTAGGGTCATGGCGGCGATCCAGATGTCATTGGTCGGAATGGGCGTGCCTTGGATTTGGAGTTGGACGAGAAGCTCGCTGTAGATTTCCGCCGTGCGGAGGGTCACGGGGAAAACGTGGACTTGCGGTTCTTTGAGGAAGGCGTGGAGTTTTTTGAGGTTTTCCTCCAGCACCTTGCCTTTGCGGAAGCCGTGGAGCAGTTCGCCGACGACAATGGATGGCAGGATCACTCGATCCGCGATCGCGATTTTCTGGTGCCAGTGGCCACTTGTCCGCCAGTCGCTGTAGGCGTTGGTGTCCAGCACGACGATCAGCTCCATAGTTCGGAGTCCACGCGTTTGAGGTCTTTTTCTAAAAAGTCATCCCACCCGGCCCCGAAGTCCGAGTCCCCCGCATAAGCATCGAGATTGGTTGTCTTCACGGGTTCCGCGTGAGCACCCAGGCCACGGCGCAGCGCATCGACCAGCACTTGGTTCATCGAGACCTTGAGCCGCGATGCCTCCTCTCGGGCTTTTTCCACCCACGCTTCATCCACCCGACGAATCGTCACTTGAGCCATGAATGCACTCTGGCCGAAAAAGTGCATGCAGTCAAGCTGGGTCTTTTAACCACAGATGGACAGGATTCACGCAGATGGAAGAGATGAAGAGCAATCTGGCCGCAAAAAGGCGCAATGAGGTCGCAAAAACTAAAGTCACTTCAAATTTCATTGAGTACCGACTTCAGTCGGATTGTGTGCGGGTCTAGCGGAGGAACGTGTTCGCCTTGCAGAGGAACACGTTCGCCAAGCGGAGGAACACATTCGTCTAGCGGAGGAACACATTCGTCTAGCGGAGGAACGCGTTCGCCAAGCAAAGGAACGCGTCCGCTATTTCGAGGGTGTGATTCGGCTTCCCTGCGGGGTGATTCGGCTTTCGTCAGGAGTGAGTCGGTTTGCCGCGGGAGTGAGTCGGCTTGCCGTGGGAGTGATTTGGCTTGCCGCGGGAGTGATTCGGCTTGCCGCAAGAGTGATTTAGCTTGCCGCAGGAGTGAATCGGCTTTGCGCAGGAGTGAATCGGCTTCGCACAGGAGTGAATCGGCTTCGCACAGGAGTGAGTTGGCTTGCCGCAGGAGTGAGTTAGCTTAACGCACGAGTGCTTCGGCTTGAATCGCGAGTGCTTTGCGTCGAAAAAAGGGCGGATGGAGTACCGACTTCAGTCGGCTTGGCTTGGTGAGGGTTCAGAAGGATGGAGCCGCCATGACGCCAAGCCCGCCATGGGTCGTAAAGAAGAGGAAGAAAACCACGGATTTCTCTGATTGCACTGATTGAAGAGAATTTGATTGGCTCTTGGCCTTGGGCCTTAATCAGTCAATCCGCTAAATCCGTGGTGCTCTTTGTGGTGCCTTTTCTGAAAACTTGGCGGCTTCGCGGCTTCGTGCGAGGTGATCTTAATTCAGAGGGTCTCGCGCAAAGGCGCAAAGGCGCTAAGGAAGAAAGAGTTTCGGAGGACGGAGTTTCGGAGGGGGGAGATGGATGGAGATCAATCTGGCCGCAAAAATGGCACAATAGGATCGCAAAAATAGAATTGCCCCAAATTTATTTGAGTACCGACTTCAGTCGGCTTCGCATGGTGAGACTTTTTGCGGCTGAAAATTTTGCTCCTCGTCTTTCTCCGTGCCCTCCCCGTCTTGGCGGTTCGCTTGATCTGAAATCGGCTGGGGCCGGCTGGCGTTTTTCTACGATTGCCATCGACAAGGGGTTTGAATGTAATCAGTTTTAAATCTGTTCGGATTGCAAGCCCGCTCTTTTTCTCATGAAAACTCTATTTCGTTCCCTCGCCCTGTTGTCGTGAATGGTCCTTTGCCCGGTGGCGCAGGCGCAGCTGGCGGCTAGCAATGTCCGGCCGATCCAGCGCGCAGGCACCAAGCTGGTCGATATCGACTACGACGTCACTGGCACGACCGCGCCGACTGTCAACTGGGCTGCCAATGGCTACCGCTTGCCGACCGAGGCGGAGTGGGAAAAGGCGGCGCGCGGCGGCTTGAGCGGCGAACGCTTTCCATGGGGCGACACGATCAGCCAGAGTCAGGCGAATTATTATGCTAACAGCAACGACAGCTACGACCTGAGCGGTGCGGTGAATAATTTCCATCCGACCTATGCTACGGGATGGGCTCCCTTCACCTCGCCGGTGGAAAGTTTCGCGGCCAATGGTTACGGCTTGAACGACATGGCGGGCAATGTCTGGCAGTGGTGTTGGGACTGGTATGGCACCTACGATACGGGATCACCGACCGATCCGCGGGGGGCTTCTTCGGACTCGTACCGGGTGTGCCGGGGCGGCGGCTGGAACGGCGGCGCCTACTACTGCCGCGTCGCGGTCCGCGCCTACGACGGCGGCCCGGCCGGCACGGGCAACAAGATCGGGTTCCGTGTTGCTCGCAGTTCATTCCCCTAGAAACGGCAAGAGCGGGGCGGGGTAAAGCTGAAATTGAGAAAGCAGAAAGCTGAAATCAGAGAGAAGAAATTTTACAGAATTTGACCGATGAAATCATTGAATCCTTTGCGAGTTTGGGTCGCCGCGTTGGCGGTGTTTTGCCTGCCTGCGATCCACGCGGCTACGGTGACGGTGGATTCCGCGAATGTCTTGGTGGATACACGAGATCCGCTGAGTCTGACGGTGACGCCGAGCAGCCATGGCGCGGTGTCGGGGGCGGGACTGTATGCGCCGGGCAGCGCGGTGATTTTGACCCCGACGCCGAGTGCGGGGTATGTGTTTGCGGGTTGGACGGGTGCGGCGACGGGCACGCAGAATCCGTTGACAGTGACGCTGGCGGCGAATCAGGAGATCGGCGCAACGTTTGCGCCCGATACCGGCGACAGCGATGGCGATGGGCTGACGAACTTTGAGGAGGTCACGATCTACGCGACGAATACGGATCTGGCGGATAGCGATGGCGACGGCTTGGCGGACGGGGTGGCGGTGCAGATGGGGCTGGATCCGCTGGCGGATCACGCGGCGCTGGTGCAGATCATCCAAGATTCGCGCGAGACCTTCGGGCTTTATTCCAAGCAGGAGCTAACTGACCTGCGGCCAGGATCGACGACGGTGAAGGTGCTGCCGAGTGCCGGCGGGGTGCAGTTGCGGATGAAAGTGCAGCAAAGCTCGGATCTAAAGAACTGGCAGGACGCGGGGGAGGCGGTGTTTGAACAAGCGGCGGATCCTGCGGCACCGAAGCGGTTTTTCCGATTCGGGGTGAAGTGATTTTGGGTAAAGCTGAAATTGGGAAAGTGGAAATGGATGAATGCGTTCTATTTCGCGTGGGATGCTGCGCCGCGGGGGGCGGGGGGAGTGGTATCGCCGACAAGGTGAGTTCTGCCGGGCGATCCGTGGTGCGATCTGCGGATTGAATGTCTCCGCGCTTGGATTTTTGTGATTCTAGTGCATGATGGGCGCAGTCACTCATTCTCTGCCATGAACTCCTCCTTTCGACGCTCGCTGGTGCTGGTTGCCGTTTTTGCTGCCGCCTTTGTGGCGGTGTCAGCACTGCGGACATGGCGCGCGGGCGGTGATCTGCGGAGCTTGATTCCGGTTTTTTCGAACAAGGAGAAGCAGTTCCAGCCAGAAACCTTTACCCTGCCGGAAAAGGTGCCGCTGGATCTGGGGGATGTGGAGTTGCTTTCCCGCCTCAATAACGAGTATGCGCGGGTGACCGAGGCGGTGGTGCCATCGGTGGTGAGCATCGACACGGCGGGGGTTCGCAGCGAGCAGCTTCTGGACATCTGGGGCCAGACGCGCACCCGCAACTACCCGACGCAGGGGCAGGGGTCGGGGGTGATCGTGACCCAGGAGGGGCATGTGATGACCAATCACCACGTGATCGCGGGGCAGCAGAAGATCCAGGTGAAGCTGCATGGTGGGAAATCCTATTCCGCGCGGCTTATTGGCGAGGATTCGCTGCTGGATATCGCGGTGCTGAAGATTGATTCCAAAGAGACGTTCACGCCGCTCAAGCTGGGTGACTCGGCGCAGGCGAAGGTGGGCCAGATCGTGCTGGCGGTGGGGAATCCGTTTGGACTGGGCGAGACCGTGACGCAGGGCATCATTTCGGCGAAGGAGCGCTCGCTTTCCGACAATCAGCGGGATCTTTTCCAGACGGATGCGGCGATCAATCCGGGGAATTCGGGTGGGCCGCTGGTGAATCTGCGCGGCGAGATCATCGGCATCAACGTGGCGATTTTCTCGCAGGATAAGCAGAATCCGGGCTTTCAGGGGGTGGGTTTCTCGATCCCTTCGAACGATGTGAAGGACGCGCTGTTCCAGATCCTGGAGCGGGGCCGGCCGACTCGGGGGTTCTTGGGTGTGCAAATGCGCGACTTGGACACGACGGTTCGTTCGGCGCTCGGCTATGGGGGGGAGGACGGCGCGGCGGTGCTCGGAGTTTCCCCGGGATCTCCAGCGCAGGCGGCTGGATTGCAGCCTTGGGACGTGATTCGCTCGCTCAATGACGAAAAAATCCACACGTCGGCGCAGTTGTTTTCGCGGATTCAGCGGACGCGGGTGGGCGATGTGGTGACGCTCGATATTTGGCGCAAGGGGGCTACGCTGGAATTGAAAGCGACGATCGCGGAAAGTGGTGATGCCGGTTCATCCACCCAATCCGCAGCCGATCCTGCGGCAGGGCAGGGCGTGACCCAGGATCCTGAGGCGGTGCTCGCGGCGATCGGCATCGAGGTGCGCGATTTGTCGGTGCCGGAGCGTCTGCACGGCTATCGCGGAGTGGTAGTGACCGCCGTCGGAGAAACGGGAGTGGCATCGCGGCTGGTGAAGCCGGGGGATTTGATCATCGCGGTCAATCAAGCGCGGATTAGCGGTGCCAGTGATTTTTTCATCCGCCTCGCGGCATCTGCTGCGGTGCAGGACACCAGTCTCTATCTGATTCGCGACGAGCAGACTCTGCGCGTCAATCTACCAGCCATTTCATCACCGTAAGGATCGGGCTTGGCTGCAATTTTCTTTTCAACTATTCATCAAGTCAGTCATGCAGCGTTCTAAACTTTCCTACTTTTTTCTGGGTCTCGCCGCAGTCATCGCGGCATCGGCGGCGTACCTTTGGTTCACGCGCCCCAGCCTTCGTTCGAAAGCCCATGCGGCGAACTCGGCCGAGAATGCTGCGGCTGGTGTTTCGCCGGATCAGGCGGGGCACGACCAAGCGGCCGCAAAACCGGATCTCGACAAGGTGTTAGCGGATCCAGGGGTCGGTGCCGCTGCGGCCGAGCCCGGAGAGCTGGTGGCGCGAATCGCCAAGGCTTTCGAAGCGCGTGATCTGGCGGCGTTTGGGACCTTGATCGGCAAGGAGGCGCTGGACTCGCAAGCGTTTGCGCGGCTGAAGACGCTTTTCGCTTCCCCACTGCGGGTGCGTCAGCCCGACGGAGTTCGCGAAGTGGGTGAATCGGAGTTGAGCGTGCGCTCCCGTTGGTCGATCGAGCTGGAGGGCAGCGATGGCATTTCTCTCGATCTGCTCCGTGCCAATGGCAAGTGGAAGGTGGAGAAGATGACTCTGCCACGGGATTTTCAGGAGGAATGCGCGGCCGTGATGGAGATGGACTCACTCGGGGTGGCGGATGCGTTTTTGCAATCCTTGCTCAAACAGAACTTCCAAGTGGCACGAGCATTCGTGAACCCCGCAACGGTCTCTGACGCCAAAATCGCCGGGTTGTGCATTCTTTTTGAAGAGGGCGACTACCGCCAGCGCAAGACGAAGCCGTTGCGATCGATGTTTCAGCGCGAAGACACCGCTGGCTATCTTGCCAACGTGGAATCCCGCGATGGCAAGCAAAGCGCCCAGTTTGCGATCACGCTGAAACGGGCTCCGGCGTCATCTCCGTGGATCATTTCCGAGATCAATTTGGACCAGCTGCTAGCCGACTATGCCAGCCGCGTGGCGAATGGAGATTTATACTATTCGCCGCTGGTGAAGAATCCGAACGGCGGCGACACGCTCGCGCTCTACTTCGAGTTTGACGAAGATGAAATGCACCCTCGCACGCGCCGGCAGTTAGAGATTGTGAGTCTGATCTTGCGCTCGGATCCCGGCAAAAAAATCACCCTCAGCGGCCACACGGACGCACTCGGCACGAAGGACTATAACAATGGCCTTTCCTCGCGCCGCGCTGATGTCGTCCGCGATTACCTGATCCAAGTGGGTGTGGCAGCGAGCCAGATCGTGGCCGTTGCCAAGGGTGATAGCCAGCCCCGCCGCCCGAACGTGACCGAAGCCGGGGTGGATAGCCCCGAAGGCCGCCGCGCCAACCGCAGGACGGAGATCTACTTGGACTTCTAAAGCCGCCTGCTGCGAGATGCTGGAAATTTTTTCGTGTTTCGTGAAAGCTAGCAGGTGATAGCGATGTATCTGGCATTGCCTTGGCTGGGGAATATTTTCCAAACTTCACCTTTCCCTAGAGGTGAATGTGGCTAGGGTGCCGCCAGTTTCTCAATGAAATCCGTCCATTTTCTATTTATTTCCAGCATCGCCCTCCTCGGAGTTTGCGGTTGTGGTGCCGATTCGATGTTTAAGCATCGGCGGATCTCGCTGCCTGCTGCTTGGAAAAATGCGGCAGGATTCCCCGTGGCGTCTCCGGCACAGGATCTCTCGCGCTGGTGGAGTCGCTTTAACGATCCCGCGCTCAGCCGCATCATCGCAGATGCTTTCAAAAACAGCCCCAGCATGGCGTCTGCCTCGGCCCGCATTAAGGAGTCTCAGGCTCGTCGCGGTGGAGCTGTGGCCGCGCTGTTTCCCTCGCTGAGTGGATCGACTGCGGCGAATTCTAATACTTCAAAAACTCAGGGCAGCGCGTGGAGTGCTGATACGTTTTATGCGGCCGGCCTCAGGGCCTCGTGGGAGGTGGATCTTTTTGGCAAAAATCGCAGCGCAGTGGAAAACGCAGCCGCCCAGGTGGGTGCGACGGAAGAAAATTTCTGCTCGGTTCAGGCATCCCTCGCATCGGAAATCGCCATTGCTTACACCAATTTACGGGTGGACGAGGCGGCGCTGGAAGTGCTGCGCCGCACCGTCAAGACACGCGAGGAAACCTCCAAACTTGCCAGTTGGCGCGCCCGAGCGGGCGAGGCGGATGCTCTGGAAGCAAACCAGGCGCTGAGCAGTCTGGAGCAAGCACGGGCGGGCATCCCTGCGCTGGAACAATCCATCGCGCAAACCCACAATCTTCTCGCCCTGTTAGCAGGCCAGACGCCCGGCAGTCTGGATGGGATTCTATCATCGGGTAAAAAGACGATCCCGAATCCGGCCAACAGTCTCTCTATCGGGATTCCGGCCGACACGCTGCGCCAACGTCCCGATGTCCGCGTGGCGGGTTACCAAATGCTGGCGGCCGCTGCCAGTACCCGCTCCGCCGCTGCCGAGCGTTTTCCGTCCCTCAATCTCACGGGCACGCTCGGCGTGACTGCGCCGACGGTGGGGAAATTGTTTAATCCCGAAACTGCCAGCGCAGGCATCATCGCCGGGCTATCCGGGCCGATCTTCGACGCGGGCCGCATTCGTTCTAACATTAAAGCGCTGAATGCCGTGGAAGAGCAAACCTTCCAAACCTACCGCGGCACAATTCTAACGGCGCTTTCCGAGGTGGAGGATTCGCTCATCGCCTGCCGCAGCACGACGGAGAGGCTGGCGATTTTGGAAAAAGCCACCGCCGCAGCCCGCGAAGCCGCAGAACTTGCACAGCAACGTTACCAAGCTGGCGTCACCGATATTTCAACGGTGCTGGATGCCCAGCGTTCGCTGCTGGGCCTGGAAGGCAGCCTTTTCAATGTCCGGGCCAACCGGACGATCGCATACATCCAGCTTTACAAAGCCCTCGGTGGCGGCTGGTCCTAATACACCCCCTTCAATCTTAGCTCATGAATAAAGAAGCATCCGGCAAGGAACTCGCCGAAATCATCTCCAAGGCGCGTCCAGATCATCCCTTGCTCAAACGGCTCATCGGGATTGTGGTGCTTGTCCTCATCGGAGGCGCTTACTGGTATTACCAACAGCAAGCCGACAAAGATACTGGCCCCGTTTATAATGCACAGAATCTCACGCGCGGGGATCTTTCCATCATCATCACAGCCACCGGTAATCTCGCGCCGACGAACCAAGTCACCGTTGGCAGTGAACTTTCGGGAACCGTCTCGGAAGTTTACGTGGATATCAACGACGTTGTAAAAAAGGGCGAGCCCATCGCCCAGCTCGACACCGCAAAGCTAACCCAACAAACTGAACGCAACCGCGCGGTACTGTTAGCGGCCAAGGCCAAGGTCGGCCAGGTCCAGGCCACCCTACTGGAAAACTCCGCTTCCCTCGATCGATTTCAGGAACTTCATCGCATCAGCGGAGGCAAGACGCCCTCGAAAGCAGACATGGCCGCATCAGTCGCCTCCGTGGAGCGGGCTAAGGCGGATCTGGAAAGCGCCAATGCCTCGGTTGCTCAAGCCGAGGCGGATCTGAAATCGACGGAGCGCGATCTTTCCAAAACGCAGATTCGTTCGCCTGTGGACGGGGTCATATTGACCCGCTCGATCGAAGTCGGTC
>CAJXYV010000086.1 GCA_913063525.1 uncultured Verrucomicrobiota bacterium
TGACCTCGTGCAGGATGATGATCTTCCTGCGCTTTCCGTCAAGCAAGGTCATCAATTCTCGCGCGAGAATTGTCGCACCGTATTTTGGCGAGAGGTGCTTGTCCTCCGGTCGGTTTTGGGGTGAAACTCTGCCCACGCCATGCCAGATGCCACGATTCACGCCGTCGGGACGATTTTGGAGAATCTCAACCCCGTTCTCTATCGGGTCGCCATGCCCAACGGCAAGCAGGTCCTCGCCCACCTTTCCAAGCAACTGACCGAGGCGAAAGCGACCTTCGAGGTCGGCCAGCGCCTGGTGTTGGAGCTGACTGCGTTTGATTTCGACCAGGCGCGGATCCTACGTTTGGCGGAAGATTGATCACTTCTGCAACGCGTGCCAAGGACCGGTTGACGCGTCAACCGAAGGTGTTGACGCTCGAACAGGAGGTGTTGACGCGTCAACCGAAGGTGTTGACGCTCGAACGGGAGGTGTTGACGCGTCAACCGAAGGGGTTGACGCTCGAACGGAAGGTGTTGACGTGTCAACCGAAGGGGGTGACGCGCGCCCAAAGGCATCTTCGGGCTTATTTGCCGATGCAGAAACTGCTGAATATCACGCCGAGCAGGTCCTCGGTATCGACGCGGCCGGGGATTTCGCCGAGCGCGTCTAGGGCTTCGCGCAGATCGATCGCGGCGAGTTCGGTGTCGTTGGAGAGGTCGTCCAGCAGTTCCAGCGCGGCGAGCAGCGCGGTGCGGGCGAGTTGCAGGCTGGCCTGATGGCGGGCGTTGATGGCCACGGCGTGTTCGCCCCAGTCGGCTTCGCTAAAATGCAGCGCGTCGCGGATGGCGTCGGAAAGCAGGTCAAAACCCTCGCCGCTGGTGCAGGACAGGCGCACGGCTTCGACTCCTGCCCACGACGGATGTTCGCCGAGGTCGGTTTTGTTCAGCACCTGCAGGCGCTTGATGTCGCTGGCCGGAAGAATTGCGTCGGTCGGGCGCGGTTGGCTGGCGTCGGCGATTTCTAGCAGCAGGTCGGCGGCTTCGATCTGCCGGACCGTGCGCTGGATGCCTTCCGCCTCGATGCGGTCGGAGGCCACGCGAACACCCGCCGTATCGACGAGCCGCAGCGGGATGCCGTGCAGGTTGACCACTTCCTCGATGGTGTCGCGGGTGGTGCCGGCGATGTCGCTGACGATGGCACGCTCGAATCCTAACAGGCGATTGAGTAGGCTGGATTTACCAACGTTCGGCTCGCCGAAGATCACGGTTCTCACCCCTTCGCGCAGCACGCGCCCTTGGTCGGCGGTGGCGAGCAGCGAATCGACAACGTCGAGCACCGAACGAACGCGCCCGCGCAGCAGGACGCCGGTCTGCGGGTCGATGTCCTCCTCGGGAAAGTCGATCCACGCTTCGAGGTGCGCGAGGGTTTCTAACAATTGATCGCGGGCCTCGGTCGTCCGCCTTCCCAAGGTGCCTTCTAACTGGCTGCGGGCGGCCCGCAGCGAGAGGCGGGTTTGCGCGGAGATCAGATCCATGACGCCCTCGGCCTGCGTGAGGTCGAGTTTGCCATTGAGGAACGCGCGCTGGGTGAATTCGCCGGGCCCGGCGGCGATGGCACCACATTCGAGGAAGCGTCCTAACACTTCGCGGGTCACCAGCACGCCGCCGTGGCCGGTGAACTCGATACTGTCCTCGCCGGTGTAACTGCTGTTGCCTCGGAAAACCGTTAGCAAACCGTCGTCGAGGATCTGTCCGTTAGTATCCTTGATGCGGCAGTAGTGGGACGTGCGGGGCGATAGGGGACTCGCTTGTCCTCCTGTCGCCGCGTCGGCCACCGCGATGGCATTCGGCCCCGAAATCCGCAGCAACGAAACCGCGCCCATCCCGGGCGGGGTGGCGATGGCGGCAATCGTCGTGCGGTGCGGATCAGGGAGTGCGTTCATCCGAATGGGTCAGGCCCGCGCGGACAGCACGGAGTCGAGCACTTCGATGCAGCGGTGGTTCTGCGGCTCGGTGCCGATGGAAATGCGGACCCAGTCGGGCAGTTTGTAGCTGCTCATCGCGCGGACGATCACGCCTTGTTTGAGCATGTCGCGGAACACTTGGTCGCCTTCGCCGACTTTGATCAGCAGAAAATTGGCATAACTCGGCACGTATTCGAGGCCTCTAGCGGATAGAGCGGCTTCGTAAAACGCCATGCCGGCGCTGTTGACGGCGCGGGTTTTTGCGATGTGTTCAGCATCGGCCAGCGCAGCCAGCGCACCGGCTTGGGCGATGGCATTCACATTGAATGGTTGCCTCGCCTTTTGCAGGAGATTGGCGACGTTCTTCGAGGCGAGACCGTAACCGACACGCAGCGCGGCGAGACCATGGATCTTTGAGAAAGTCCGTAGCACGCAGACGTTTTTGCCCTCGCTGATGTACTTGAGCGTGTCTGGTGGCGAGTCGGGGAACTCGTAGTACGCCTCGTCAAAGACCACGACAACATGCTCGGGCACACGCGCCATAAAGCGGTCGATTGCCTCTTGGTTGACCATGGTGCCGGTCGGGTTGTTCGGGTTGGCGATGAAGACCAGGCGAGTGTTTTCGGTGATCGCATCGGCCATCGCGTCGAGGTCGTGGACAAAGCCGGGGTCGGTCACTTCGACATACTTGGCGCCGAAGAGCGTGGCCATCAGTTTGTAAACCACGAAGGCGTGTTTTGCGGCGATCAGCTCCGCATCGCGATTCAAAAACGTGTGGCAGAGCAGCTCGATGATTTCGTTAGAGCCATTGCCCAGCACGACATTGCCGATGTCCATGCCGAAGGACTCGGCGATCGCGCTGCGCAGCCGGTAGCCGCCACCGTCCGGATAGATATGGGATTCTTCGAGCGCCTCGCGCATCGCGATCTTCGCCAGCGGCGATGGGCCTAGCGGGTTTTCGTTCGAAGCGACCTTGACGATCTGGGATGGATCCAGCCCGAGCTCGCGGGCGGTTTCGTCAATCGGTTTCCCGGGCTCGTAGGCCACGAGGTCGCACACAAATCGGTTCGCGTATGGGTCAATTGTCATCTCGCCGCGAAACTAGGCGGGCGATCGGGATTGGTCAAACTTTCGGATGAATTCCTCTCAGCGATGGGCGTCGAGCAGCGTTTGGAAGCGGGCGAGGGCATCGTCGTAGATATGAGCGAGTGCGGGATCGGGCTGGAGCGAAGAGCCGGGTTCCGCCTTGCAGAAGGTTTCCTGAAGCTCCGCTAAATCATGACCTTCTGCCGCTGCGGCGATCAGTGCCGCGCCAAGGGCTGCGGAGTTGATGACATCGAGGCGCTCGACGGGTGCCTGGAAAATGTCGGCGACGAGTTGGGCGATGCCGTCGTTTTTTGCGGCCCCGCCGGTGAGGCGGATGCGTTCGGTTTTGACGCCCATCCATTGCGAGTGGAGGCGCATGTTGAGGAATTGGCCCTCTAACAATGCGCGCACTTGCAGTGCGGGATCGGTGGTAGAGCCTAGCATTACAGGTCCGGTGAAATCGTGGCGCGGGGTGATCTCCGGTCCGAAGAATGGCAGCATCAGATTGGCTCCGGCCTCGGTCCGCGTCTGGGCGAGGGCGTCGCGATCGAACGCCGACCAGTCGAGTCCGAGCTGGTCGCGCAGTGCTTCGCGGGCTAGGGAGCCGTTGCGGAAGCAGATCAGCGACATGAATCCGCCTGCGGGATTTCCGAAGACGTGGCCATAGCCGTTAGGATCGGTCTTCGGGCCCGGCATGGCGGCGAAGAAGGTGTCGCTGGTGCCGAGGGAAATCACCACATTGCCGGGTGTAGTCGCGCCCATGCCAACGAGGGAGGCGGGGTTATCTCCGGTGAAAAGCGCGCTGCGGCAGGTTTTTGAAAAGCCGTATTTTTCGACAAAATAGGTGGCGATGTTGCCTTGGACTGTGGTTGCAGCTGCCGGGGTTAGCAGCTTGTCGCCGAGATTCGGCGCGGTTGCATTCAGAAGATCGGCGTCCCAGTCGAGCTGGGCAAGGTTGAGCAGATTCATGCCCGCGCCATCGCCAAAATCGATCGGCACGGATTTGCCCGCGAGCACCGAGGCGAGAAAGGAGCTGACGAGGTGGATGCACTGGGTGCGCTGGTAGGCGGCGGGATCAGTTTGATAAAAGCGGCGGATCTGCGGGCCGGTGAAGCGCTCGATGGTGATGGATCCGCTGCGGCGGCAAACTTCGGCGGGGCCGCCGACCGCGGTCGTGATTTCTGCGCACTGCGATCCAGTCGAGGTATCCATCCAGATCGGTGAAGTCGCGCGGGTGAGGGCCGGGGACAACTGGGTGACTAGATCGCTGGCAGGATCGAGCCCTGCAAGGCGGCGATCGAAAGTGGCGTCCAGATAGACTGAGCCGTGTTGTTGGCCGGATCCCGCGATGGCGGTGACTTTGGATAGATCCGTTGCAGTTGCCAGGCGGCTGAATAGCAAATCGAGCGCCTCCAGCCACATCCGGGGATTGGCGTGGACTTCGCCGTTCTTCTCGCCGGGAATGAAGCCGCTGGGCGATGTGTAGTGCGGCAGATCGCTGCCGAAATTGACGGAGAGTTGGTAGGTGATCCGGCCCGCTGCGGGGTCAATCAAGACGGCGGTGAGGGATTGGGTCGAAGAGTCGAGGCCGAGAAGCATGGGCAAAGTTTTCGCGAGAAACACCAGTTTTCCAAGTCGAAATCCAATGGAATAAAAAAGGGCGGCCGCTCGCGCGACCGCCCTTGGAATGATTCAATTCAAATGAACCAGAGTCGGTTTAGAAGCTGACGCTGAGCATCGAACCTGCAACGAACTCGTTTTCGGAGCGGTTGTAGATAGTGTCATTGTCGTCGCTTAGAGCAACTGAGTAGGTCACGAACGGGGACAGCTTGGCGTGTTCTGCGAAGCCGTAGTCGAGTGCGACCTTGGTAGTCCAGGCGGTGGCTTGGCCTTGCTCTACGAGGTAACCGATGTTGGAGGCCACGTTGAGGTTAAGGCATGGGCTGAGCTCAAAGCTACGGCTGAGCGCGAGTTCGGAGTAGCCATCGTTATTGCCAGAAATCTCGCTAGATGCGGTGGTTCCGAAGTAGGTAAGTGAAGCTTGGGCGAAGCCGAGATCACGGGACAGACCCAAGGAAATTTCCTGTGAGTTAACATCCGAAAGACCTGGATAGGTGTAGGCGATGTAGCCTACGGAGGCAGTGGCAAAACCAAGATCTTTCGAGATTGCACCATAGACGTCCAACTCTTTAAGACTTGGAGCAAGTGACTTTTGTTGATTTACTGTGCCGTGCCAGAGGCCGGCACTCAGCGTGAGGTCATTCCACTTGGTGGAAGCATCGACACCGGCTTCGACGAGGTCGGTGCCTTGATATGTGCCGCGGAACAGGTACTCGCTGGAGTAGCCGGTGTGCAGTTGATATTCGACTTCTGCGTTAGCATTGCCGGCCACAAGGGCGGAGGCAGCGGCCAAGGCGCCAATCATTTTGGAGTAGTTTTGCATCGTATTTTTTTTGGTTTTCGGTTGCTGCTTGCGTCCTTGCTGAACCGGTTGTCGGAGCAGTGAGGAGCGAGTCGGAGTTAGCTAACTGATGCCAGGTGACAACTGAGAGCGCCCCGTCGGGATTGATATTTAACCCATCCTAACGGATTGTCCAGAATTATTTGGCGGAGAATAGCTTGCTCCACACGCATTGGTTAGAACGTGAATCGCACGGTGGCAAGCAGTGAATTCAGGATCGTCTAAATTTCGAGCATTCTAAAGGGGATTGCGCGCTAAATCCACTTGGATCGACATCTTGGCACGGTGGTTGCTAGGTGGGTTTCGCAACCCTCGAGGATTTGGAATCGTCGGGACAAAGCAATCCATTAACCGATTAACCCTGACCCTTATGACCAGTCGACATCTCAATAAAGTAAGAGCCCTAACGGCTGCCGCCATCGCGTTCATCGCGATTCCCATGTCATTCACCGCCCATGCGGAGGATGCCGCAGCCCCGCCAGCGGCTGCTGTTTCCGCGCCGGCGGTGCTTCCCGATCCCACCGTTGAGCAACGGGTGGCCGACCTCGAGCAATACTTCCAAAACATGGCGCCGGGTGTTGCGGGCGATGTGAAGTGGGGTTCGAAAATCGCCAGTGTGCCCGGTCCCGGCCACAATGGCTGGTTGATGACCTGTGCGGCACTCGTGCTTTTCATGACTCTGCCGGGTCTCGCTCTTTTCTATGGCGGTCTGGTTCGGAAGAAAAATGTTCTCAGCGTGCTGGCCCAGTGTCTCGGCTGTGCGGGCATGGTCACCGTGATTTGGTGGGCGGTCGGTTACAGCTTGGTCTTCGGCAAGAGCTTTGACTCACCCTTCTTGGGCGGTACGGAATTCTTCTTCCTCAAGGGCGTGACCAGTGCTCCCAACACCGACTACTGTGCTTGGGTTTCACAAAACGTCTTCGCGATGTATCAGTTGATGTTCGCCATCATCACCCCGGCTCTGATCATTGGAGCCATTGCCGAGCGCATGAAGTTCAGCGCCATCATGCTGTTCATCGCGATCTGGATGTTCGCGATCTACATCCCGATGGCCCACATGGTCTGGGGCGTGACCGGCCTGATGAACGGTGTCTGGAACGGTGCCGCTAAAATCGCCGCCATCGACTTCGCGGGTGGTACCGTGGTTCACATGACCTCAGGTTGGAGCGCTCTGGTGCTCTGCATCATCCTCGGCAAGCGCCTGAATTTCGGCAAGGAGAAGATGTCGCCCCACAGCATGGTTCTCTGCATGGTTGGCACCGGGATGCTCTGGGTGGGTTGGTACGGATTCAACGCCGGTTCCTCGCTCGCAGCTGACGGGATTTCCGCCAATGCCTTCATGACCACCACCCTGGCTGCAGCCACCGCTGGCTTTGTCTGGGCCATCATGGAAAAGGTTCTCAAGGGTCACGCCTCCATCCTCGGCATGTGCTCGGGTGTGGTTGCCGGTCTGGTTGTCATCACCCCTGCTTGCGGATTTGTGGATGCCACTGGCGCGATGATCATCGGCGTACTCGCCGCCATCGTCCCTTACATCTTCGTGATGTACGTCAAGGGAGCTGTCGGTTATGACGATGCGCTCGACACCTTCGGAGTTCACGCCGTCGGCGGTACGCTGGGAGCGATCTTGACGGGGGTCCTGGCCACCAGTTCGGTGAACGGCAACCTCACCGAGGTGAACACCTACGCCGCCACCAACGGTCTGGCCAAACTGGTTGCCAATGGCGGCCTCCTGGGCCAACAGCTGATGGCCGTTGGCATCACCTTGGTCATCTCGATTGTTGGAACAGTCGTCATCGCCATGATCGTCAAAGCAGTGATCGGCCTTCGCCCAACACCTGAAGCCGAGACCATGGGTCTCGACATCAGTGACCACGGCGAAGAAGGCTACGACTTCTGATCGGTCTCAATTCGAAAATACCTCCTGCGGGCGGGCCGGCAACGGTCCGCCCGTTTTTCGTTTGCCGCGCGGCCCTTTGCGGGTTCCTCTTTCTCTGTGATGCGTCCGATTTTACGATATGCGCTTGTGGCTGGCCTGCTGCTCGCGGCGGCCTTTGCGGTTTGGAGTTGGTTCCGGCCCTACGCTCAGCAGCCCGATCCTGCGGCGCGCTGTCAGGTGGTGGAAACCTTGGTGACCCGCGATCAATCGTTTTACTGGGTCAATGTGCACTTGAAGGTGAATCCGGGAATGAGCCACGATCTGCAAAAGCCCGTTTATCTAGCCACTGCCGCTGGCGCGAAACACGAGCCCGCGGATACGGCCTTTGCCGGGGTGAATGGGCAATCGCCCACGGACATCTGGTTCAAGTTCTGGCTCGAAGCGGCGGATCTTGCCGGGCCCCTGGTGCTGCAATTGAATGACGGGACGCTCTCCGTCAAATCCACTCAAGGGATTCCTGCGCTGCAAACCCCCGCTTCCAAAAACTTCACCACCCATTCATGGTAACAGCATGGCCTGGCTACTGATCGACAATTCCAACACGCGGACGAAATTCGCCCTTGGCGATGCCGCGCGCCTCCTGCCGTGGTCCGGAGTTCTATCCACACCGGACATCTCGCCCGAGTCGCTGGCCCGGCTGTTAGCCGGGGTGGATTTCGGGGCGGTCATCATTTGCTCCGTCGTCCCCGAAAAGGCGGCGATTCTCACAGACTACTTCGCGGGTAAATGGCCGGTGCATTTCCTGACCGCCCAGAGTCCGTTAGGGATGGAGCTCGACTACCCGCAGCCCACGCAGATCGGCGCGGATCGCTTGGCAAATTCCGCAGGCGTACTTTCCCGCCATGGGGTTCCCGCGATCATCATCGATTTTGGTACGGCGGTCACCTTCGATGTCATCTCTGCCGCGCCCGCTTATTGCGGCGGGGTCATTGCCCCGGGACTGGGCGCGATGTCCGGTTATCTCACCCGCAAAACCGCCCTGCTGCCCGAGGTCGAGCTGGCTGAGCCTGCCTCCGCGATCGGCAAATCGACCGTCCAAGCCATGCAGGTCGGCGCGGTTTTCGGCTATCGCGGGCTGGTGAAGGAAATCATTGCGCGGATTTGCAGCGAGCTGCCAGGCAAGCCGCGGATCATCGCCACGGGTGGCGATGCCGCCCTGATCGCCCACGGCGTGCCTGAGATTGATGTGATCGATCCGGATATCACCCTCGACGGGCTGCGGCAGGTGGCCGCCCGCGTATTTTGATCGTGCGAACCCACGAAAAAGCTGTGCCTTTGGAACGGGAACTGATAACCGAAGTCCCGTTATGAAAGACAGCCCTCTAACCATCGGCATTGATTTTGGTGGGACCACGGTGAAGATCGCCGTGGTTTTCCAAAGCCATATCATCGATCAAGCCCCGCCCATCGCCACCCAAGAGTATGCGGGGCACGGGGAACTGATCGAGGCGATGGTCCGCGTGGTGGAAGAGTTGCGGACGCGCCATCCCAACATTGCCGCCATCGGCGTGGGCATGCCGGGCTTCGTCAATTTTGAAAAAGGATTGGTCTATAATCTAACGAACGTTAGAGATTGGGAATCCGTACCGCTCAAGACGATTCTCCAGGAGAAGATCGGCTTGCCGGTCGTTGTCGATAATGATGCGAACTGCATGGCCTTTGCCGAGTGGAAGTGTGGCTCAGGCCGCGGGTTTCAGCACGTGGTCTTTATCACGCTGGGTACCGGTGTCGGCGGGGCGATCATTGCCAACGGTCAGATGATTCGCGGCGCGCGCCACGGCGCAGGCGAAGTCGGCCAAACCTCCATCGACTACCAAGGCCGCGCCGGACACTATGGCAACCGCGGTGCGCTGGAAAAATACGTCGGCAATAGTGAAATCACCGCGGCCGCGCACGAGGCCTACGTCGCCGCCGGCATCCAGAAATCGCTCGAAGATTGCGCGCCGGCGGCCCTGGCTGCTGCCGCCTATCATGGCGATCCCATCGCGCTGGCCCAGTGGGAATCGGTCGGCAGAATGCTGGCTACCTCCGTTATGAACTGCTGCTGGCTGCTCAACCCCGAAGCGATCGTCATCGGCGGCGGAGTTGCCCGCGCGGGAGAACTTCTCTTCAAACCATTCAAAGAACATCTTTTCGTCCAGCTTTCCGCACCGTTCAAAGACCACCTGATGCTGCTGCCCGCCGCGTTCGGCCACGAGGCGGGGATCATCGGTGCCGCCGCGCTCGCCCGCGAGTTGATCTGATGCGTCACCCGAAAAATCTTATCGTTCTATTCCGTGCTGCTTCATCGAAAACGCTGGCGGAAATCGATGAATAGACTAAGCTTAACAGCATGATCTTGGTAAACACACACGAGGCGAAGACGCATTTGTCTCGGCTTCTCGATCAAGCAGCTGCTGGCGAGGACATCGTCATTGCCAAAGCGGGTTCGCCAGTTGCGCGTTTGGTCCCCTACGAAGCGAAGCGCTCTCCCCGTAAGCTGGGTCTGTTGACCGGCAGGGTCATGGAATCGGCAGATTGCTGGGAGCCGGACTTGGAAATGGCGGTCAGTATTGATGAGCCGCTCGATCACCCGTCAACTGAGGTCCGATCGGCGGCGATTGCGCCACACCTCAAATCATGAGGCTTTTACTGGATTCTCATGTCGTCCTGTGGGCGATGACATGGCCCGATCGTCTCCGCTCCTCCACTCTGCAGTCGATTATTGCTCCGCAAAACGACGTGTTTTTCAGCGCCGCGACTCTGTGGGAGCTGAATCTGAAAGTGGAAAAGGGAAAGCTCGTCTTGCCAGATGATTTTATGGAAGCGCTCATCGCCGAGAATTTTATCGAATTGCCGGTGAGTTGGCATCACACGATTGGAATTAAGCACCTTCCCGCTATCCATACCGATCCATTTGACCGCCTCCTACTTGCCCAAGCACATGGCGAAGCTCTGACTTTTGTCACTGCGGATCGGCTTTGCCTCAAATATCCGGTGGCATTGATGGAGGCGTGATGGTCAGCCGGCTTGCGGTGGCGGGCGGGTTCCGCTAGGTTGGGGCATGGCCATTGAGACATTTGCTGGGTTTGCTCCATCCATTCATCCAAGCGCGTTCATTGCCGCGAGCGCGGATGTCATCGGGCGGGTGACGCTGCACGAGGAATCGAGCATCTGGTACCACGCGACGCTGCGCGGTGACATCAATGAGATCGTGATCGGCCCAAGGTCGAATGTGCAGGATAATGTGGTGATCCACCTTGCGGATGATTACGGCTGCTACATCGGCGAGCTGGTGACGGTCGGGCACTCGGCGATTTTGCACGCCTGCACCGTGAAGGACGAGGTGCTGATTGGCATGGGGGCGATCGTGCTGGATGGGGCGGTGATCGGAGAGCGTTCGATCATCGGCGCGGGGGCACTGGTGACGGGCGGGACGATCATTCCGCCGGGTTCGTTGGTGCTTGGTTCGCCGGGAAAAGTGGCGCGCACGCTGTCGTTGGAGGAACAAGCCAAGGTCAAGGGCTGGGCGGAAAAGTACGTGCTGGGCTCCAGGAAATATCTGGAGCGGAAGTAAGGAGGGTGGATCTTCGGCCCACCCGCGTCGACCGAAGGTCGACCCCCCTTACAAAAACGGGTTGTTCCGCCGTTCTTCGCCGAAAGTGGTGGCGGGGCCGTGGCCGGGGAGGAGAACGGTCGAGTCGGGCAGGGGAGTCAGTACTTTTCCCAGCGTTTGCAGCGCGTGCTGGTAGATGGCCGGTGTGGCGCAGCCGCCCATGGAGCCTGCGAACAAGGCATCGCCCGTGACCAGAACGGGCTGCGCGAGTCCGTCGATGTGGAAGCCGAGCGCGGGGTTGGCGTGGCCGGATAAATCGCAGGCGCGCACGGTCAGCGAGCCGCAGCGGATCGCATCGCCGGGTTTCATGGGGCGGGCATTGTCGATGCGGTTGCCGTGGATGCGGCAACCGCGGCCGATCAGGGCGGAAATACCACCGACATGGTCGCGGTGCGCGTGGGTGATGAATACCTCGTCGGGGTCAGGCGCTTGGAGTTGGTCGAGCGCGGCGGTGCAGGCCTTGGGTTCGTAGCCGGTGTCGAATAAAATCGCGGCATCCTCGGTCCAGATCAGCCACGCGTTGACCCGCTCGTCGTCAAACGCGAAATCGAGCCGATGGATGTTCGGCAAGGCCAGCGGCCGGGGCAGGTAGTCGGGGTGGTGGGCCAGCGCGTCGGCTTTCAACCGGAGCACCGGGGCGAGGCGGCTTGCGGTCTCGGCTGAAAATTCGCCGTCGGCAAAGGCGAGGACTTCATCCGCGGGGAGTCCCGCCTGCCGGGCGGCGTCTGCGTGTGTCAATCCGCAGCCGCGCAGGGCTTTGCGGATGACGTAGGTGTAATCGTCTTCAAGCATCGGGGGAGTTTTCGCGGGCCTTCCGGGCCTTTGCGCGGACTCCAATCAACACGATCACACCGGCAAAAGCGAGGAAGATTACGGCGGCGATGCCTAACACGGTGAAAAGTCGGCTGCTGGCGGAATCGACTTGGGCGTTGCTGACGTGGTCGGCAGGGACTTCGTTGGGCTTGCGGGTCAGAACGATTTTGCCGTCTTTGACTTCGACGCGGGTGAACTTGGCCATGGCGGGGCCGAGCACGGGATCGGTCAGGTAGCATTCCATGATGCGGTAGGGCGAAAACAGGCCGATGAAACCTTGGGGAACCGTGACGCCGGGGACTTCGATGCGTTCGACATCGAGAACGATCTCGTGTTTCAGCAGTTGCGGCCGGGCGACGAGGGTGGCGTTGAGGTAACGTGTGTCGGAGGCAATCCAGTTCGGTTCGCCTTTGCGGCCGAGGCGGGGTCTGCCGTTGAGCTTAAATGAAACGGCGATGCGTAGGGTGTCGCCTTCGATGCTGACGACGCGGAAGGTGCCGCGCAGGTTCTTGAAGGGATCATAGGTGGCGATCGCCAGGTTCAGCTCCTCAGCAGTGAGTGAGAGCGAGGTTTCGTTGTTGCCGAGGAGTTGCTGGCGAAAGGCTTCGAGTCGTTCGGCCAGTGAGTTGAGAGCGACTTCTTGGTTCTCGATCGATGAAACCTCGATCGGGACCGGCTTTTCGGCAGTGAACTTTTCGATCGCGCTGGATTGGCGAAACAGGGTGGCGACGGAAAACCCGATCAGGA
>CAJXYV010000087.1 GCA_913063525.1 uncultured Verrucomicrobiota bacterium
GGCGAAGTGGTATCGCAAGGCCGCCGATCAGGGTGATGCTAGTGCACAATGCAAACTAGGGCAATGTTATGAGAATGGTGAAGGCGTGGTGAAAGGCGACACCGAGGCGGTGAAGTGGTATCGCAAAGCCGCAGAGCAAGGTGATGCTGAAGCACAATACAATCTCGGAGTCTGCTACGACAAGGGCCTAGGTGTGATGATGGACGAAATTGAGGCTTATAAATGGTGTCTTCTCGCGGCGGCAAAAGGGTATAATGGAAAAGTGGACTCTATCAGAATTATGAGTCTAGAGAGTAAAGGGGGGAAGTTATCGGTCTCAGGCGGGAAGGTATCGGTCTCAAGTTTAGAGCAAAAACTATCGCCTGCACAGCGCGCGGAGGGCCAGTATCTCGCGCGAGAGTGGAAGCCAAAGCTCGCCAAGCAAGAGGATTCCCCAGATGATCCCCAAACAACGCAGAAGGAGATGGATCAACCGAGGTTTACAGGCACGGGATTCCTGATCACGCCAAACGGCTATCTGGTGACCAACCACCACGTCGTGAAGGACAGCGACAAGGTGCGCGTTCAGACTGCCTCTGGATTGCTGGATGCGGTGGTCGTTCGCACGGATGCCGCCTCGGATTTGGCGCTGCTCAAGGTGACTGGAACCTTCGATGTCTTGCCGGTCGTAAGCAGCCGCAACTCGCGCTTGGGATCGACGGTGGCCACCGTGGGTTTTCCTAACGTCGGTCTGCAAGGTTTTGAGCCAAAACTTTCCAAGGGCGATATTTCGAGTCTCGCGGGGATTCAAGACGACGTGAAACAGTTCCAAATCAGCGTGCCCGTCCAGCCCGGCAATTCGGGTGGTGCGCTGGTCGATGAGCGTGGCAACGTCGTCGGAGTCGTTTCCGCGCAGTTGAGCCAAAAGGCGGCGCTGGAGAGCTCTGGCACCTTGGCGCAAAGCGTGAACTATGCGATCAAGAGCAGCTACCTGCTCAGTTTCCTCGAAGCCGTTCCTGAAGTGAGCGGGGGACTGATCGACGCAAAGACGAACGATCAGAAATTCGAGGCCGTGGTGGACGACGTGAAGAAGGCAACGGTGCTGATCATCGGCTACTGATGGCGGGCGGACCTTGAATCAAGTGGCGTTGCTTATCCCTGTGAGCGGATCATGCCAGCGGATACCGATAAAGCGCTTGAAGTCATTGTCATGACTGTGAACGACCCCATTTTCCTGCCGGGCAAGCGCGGCGATTTGAGCATCGGTGGTGAGGTTACCCGCAGTGCCCGTTTCCTCTAATAATTCGAGCACATCGGCGACATGACGGGACGAGTGCTCGATCACCCGGACTTGGGGCCTCATCATCCACGATTCCACGCGAACCGCAGCATCCGCAAGAGTGAGTGGATATTGAAAAATCCGTGAATGGGTGCTGATTCGCACAAATCCAAAAATGACGGATGCCGCCAACCCAACCCTATCGTTGCCTGTTAGGCAGCCCTTCCACCACTTCGCGGCAGCACCATGATGAGGTGAACTGGAATCGTAAGCATAGAGCAACAGATTGACGTCGGGAATGATCATGCGAGCGATTCCGTGCGACGATCCTTGCTCTCCTTTTCGATGTAGTCATCCATGTCCAGTTCATCGAGCAATGAGTTAAAGCTCCTATCGGCGAATTTGGCCCTGAGGTGCATGGGGTGGGCCATCACGATAAAATCCCCCATCGTTGAGTTTCCCGGAGTGGGTTCCAAGCTCGAACGCACGGCGTCAGATTCGGCATTCACAACCTTTTTCATGACCACACCCTATGGTCCCTACCACGAGATGTCAAGATTCGGGGCCGCCGAGAGATGAGGCACTGAAGAATTTCAGCCGCAAAAAGGCGAAAAAAGTCCGCAAAAATGGAAGAGCACGTTCGTCTGGCAGAGGAACACGTTCGCCAAGCGAAGGAACACGTTCGTTAAGCGGAGGAACACGTTCGCCAAGCGGAGGAACACGTTCGTTAAGCGGAGGAACACGTTCGTTAAGCGGAGGAACGCGTTCGCCAAGCGGAGGAACACGTTCGTCTAGCGGAGGAACACGTTCGCCAAGCAAAGGAACGCGTCCGCTATCTCTAGGAGTGAATTGGCTTGCCGCAAGAGTGCTCCGGCTCGAATTACGAGTGCTTCGGCTTGAAAAATGAGGGCGGCGGATGGAGTACCGACTTCAGTCGGCCTGGCTTGGTGTGGATTCGGGGAGGGACGCCGCCACAGCTGAAATGGATGAAGAGGAAGAAAACCACGGATTTCTCTGATTACACAGATTGAAGACTCTAGAAAACTTGGCGGCTTAGCAGCTTTGCGCGAGGTGATCTAATTCAGAGGGGCTCGCGCAAAGGCGAGAAGGCAGAGGGATTTTGGACGGGGGTTAGATCGACTCTCGAAGGCGGGGCGTTTGGCGTTCAAATCTTTCGAAAATTTGAGGTTGGAAAAGCCCAGGGCTTCCGATGAAATCAGCGGCGTATGAAAAACTTACTATTGATAGGAAGCTTTGCGATGGGCCTGATGCTGGTGCCGGCCAAGGCTGAGGAGCACAGCGCATTGGGCAAGCAGATGGAATCCATGAACGATGCGTTCAAGGCCTTCCGCCGCGAGACCGATCCGGTCAAGGGCGCGACCCAAGCCCGCACCGCCCAACAGGCCGCACTCAAATGTGCCGCAGAGACACCCGAGCTGGTCGAGCAGATGCCAGACGGCCCGGATAAAGTCAAAGCGGCGTTAGAATACCGCAAAATGATCGGCAAACTTTTCATCACGCTCTGCGAGGTGGAAGACGCCTTCATCGCCGGCAACATCGCCGAGGTCACCAAGATCGTCGACTCGCTCAAGGAAGCAAAAAAAGCGGGACACGATAAGTTCATCGAAAAGGATAAGGATTGATTCTCCGCGGTTTTATTGACGTCCGACAATAGCGCTCGCGTTCCGAATGGACGTGCGGGCAGGGTGTTGCCGATTCGGCGATCTTGACACCCACCCCGGCAGGTCTTAATTTGGTTTCATGCAGGCAGTCCTTTCATCCACCGATCAACTGGCCCTGCCAGCCGAGTTGCGGCATCAGGACAACATCCAGGCCGGAGATAAATTCGAGATCCAACGCATCCACGCGGGTGAGTATGTGCTGAAGCGTCGCACCAAGACTGTCAACAACGTCGGCTTAGTGGATCTGCTGCTCTCTTGCCCAGAGAAGGGCTGGTTCGAGCCGATCGAACCTGAATCCACCGACACCTTGTGATTTATTTGGTGGATACCAACGTCCTGAGTGAGCTCACCAAGCCCGCTCCCGATCTGCGCGTCGTTCAATGGCTGCGACGGTACGAGCTGGATCTTGTCGTCAATCCCGTCATTCTGGGTGAAATCGAATTTGGAATCTTGAGCTTGCCGATAAGTCGCCGCCGCACTCGCTTGGAGTCATGGTTTGGCCGAGTTATTCAAACGCTTGAGGTGATCGATTTTGATAAGAGCGCGGCGGCGGCGTGGGCTCGCTTACTGGCAAAACTAAAAATCCAAGGGCTAGCGATGCCGATCAAGGACAGCCTAATCGCTGCCACGGCCATTGCTCATGGTCTCAAAGTAGTCACCCGAAATACCTCCGATTTTAAAAACTCGGGTGTCGGCTTGGTGAATCCGTTTTCTAGTTAGGGCTAGGATTTTCTGGCTCGACGGCATCGCTTGGATCTCTTGAATATCCGTATGCCAAGTATCGTCCGCATTGTCGTCTGGATCGCCGTTTCCTTGTTAGGGGTTGCTGCGGTCGCGATCATGGCCTTTCAGCGCAGCGAGCCGGTCAATGCGCTGTGGCTCGTCATCGCGGGTGTTTGCACTTTTGCTGTCGCCTATCGGTTTTACTCGGCGTGGTTGGTGGCGAAGGTGCTGACGGTCGATGACCTGCGCGCGCCTGCAGCTGTCACCCGCAGCGATGGCAAGGACTTCGTGCCTACGCCGAAGTGGGTCGTCTTCGGGCATCATTTCGCGGCCATCGCGGGGCCGGGGCCGCTGGTGGGGCCGGTGTTGGCTGCGCAGTTCGGTTATCTGCCGGGCACCTTGTGGATTCTTGTCGGCGCGACTTTGGGCGGCGGCGTTCACGATGCGGTGGTGCTTTTCGCCTCGATGCGCAGGGATGGGAAATCGCTGGGCCAGATGCTCAAGGAGGAGCTCAATCCCTTCATCGGCTTCGTCGCATTGGTTAGTCTGTTAGCGATCATGACGATCCTGCTCGCGGTGCTGGGGTTGGTTGTCGTCAAGGCGTTGGCCGAAAGTCCGTGGGGGCTTTTCACCATCGCTGCCACCATTCCGCTGGCCTTCATCATGGGCGTGATGATTAAAAGCGGCAAAGTCAGCGTTACTGCCGCTTCGGTTTTCGGTGTCGTCGGTCTGTGCGCCGCTGTGGTGGGCGGGAAATACCTGTCGCCGTCGTGGACCGCTGCGCTGACGCTGCAATCGACCCAACTCGCATGGGCGATCATGATTTACGGCTTCGCCGCCAGTGTGCTGCCCGTCTGGATGCTGCTGGCCCCGCGCGACTACCTCAGCACGTTTCTGAAGTTGGGAACCGTGGCGGTGTTGGGAATTTTCATCGTCATCCTCGCGCCGCCTCTACACATGCCCGCCATCACGCCGTTTGTGAATGGTGGCGGCTTCGTCGTGCCTGGCCCGGTTTTTCCCTTCGTCTGTATCACCATCGCCTGCGGAGCGGTGAGCGGATTCCACGCGCTGATCGCCTCGGGCACCACGCCGAAACTGCTCGCCCGCGAAAAGGACATCCGCCTCATCGGCTACGGCGCGATGGTCGTGGAAATGTTAGTCTCGCTGATGGCCATCATCGCCGCCTGCGCCCTACTGCCTGGAGAATACTTCGCCATCAACTCGCCGATCGATCCGAACAACGCCGCTGCCGTCACCGCCCAGCTTGCGACCATCAACTCCTACGGCCCCGCCTATGCCGTCACCCTTGAACACATGCAGCAGCTGGCCCGCGATCTCGGCGAGCCGCACATGATCGGCAAAGTCGGCGGTGCGCCCACCTTTGCCGTCGGCATGGCGCAGATGTTTGCCAAGGTCATCCCGGGCAAAACCGCGCTGTCGCTGTGGTATCATTTCGCGATCATGTTCGAGGCGATGTTCATCCTCACCACGCTCGATGCGGGCACCCGCGTCGGCCGTTTCATCCTCCAGGATCTGTTAGGCAATCTCTCTCCGCGCCTGCGCGACACCCGCTCGTGGTTCGCCAACATTCTCGCCACGGGCCTGCTCGTGGGGGCCTGGGGATTTTTCCTCTATCAAGGCGCGCTCGATCCCGCGGGCATCGCCAAAAGCCTGTGGCCGATCTTCGGGATTTCTAACCAGCTTCTATCGGTCATCGCCTTTTGCCTCGGCACCGTCGTGCTGATCAAGATGGGCAAGGCCCGCTACTGCTGGGTCACCGTGCTGCCGATGATCTTCCTCACGGTCATCACTTTCACTGCGGGTTGGTTGAAGCTTTTCTCGCCCAGCTCTGCAGGATTCATCCCCGCCATCCACACGCTCGAAGGCAAAATCGCGGCGGGCCTGCCCGCGCCCGCTCTGGACGCGGCCAAAACCGCACTATTCAATGCCCGAGTCGATGCGTGGGTCACGGCCACCTTCCTGCTGTTTGTCGCGATCATCGTGCTAGGCACTGCCCGCGAATGCTGGCTATTGCTCACCAAACGCAAGGAAAGCGTGCTGCGCGAGAGCGAATACATCGCGCTTGCGACCGGGGAGGACGCCGAATACAAATAAGCCCTTGAGATTTGGCCCGATGGAATTAAGCTATTAGCTCAATGGGCATGAAAGCAATCATCGCACTGTTTATGGGGCTGGTCATCCAGATTTCCCAGGCACAGCTGTGTTTGGCCGCAGCTGCGGTGAATGCGGTTAGCTCACCGTCGCATTCGATGAGCTGCTGTGCGGGGGCTGAATCGTGTCCCTGCGCGAAACAAAGCGATCCTGCACAAAAGCCATCGCCGCTGATCCCTGTAGTGCCCGAGCTGAAGTGGCTCGTTTCTAGAGTGCTAGAGGCAAGTGGTCTTGCCGCGCGGATCGTGCCGCCATCAGACCCGGTGAGGGTCGGCGTTTCTAAAAGCAAAGCCCTTGGGGGATTTACAGGAGTGCCGCTGGCTGTGGCATTCTGCTGTTTTGTCATCTGAGTCTGCGCCTTCACAGGTGTATTGCGCCCATTTATCTGCACCGCATTCTTTCGCGGACGCGGATGGGCGCTTGGAAATTTTATCCAATGACTCTCATGACTTATGAAATCAATCACTCCAATTTTGGCGGGCTTATTCGTGGCCGGCGGCTTGCTCGTTGCGCAGGCGGCCCAGCTTCTTGACGAATCATTTCTCAAATCCTTGCGGTCAGAGGCTGCAAGCCACCACCCGGCGGCCAGCGCTGGATCACACCGCAGCCTCGCGGCAGATCGCGATGTTCTGGGTGTCCGGCTATGGGATGATCCTACGGTGGGACTTTCTTTGATGGCGGCCGATGCGGAGAAGCGCCGCGCCGATGGCGACATTCGTGTGAGCTTGGAACAGATGCTGCCAAAGCCCGGACTTTTTGCAGCCGCTCGCTCAAAAGCAGAAGCATTACAACGCGCCGAGCTTGAAAATTTCCGTTCTTCAGCAATTGAGGTTGGCGCGATGGCTGCTCGGGACGCCATCGAACTGGCGCTTGCGGACGAATCCATCGGACTTCTAAGCTCCCAACTCCAGTGGCTTGCTTCCATGACGCAAAATGCCCGCCAGCGTGCCGCCAACCCAGATGCCAATGGGATTGAAGTGCTGCGTCTGGAAAGTGAACTTGCGGGTGAAACCGAAATTCTAGCAGCTGCGCGACGCTCTCGCGAAAGTCTGGCTGGCAGTTTGAATTTGCGCTTAGGCCGCCCATTGGATTCGCCATGGCCGACTTTGTGTCTTGGCAGTGGCTCCTATGCCGTGCCGCTGGCGAATGCCGAGATCGCTCGCATCCCGCACGCCAACCCGAAGGTTCGTACCATGAAGGAAATGGCATCGGTCGCATCCGCAGAAACCCGCATCGCGGATCGCGAGCGTGCGCCGCAGCTGGCGGTTGCAGTGGATGTGGATACCTACTCGGGCAGTGATTTTAGAAGTGCTTCGCTGGGTTTGAAGGCGAGCCTGCCGTTTTTCAACCGCACTTCCTACAGTGCCCGCATCGCAGCATCACAACAGCGCGAACATGCGGCATTGCGAGAGATCGAGTCCGCCCAGCTGGAAGTCGCCTCTGCGGTGCTAGCCGCCGTGGCGGAATCGGAAAATGCCGCCGCACAGGCCAGCGCCTATTCGGGTGAAGTCTACCAGCGCGCTCAATCCATGAAGCAGGCAGTGGAAGGTTCGTGGATTAGTTCGAAATCCTCAGTCTCTGATCTGCTTGATGCCCAGCGCCAGCTTTTTTCCATCCGCCTTGAACAACGCCGCTTCGTCGCCAAGCAACGGATCGCTCTCGAAGAACTGAATCGACTCGTTCCAAAAATCAGCCAAAACAAACCATGAAAACTTTTCTAACCATACTCTGCAGCGCCTTGTTCGCGGTGGCTGCGACCTGGTTCATCAAAGACCATTTCACCGCTCCATCCTCGGCCGCCGACTCATCGAGCCGCAAGCCGCTCTTTTATCAGAGCCCGATGCACCCGTGGATCAAAAGCGACAAGCCCGGCCGCTGTACGATCTGCGGCATGGAGCTCGTGCCGATCTATCCGGGCGACAAGGGCTTCAACGCCACGGGCGGAGCCAACGTCGTGACCCTCACCCAGAACCAAGTTCAAGTGGTCCAAGTCCAGACCGAAGCGGCGAAGATCCAGCCGCTCACCCGCAGCTTGCAAGTCGCGGGTACGATTGATGACGATTCCACGCGGCATCGTTATTTGTCTGCTTACATCGATGGCAGGGTCGAAAAGCTGCATGTGAATTACATGGGGGCGGAAGTGGATGCCGGCCAGCCGCTGGCGGAATTTTACAGCCCAACGCTGCTGCAATCGGAGCGCGAATATCGTCAGCTCGGCGGCGATTTGCGCGCAAACACCGCGCTGCGCCTCCGCCAGATGGGGCTCGCCCCCGAGCAGATCGCGGCCTTGGCGAACAAGCCGAACGACACGCTCACCTCGCAGATCCTATCGCCCATCAGCGGCACGGTCGTTGGCCAGAATGTTTATGAGGGACAGTACGTGATGGCGGGCGAGAAGCTTTTTGAAATCGCCGATTTCTCGACCATGTGGTTCATGTTCGACGCCTACGAGCAGGACATGCCCTGGCTCAAGCTTGGCCAGACGGTGGACGTCACCACGCCTGCGCTGCCGGGGAAATCCTTCGAAGGCAAGGTCACCTTCATCGATCCGAACTTCGACGAGGCCACGCATGCGACCAAGGTCCGCGTCGAATTGGCTAATCCCAAAGTCGACGGGCAACGTCTTCTGTTGCATCGCTTCTATGGTGAGGGCACAGTGAAGATAGATGCCATCGCCACGCTGACGGTGCCGCGTTCCGCCGTCATTCAAACTGGACCCGAGGCGGTGGTTTACATCGATCAAGGCGGCGGTGCCTATGCTCAGACCCCCATTAAAATAGGCCGTCGCGGGGACCATCTAGTGGAGGTTCTCTCTGGTTTGCAAGCCGGAGACAAGGTGGTCACCAATGGCAATCTTCTCATCGATGGCCAAGCCGAAATGAACCGTGCCTTCGTCCCGCCTGCCAGCGCGACAGAACCTGTCGCAACGAGTGACCTCCTCACCGAGCCTCAGCAAATGGCGATCCGCGAATTCGTCGAAGTTGCCGATGCTATGGCGGCAGCACTAGCCGCCGATGATCTGGCGGCATTTAACAAAGCCAGTGGACCCGCGATGATGCTAACGGCCCAACTCAACAAGGCACTTGCCGCGCTCCCCAGCACTGAGGAAGCTCTTGAAAATCTGAGCCATGCGAGTCACTTTCACGGCTTCGTGGATTTAAAGTCGGCACGCGCAGCATTCCTCAAATTTACTCTCGCTGGCACAGCCGTGCTGGAACCCATGCGCAAGATGAATGGCTTTCCTGAAATGCAGATCTGGGAATGCCCGATGAGTAATCAGGCGATTCCCGATGCGCCGGAAAAAGCCCATTGGATTCAAACCAAAAAACGTCCCGGACAAAATCCGTTTTTCGGAGCCGAGATGCAGGACTGCGCCAAAGAAATTCAGCCTTAACAATTACCCTATGATTGAACGTATCATTGCGTGGAGCCTGAAAAACCGGTTCCTGATTGCCTGCGCCACCCTGCTGATCATCGCGCTGGGGGTACGAGCGGTTTATCTAACGCCCGTCGATGCCATCCCCGATCTGACGGAAAACCAAGTGCTGGTTTATGCCGACTGGGCAGGCCGCAGCCCGCAGGAAGTCGAGGACCAGGTGACCTATCCGCTCACCACCGGCCTGCAAGGTCTCGCTGGCGTCAAAGAAGTGCGGGCCACTTCGATGTTTGGCTTTTCGCTGGCAACCATCATCTTCGAAGAAGGGGTCGATACCTACTTCGCCCGCAGCCGCGTTCTCGAGCGTTTGAACTTTCTCGAAAGCTCGATGCCCGAAGGCGTGAGGCCACAGCTTGGGCCAGATGCCTCGGGCTTGGGCTGGGTCTATCAATACTATCTCGCGGTCGATCCATCAAAGGCGCAGGACGGCGGCTACGACTTAGCGAAGCTGAGATCGGTTCAGGATTGGTACGTCCGCTATCAGCTCGCCAGCGTGCAGGGCGTGGCGGAGGTCGCCAGCATCGGCGGATTTGTGAAGCAGTATCAGATCGAGCTTTCCTCGACCAAGATGCGCGCTTCGAACGTGACCTTGATGGAGGTGACGACCGCCGTCCAAAACGCAAACCTCAACGTCGGCGGCAAAGTCGTCGAGGAAAACGGCGCCGAGTTTGTCCTGCGCGGCATCGGCCTCGTCAACAGCCCGGAGGACTTGGAGCTGGTGACGATCAAGGCCGTCAACGGCACGCCGATCTATCTGAAAGACATCGCCACCGTGCAAATCGGCGGTGATTTCCGCCGTGGCGCGCTCGACCTCAATGGCCACGAGGCTGTGGGCGGCACGGTCGTGATGCGCAGTGGCGAAAACGCCAAGGCCGTCATCGAGCGGGTGAAGGAAAAGATCGCGCAGATCGCGCCCAGCCTGCCGCCCGGCATCACGATCAAGCCGTTCTACGACCGCAGCGAACTCATCGACCACACGATCGACACCCTCAAGCACGCGCTGCTAGAAGAAATCATTCTCGTCACCCTCGCCCACATCATTTTCCTCTGGCACTTCCGCAGCATCCTCATCGTGACGCTGCCCCTGCCGATCTCGATTTTGATCTCGTTTCTGATGATGAAGCAGTTCGGAATCACCAGCAATATCATGTCTCTCACAGGCATTGCGATTGCCATCGGGGTGCTGGTGGATGCGGCGATTGTCGTGACCGAAAACGTCCTGCGCCATTGCGAAAAGGCCGAGGATCAAAAGGGCAGCAAACTCACTTCACAGGAAACGTTAGAGACCACGCTCGCCGCCTGCAAACAAGTCGGCAGGCCGATCTTCTTTGCCATGGCGATCATCATCCTGGCCTTTGTTCCCGTCTTTGCACTCAGCGGACAGGAGGGCAAACTGTTCCACCCGCTGGCCTTCACCAAGACCTTCGCGATGATCGGTTCCACCCTGCTAGCCGTCACTCTGGTGCCGGTATTGTGTTCGTTGTTAGTCCGCGGACCGTTCCACTCCGAGGACAAAAACATCGTGATGAAGTTCCTACTTCGACTGTACGAACCCGCGCTCAACTGGGCGCTGGAACATTGCAAGACCGTCGTCGGTATTGCCTGTCTCATCCTTTCGATCTCGCTGCTCACCGCCTTCGGCCTGCCGCGCGGACTGGTGAAACAAATCCGCGACAAAGGCTTCACCCACACCGCCGATCTGGTCAGCGGATTCGGCAAGGAATTCATGCCACCGCTCAACGAAGGCAGTCTGCTTTATATGCCCGTCATGATCCCAAAGACTGGGCTCAAAGAAATCCAACGGGTCATGTCGTGGCAGGATCAAGTGATCTCCGAAACCCCCGAAGTCGCCAGCGTTGCTGGAAAACTCGGTCGCTTTGAAACCGCCACCGACCCAGCGCCGACGGAGATGCTGGAAACCACGATTATGCTCAAACCCGAGTACATCCCGAGCGGGAAATTCGGCGTGAAGCGTAACCCCGAATGGCGCGAAGGCATGACCATTGAAAAGCTCAAAGCCGAGCTCACCGAGAAAATGAAGTTGGTCCCCGGCTACGTGCCCGCATTTCTTCAGCCGATCGAAAACCGCATTCTCATGCTCTACACCGGCATTCGCGCGCAGGTCGGCATCAAGATCTACGGCGACAAACTCGACAAGATCCAGCGCAAGGCCTTCGAGATCGAAAAGCTCGTCAACGGCATCGACGGAGCCACCGGCGTTTCCGCCTCGCGGGTGCAGGGCAAACCCTATCTCAACGTCAAAGTCGATCGCCAAGCGATGGCCCGTTACGGACTCAGCGCCAAGGACGTGCTCGATGCCGTGGAGGTTTCCATCGGCGGAAAAAACGTCAGCACCACCATCGAGGGCCGTGAGCGCTTTCCCATCCAGATTCGCGCCCAGCGCAGCGAGCGCGACGACATCGAAAAGCTCGGCCGCATCCTCATCGCCACCCGTCCCGGCATGGCCAAGGGTGCCGCCGAAGCGACGCCTAACATCCCGCTCGGGATGGTCGCCGAGATCACCCGCGAAGTCGGTGCCAACGAGATCGCTTCGGAAAACGGCCTGCTGCGTTCCTATGTGCAGACCAACGTCGTCGACCGCGACCTCGGCGGGTTTGTCGAGGAGGTGGAGCAAAAACTCCGCAGCATCGACATGGAAGGCATGACCTACAAGATGACCGGCGAATTTGAAAACCAGCGGCGTTTTGTCAAAACCATGGAGGTGGTATTTCCCATCGTTCTGTTGGTCATTTTTGTCCTTCTTTACTTCGTCTATCACAGCGCCTTGGAAGCCGCGCACGTCATGCTCGCAGTGCCGTTTGCCCTTAGCGGGGGAGTGCTCCTCCAAAAAATTCTCGGTTATAATTTCAACGGCGCGGTCTGGGTCGGCTACATTGCGCTGTTCGGCACAGCCGTCCAGACGGGCGTGGTGATGGTCGTCTATCTGGAGGAAACCGTGAAAGCTCGCTTGTTGGAAAAGGGCGCTACCTTCAATTACGACGACCTCGTGCAGGCCGTGAAAGACGGAGCCCGCCTCCGCCTCAGACCCAAGGTGATGACCGTCGCCA
>CAJXYV010000088.1 GCA_913063525.1 uncultured Verrucomicrobiota bacterium
TGGTTTCCGCCGCGCTGGTTCTTCCCGCTGCGGCGCTGGTGAGTGGTCCCTACACGACGGATTCGAACACCATTCACTTGTTTCATTTGGATGAGGCTGCCGGGGCGAGCACAACGGCCAACACTGGCAGCGTCGGCCGAACGGCTTATGCATGTGACGGCAGCCCAATCGCGACTACCCCAACCGCAGTCACGACGATATTGGGTTCTGCCGGCTTCAGTGGTTTTGGCAATGCTGCGGATTTTGCCGGCAATACCGACTATTTCATCGGTTACGATGCCGCCGGCACCATCGGCTTTCGCGCCGATGTGAATGGGACCAGCCTCAGCAGTGACGCCGTTGCGTTGTCGTCGCTCGGCATTAACGGCAGCAATCCTTTTACCCTCGAAGCCATGGTGAAGCCCTCCGGCATCACAGGGTTTCGCGAAATCATTTCAACCGACTCCTCTGCCGTAACCCGCGGCTTTCAGTTTCGGATCATCGCCGGCGGAACCACTGGGCAGCAGTTAGAATTCAACTTGATCGGCGTCTCAGGCACCCAGAAGTTTGCCGATATCCCGAATGCGGGCACCCATGCATTTACCACTGGCACTTGGTTCCACGTCGCCTTGGCCTACGACGGTAGCAACGTCCGCTTCTACTGGACCAAGGTGGACGCCACCGTCACCCAGGCCAATCTCGTGAGCACTCAGGCTCTCACCTTCACGGGTGGCGGCACGATCACGGGGCCCCTCATTCTCGGGAATGAAAATCGTGGCACAGCGGGTGAGGGAATCAACGGTGCTCTCGACGAAGTTCGCATCAGCAAAGTCGCCCGCACGGCCAGCCAATTCATTTTCGCTTCGGATGACTCTGATGCCGACGGTCTGCCAGACACATGGGAAATCTTGCAGTTTGGCAATCTCGGCCAAACCGCCAGTGGCGATCCCGACGGCGATGGTTTCACCAATGTTCAAGAATTCGCTGCCGGGACAGACCCGAATAACGCGGCATTGACCCCCAATGACACGGATGGCGATGGTCTGCCCGATGCGTGGGAACTCACCAACTTTGTCAGCATCACCGCGCAAGATGGCAATGGCGATCCCGACGGCGACTTCGCCAGCAATGCGCTGGAATATGCCGCAAGTAGCAATCCGACGAATGCAGCCTCGTGGCCTGAGACCGATGGGGATGGCATGAACGATGGCTGGGAAATCTTCTATTTTGGCAATCTCAGCCACGATGGGACTGCGGATGGCGATCACGATGGCTCGACCGATAAACAAGAACACGACGCCAATTCGAATCCTCTCAATCCCTTGTGGAGTGCGATCCAGGCCACCCTCGCCCACCGCTGGAGTTTCAACGGCAATCTCGCCGACAGTAGCGGCGGGATGACGGCAAGCATCGTCGATCCCGACACCAATGCCGCAGCGGGTGGAACGGCGACTCTCACCTCCAGCGATGTCTTGTTAGGCGGCGGTGCGCGCGCGACTTCGGCCTACATCCAGCTCGGCAGCGGCGGGCTGCTGGCGGGCCACAAGACTCCCGTCACGATCGAATTATGGGCCACCCAAGTCGCGGTGCAAAACTGGGCGCGTATTTTTGACTTTGGCAGTGGTTCGACGGAATATCTTTTCATGTCGTGGACCCGCGGCACGGTTCTTACCCAGGATCGGGTGGAGTGGACGGATTCGGCAGCGATCGGCAGCAATGATAAGGCTGCCCCCTACGTTCTCGGCACGCCTTATCACATTGTCATAACGCTGGAACCTAGGGCCGGCGCTTCGGGTACCACGCGGGTCACTTGGTACGCAGCCCCTGCAACCAGTGCGTCTCTGGGGCTAGCCAAAGGCTCTTTTGATACTTCCAACACCCTGCTTAATCTCAACGATTCCATCGACTACCTCGGGCGTTCCCAGTACACCGCCGACAATACGGCCAATGCTCGCTACGATGAGTTTCGTATCTGGGATGGTGTGCTCTCCTCCGCCGAGCGGGAAACCTATCAGGTCGCGGGGGCCGACGCACTCAGTAACGAGGATCGCGATGAGGACGGTGTGCCGGATGCGTGGGAGATGAAGTATTTCCTCAATCTGGATCAAACCGCCACGGGGGATTTCGACGGCGATGCATACTCAAACGCCGCCGAGTATGCGTTGCACAGTGATCCGAGTAAGGCTGCCTCCACCCCGCTCGATACGGATGCCGATGGTCTGCTCGATAACTGGGAAATCAATTACTTTGGCAACATCTCCGCCAGCCCAACGGCGGATCCCGATGGCGATGGAGAGAACAACCTCACCGAGCAGACGAATGGTTCAGCGCCTAACAATAGGGCCTCGAACTCCACCGACACCGACGACGACGGTCTGCCCGATGCTTGGGAGCTCAGCTATTTTGGTGATCTCAGCACCAACGGCGGTTCCGACCCCGATGGCGATGACTTTGGAAATTTGCAAGAGTACCAGTCCGGTACGAACCCCGCCGTGGTGAGCTCGCGCCCCAGCGGGACTGCGGTGAAGTTGGTGCCACTGGACGATGGCAACTCATCAACCAGCGACTACGGTTACGGTGGATCGTCGGCGATCAATTCGGTGGCATTTGTCCGCTCGTCGGTCAAGACGGTCGGCAATCAGCAATTCATCACCTGGTACGGCCGCCACCAATACGATGCTGCTGCGGCCTACAATAACACCATTTGGATCGGCCGTCGCACGCTCGGCTCGTCGCAGTGGGAGATTTTCCGCCACCCCAGTTACACCGCCAACGCGATCACCGACGGTCACGACGTGATTTGTTACGGCATCGATGGTGAAGGTTACATGCACCTTTCCTGGGGCATGCATGGCGATGCTTTCCACTATTCCAAAAGCACCACTCCAGTCACTGGCACGGGAACCATCGCGCTCGGTCCCGACACCACCATGACCGGTCGTGAAAACGCCGTCACCTACCCGCAGTTCATGACCTTGCCCAGTGGCGATCTGCTGTACCTTTTCCGCGAGGGTGCATCGGGCACAGGGGACACTTACCTGAATCGCTACAGCACCACCACCCATGCTTGGGACAACGTCCACCGCAGCGGCAGCACCCAGCTCCCGTTCATCAAAGGCACCGGCTGGAGCCCGGATTACAATGCCTACGTCAACATGCCGCAGCTTGGCAAAGGGATCCATGGCAACGAAATCACGCTCACCTGGTGCTGGCGTTATTCCAGTGGCACCTCCGACACCGGCAGCGGCGCGGTCGGCTACCAGACCAATAGTAACTTCTATTTCGCCCGCTCGCTCGATGCAGGAGTCACCTGGCAACGCTATGATGGAACGCCCTACGCCTTGCCGATATCCAGCCTTGCTGAAAGTGGTGTCGCGGCCACCCGCGCTGAAAAAATCGTCGATATCCCGGAAAACTCCAGCCTCATCAACCAAGCCAGCATGTGTCTCGATGGCGCCGGCAATGCCGCCATCGCCAGCTGGTGGGCACCCAAAACGCCATCGGGCGACTACAGCCGCCAGTACATGCTCGTCTTCCGCGATAGCAACAATACCTGGCAAACCCGCACGGTTTCCAACCGCAGCATCGATCCCGCCGGTAGCCGCTACCTCGAGGCGAGCGTCCGCAACATGGGGCGCCCCATTGTGGTCAATGACGACAGCGACCGTTTGATCGTCGCCTATCGCGACAACGCCGACACCAATGGCATCACCATCGTTCACAGCCTGCCCAGAGCGGATGACCCCGATCGGTTGGTGTGGATTCAGTTCGAGCTCACCACCGACAACCTCGGCAACTACGAGCCGATCATCGACAACGAACTTTGGGATCGGGATCGGCAGCTGCACTTTCTCTATCAGGCCGCAGAAGGCCAAGGCTATGTTTCCCCGGCAAACACCGCCACCCGCTTCTCGGTGTTGGAATGGGATGCCGCCACTTACTACCATCACTCGCCTCAGCCGACCGTGGCGTTTAATTCCGACAAAACGCAGATCACTCTCACCTGTCCCTCGCAGCCGAGCTGGGGATATCGCTTGTGGAGCAGCACCAATCTCATCGACTGGACCAGCGTCGAGACACAAGCCGGCACCGGTGGCCCGCTTAGCTTCACGCAGACAACCAGCCCAGATCGCTATACCAAACGCTTCTGGCGCATCCAATACAAAGAGGGCGGATTTCCTTGACCCTAAACCGCGAGATTGAAACTGCGGAATCGCAGGATAAAACGGCTGATTGCTCCAGCTTCAAACCCAACGAGCACGGGGAAGACCGATGGAATTCAAAATGGGACATTGGAGCGTTTTGCCAGAGCAAGGCTGCAATACTGGGTGCGCGCCGCCGTGATGGGGGCTTCCTGAAAAAGACGCTTCAAAGTGTGGGGTTTTCGCCAGGCCAAGACGTACGAACCTTGGCTTGCGGTGAGCCGTGTAACGCTTCATGGTCTCCGCACTATGCAGGCTGTGACCGATCGCTTAAAAAACTTCCTCCAGTACGTGGCTGTCAATTTGATCGACGAGCCGAGCCAGGCACAGCTGAAGGTGGCGGAGCTGGGGCCGAAGCGCTTGCGCTTCAAACTGGTGCTGGCGCAGAAGGATGTGGCGATGCTGATCGGCCGCAACGGCTTCACGGCATCGGCCATCCGCAGTATTTTAAAGGCGGCAGCCGAGCGGGAAGGGGTGCAGGCTTCGCTGCAAATCCACTCGCACGAGGAAGAGGCGGAGATGCTGGCCCGCGGCGAGGGGCATTGAGTCTTGGCGGCGATTCAATCTTCGCGCCCTTGTTCTTCCTGCTGGATCTGGTTGCGGAATAGGAAGGTGCCTAACGGCGTGATGAGTGCCATGGCTCCGACAAATATCCATAGACCTGCGGTGTTGTGCGGCCCGTCGGCTGGACAAAATTTGATCAGCAGCCAGCCAGATAGAGAACCAGCCCCGAACTTGGCAAAGAAGTAGGGCAGGACGGAGAGCGACATATAGGAGGCCTCTTGTCCTTTCGGGGCAATGGCGGCGGCGTATTCATAGAGCCGCGGCGACCACACGGCTTCGCCCACCGATAGCACCACGGTGAAGCAGAAGATGGATAAATAAAGCGGGTTGATCGGGCCATCGACCTTGAGCCACTGGTGGACGATTAGATCGCCGAACCAACTGTCGGCCATCGGCTGGAACCACGCCATCGGCAAGGCGAGAATAAACACCGAGAGTGCCGACACCAGACTGCCAACGGTGACCATCCGATAGGCACTGATGTTTTGCGTGAGTACGCCGCAGACGGGTACCAGCACCAGGATCATCAATGAGTTGAGCATGGTGCAGATTTGGGCAAAGGGCGCGCCTGTGCCGAGTTCGCGGATGGCAACGTCCGGCAGCGTGTAGGTGAGGTGATAGAAGATCATCCGCACGCCGACGACTAAGGCCATGAACAACATGAAGCGATGAAACGCCTGTTGTCCCCATAGCCCCTTGAAGATTTTAGTGGCCGAAACCAGCGGGTTTTGTCCGGCATGCTCGCGTTGATGGTGGGGAGTGATCGTCACGCCATCCTCGGTCATCTCCACGCCTTCGCGCAGGAATAGCCAGGTCAGTAACAGTCCCGGGATGGTGAGGATCACGCTCCATAGGATCATCACTTCGTAGGTGCTGAATCTCGCGTTGATATAGGGTGCGACCCATATGCCATATTCGCCCATGTCTTTGCGGAAAAAGTCGAACATCCGGTCACCGATCGCGAACCCGAGGTTCATCAGCGCATAGTAGAGCGAAAACGCCACCGACCGTTGCGCGGCGTTAGAATAGCGTTTCATCGCAGCGGTCATCACCGGCGACATCAATGCCAGGCCCACTGCCAACGGTAGCAATCCTAACCCCAACGCGACGAATTGTGGTGTCGGGAAAAGCATCGCAATCCGCGCGAATGCGCAGATCGCGAACCCTAGCAGGAAAGTACGGCGGATTCCCACCGCATCGGTGAACGAGCCAACCAGCACCGTAAAGAAGGTGAGCAGTGCCGACCAGAGACCGATGGTGAGGCCCTTGGTCGCGTCGCTCATGCCCAGTTCATGGGCAAGCCAGAGCGGTAAGCTCGAACTGGAGCTGAGCTTGTAGGCCGTATTTTCGAGGATGTAGGCGAGGAAAATGATCCACAGCTCCCGTGGTGCGCTGCGCAGGCAGAGGAATTTCTGCAGAAATCCGGTGAAACCATTGTTGCGAGGATCTTGGGTCATGGTGGGTGCTTACCCTTGAGATTTTGGGCATGCCGGGGTGATCCGCGAGATAATTTTTCGTGCCGCTCAATTTGGAAGAATGCCGCAACTCTGGATCGGTGGGGTTCTACGCTTTACCCGAGGCGGATTTGCCGCTAACTCCGGCGCGCCATGCACGGTTTCTCCTACAAAAACGGTTCACTTTTCTGCGAAGACGTCGCTCTTTCCACCTTGGCTGCCGCGCACGGCACCCCGCTCTACGTCTATTCTGCGGGGACGATTCTCGATCACTACACGCGGCTGGATGCGGCACTGAGCGGCGTCGACCACGAGGTGGCCTACGCAGTGAAGGCGAATTCCAATCTGTCGGTGCTGCGTTTGTTAGCAAACCACGGCGCAGGATTCGACATCGTTTCCGGTGGGGAGCTTTTCCGCGTGATCAAGGCCGGCGGCGATCCTGCGCATTGTACTTTTGCCGGCGTGGGAAAGACCCGCGAGGAAATCATCTATGCCCTCCAGCAGGGGATCTACTCGTTCAACGTCGAGAGTGAAGAGGAGCTGCGGTATTTGAACGAAGTCGCGGGCGAGCTCGGCATGATCGCGCCAGCCGCGGTGCGGGTGAATCCCAACGTGGATGCCAAGACCCACAAGTATATTTCCACAGGCAAGTCGGAGAATAAGTTCGGCGTCGATTTCGGTGCCATCCTCGACCTGTACGAGCGCGCGGCGAAGGAACTGAAAAACATTAGACTGCGCGGGCTCCAGATGCACATCGGCTCGCAGCTGACTTCCATCGCCCCGTTCATCGAGGCGGTCGATAAAGTCGTGCCGATGGTGAAGGAACTGAAGGCCCGCCACGGTATCGAGTTCTGGTCGATCGGCGGCGGCATCGGCATCATCTATCAGGATTCGCTGGAATCGGGTTCCGTCGATTGGTGGGAGAATCAACCCGAAGCTGAGCGCCCGCTGACCATCGAACGCTATGGCAAAGAGCTCGTGCCGCGTCTCAAGGATTTGGGGCTGAAGATCCTGTTAGAGCCGGGTCGCTACATCGTCGGCAATGCCGGCGTGCTGCTGACCCGCTGCCTTTACGAGAAAAAGGGTTCGGCCAAGACGTTCAAGATCGTCGACGCCGGAATGAACGACCTGATCCGTCCCGCGCTTTACGAAGGCCATCATGAAATCGTGCCGCTTGTCGAACCGACCTCCGCTGAACGAGTGAAGGTGGATGTGGTAGGGCCGATTTGCGAAAGCGGCGATTTCTTCTGCCAAGATCGCCCGCTGCCCGACTTCCAACCGGGCGAAAATATCGCGTTGATGTCGGCAGGTGCCTATGGATTTGCGATGGCGTCGAACTACAATTCCCGTCCGCTGCCTGCGGAGATTCTCGTCGATGGGGCAATTGCCACCGTCATCCGCAAGCGTCAGACGCTCGACGATGTGATCGCAGGGGAGCTCTGAGTTCCTCCGGCAGATGCAGCTGGCAGGGCTTTGAAAAGCTTTGCCAGATCGGGCAAGTCCGAGGAGGACTTGGCGCGCTGCTCTGCGATGATTTCGCCCTCGTTGAAAAGGAAGGCGCCCGGCATCTGCAGCCCGTCGCCCGCGAGGTGGCCCACCCCGCAGCCTTTGAAAATGGATAGTGTCGCCCTCCACCAGACTTTGGGGCCGAACAGATCGAGGAAGCCTCCCTTGCCGAGGCCAAAGGCGCGGTAGAGTTCGCAGCGCGGGTCTGCGATGCGTGTGACACCGCTGCGCTCTCCCAGATATTGGGTTTCCTTGCCGTTTTGCAGCATGTGGACGAGCACCAGTTCCGCGCCATGGGTCCGTGCTTCCTGATGAAGGTTCTCGAGCCCCCGCAGGATTTGGCGGGTGAAGGTACAGCCGAAATGGCGGAGAAAAACCAGCGCAATCACCTGCGTTTGAGACGCATCCAGCAGCGTCTTGCCGTTGGATAACTGATAGGTGTTGGATGCCTCGACGATGCTCAACGGCTCGTTGCGCGTCGGCGGAACTCCCGCGTGGGCGCGCAGGCTGGCCCAGAGAATGACGGCGAAAGGAGTCCACCAGATCAGATCATCGGCACACAGGACCCAGATGGATCGCAGGGGGATCTGATGTTGGAAAATCGCCATGCTGAAGCCGATCGTCTCGAGGTTGAACTTCGCAAACGCGATCAAAATGAGCATCCAATGATGGATGGGATTCTTGGCGGCGATCACCAAGCCGAGCCCAAGGACCCCCATCATCAGCCCTGCGCCTTGCCAGATGATCGGGTGATTCAGCCGCTCCATACCGATCCAGTCGAACCAAAGGTTCGGCCAGAAATTCGCCCACGCCGCGAAGATCAGGTGATAAAAACCCGCGGCGAGAATGACCTTTCGCATCCAGCAGGGAGTCTCACAGCGTCCGTTTGGGCAGTCGAAAGGCATGGCGGATCTTAATGGCCATTTCAGACCACGCAATGCGCGGTTTAGTGCTTATCTCAGGCCAGCAATGAATTTAGAAAAAATGGCAGCCCCCTGCTCAAGGGCTGCGATCTCGATGAATTCATCCACCGTGTGCGCCTGGTCGATCGAACCGGGGCCGATGCAGATGCTGGGGACTCCACCGTTCGAGAGGTGGGCCGCATCGGAAAACCACGGTGCCCCGGCGAGCCGGGTGGAGGCATCGCTAGCTAACAGCGCTTGGATCATCGGGTGATCGGCCGCTGTGTCCATCGGCGGGTTTTCGTGCGGGTCCACGATCTCGATGGGTAGGTCGTAAAAGTCGATGGTTTCCGCCAGCAGCTGGAGCGCACCGCCTGCCGCAGCCAGCGCCGGCGTGATGCGGATGTCGATCTCCGCTTCCGCCAGATCAGGCACAATGTTCGGCCGCGCCCCGCCGCGGATGATGCCGATGTTCATCGTCGAGCGGCCGAGCACCGGGTGGGTGAAGGTGGCGAGTTGGCCGCCGAGGTGGTGGTCTAACTGGTCGAGCGCGCGGGTGAGTTTGAGAATCGCGTTTTCGCCGCGCTCGGGTTGCGAGCTATGCGCCGCCTTGCCCGTGGCCCTCAGGGTCGCCCACAGCGAGCCCTTGGTCACATGCACGACCTGCATCGACGTCGGCTCGCCGACCAGTGCGAAGCGGTAGTCCTTGCCGTGGCGTTTCGCAAAATCCTTCGATCCCCACTGGCCGGATTCTTCCGCCATGAAGGCGACAAAGTCGACAGCGGTCGGTAAATCAGCCAAGGATTCCCGGTGATCGTGCAGCGCCCACAGCATCGCCGCCATCGGGCCCTTGGTGTCGGACGCGCCGCGGCCCCAGATTTTTCCGTCGCGGATCTCGCCGCCGAAGGGATCGATGATCATGCCGCCGACGCCCACGGTGTCGAGGTGGGGGCCTAACAAAATGCGCGGCCTGCCATCCAGCGGCGCAAAGCGGGCGATCAGGTTCGGCCGGCCCGGCTGAATCTCCTCAAGCGCGACCTCGGCGCCGATCGATTCTAACCAGCCGGACAGAAAGGTCGCGATCTTTTCCTCGCCGATCTGTTCGGTGCCCGGCGCATTGTCGGGATTGACGGAGGGAATGCGGACGAGTTGCTGGAGGAGGGAAACAACATCTTGGCTCATGGGGGAATCATCACCACATCGCAGGGGCCAGTGCAAGACAGAGATCTGGGTAAAGCCGGGATTTGGAAGCGGAAGGCTGAAGAGGGCGGTGGGATGAGATGTTTTGCTGAGAGCGAGTTGCCCTCGGCCAATCCCCGTGTCAGGGTGGCCGCGTCCATGGCCCGCCAATACACTCTTCACCGCCCATCCACGGTCGCCGCATTCGGGATCGACTATGTGGCGGCGCTCAATGCGGAACAGTATCAGGCGGTGTCGTCGCCGTCGGGAAAGGCGCTGGTCATCGCGGGTGCGGGTTCGGGCAAAACGCGCACGCTCACTTATCGGGTGGCTTGGTTACTGGATCACGGGATCGAATCGAAGCAGGTTTTGCTGCTGACCTTCACCAACAAGGCGGCGCGCGAAATGATCGAGCGCGTGCGCGATCTGGTGCCGCACGATACCTCGGACCTGTGGGCGGGAACCTTCCACTCCATCGGCAGCCGCATCTTGCGCCGCCATGCGGAGGACCTCGGCTTCACCCGCTCGTTTTCAATTCTCGATCGCGACGACCAGAAATCGCTACTCTCTTCGGTCATTGCCAAGTGTGACATTGACACCACCCAACGCCGTTTTCCGAAGGCCGATGTGCTGGCGTCGATCTTCAGTCTGATCGAAAACACCGGCGCATCGCTGGAGGATGTCATCGCCAACCGTTACGATCACTTTTACGACTGGATCGAAAAAATCGAAATCGTCCGCAGCGGTTATATCGCCAAAAAGCTCGAGACGAACTCGATGGATTTCGACGACTTGTTGGTTATGACCGTGCGCTTGTTTGACGAACGGCCCGATGTGCTCGAACTCTATCAGCAGAAGTTTCGCCACGTCCTCGTCGACGAGTACCAAGACACCAACTCGGTGCAGGGGCGGATGATCGACCTGCTGGTGGGACCATCGAACAGCCTGATGGCTGTCGGCGACGACGCGCAGTCGATCTACTCGTGGCGCGGTGCGGAGATGGCCCACATCCTCGGTTTTCCCGTGCGCTACCCCGGCGCGAAGGTTTTCACTATCGAGACGAACTACCGCAGCGTGCCGGAAATCCTCGATCTCTCGAACGCCGCGATCCGTGCGAACTCGGGCCGCTTTGAAAAGGACCTTCGCTCGTCGCGCGACGGCAGCGGCGTCAGGCCGGCCCTTGTCGCGTTAGACGACCCGCGCAGCCAGGCGGCGTTTGTGGCGCAGCGGATGTTAGAGCTGCGCGACGAGGGGATTCCGCTCGAACAAATGGCGGTGCTCTACCGTGCGCACTTCCAGAGTTTGGAAATCCAGATGGAGCTCACCGTGCGCGGGATTCCGTTTGCGATCACCAGCGGCCTGCGCTTTTTCGAACAGGCGCACATCAAGGACATCGCCGCGTTCATGCGCTTTGTGGTGAACCGCCGCGACGAGGTGAGCTTCATGCGGATGGTCAATCTGCTGCCCGGCTGCGGCCCCGTCGCTGCGCAAAAACTTTGGGACTCGTGGCTGAAAAGTGGCTGGGCCTTCAAAGAAGAACTGCCGCCGAAGTGGTCGGAATTGTTTCTCACTTTCAAGGTGCCGAAGAAGGCGGCGAAGCACTGGCAGCAGCTCTGTTATACCTTGGATGAACTCACCCCGAACGGCGAATTCGCCCGCCCCTCCGAGATGATCTTTAGCATCCTCGAGGGCGTTTACGACGAATACCTCCAGGCGAGTTTCGAGAACTTCGAAAACCGCCGCAGCGACATCGAGCAGCTCTCGCAGTACGGCACGGGTTTCGACGACATCCTCGATTTTCTCGCCCAGCTCTCGCTGATGAGCTCGGTCGATGGCGAGCCGACGGGCAATAAAAACGAGCCCGATGAGGAAAAAGTCACCCTCTCCTCGATCCACCAAGCCAAGGGCCTGGAGTGGAAAGTCGTCTTCCTGATCTGGCTGGTCGACGGCCAGTTTCCCAATGGCCGCATCCTCGAAACCGAGGATGTGCCGATGTTAGAGGAGGAGCGCCGCCTCTTTTACGTCGCCCTCACCCGGGCCAAGGACGATCTCTATCTGACCTATCCGATGATGAACCCGAAGTCCTACAACGGCGATGTTATCTGCCGCCCGTCCCGATTCCTCGAAGACTTCCCCGCCGAGATGGTGGAGGAGTGGCAGGTCGGCAATGGCGACCCGTGGAATGACGATGAACCGTTCTGACTCGCAAGCCGAGCTGGGAATGTTTCAGAACCACGAAAGCCACGAGGCATCACGAAAAATTCATAGAGATAGAGACAGCGTCTAAATAAAAGGCGAAGGCAACAGGACCGTCTTTCTTTTTGCTATCGAGGGGCTTGTTGTGGCAGGGGGCATCTCAATAAAAAAGGAGCTCACCGAGAACATCGGTGAACTCCTTTTTAACCAGTTGGTTTTAGTTGCTGAAAGAGTGGAGGCGAGGGGAGTCGAACCCCTGTCCGAAACGCCGTCAACACTGGCATCTA
>CAJXYV010000089.1 GCA_913063525.1 uncultured Verrucomicrobiota bacterium
CTGTCTCGAGGACACGCGGACCTGTCTCGAGGACACGCGGGCCTGTCTCGAGGACGCGCGGACCTGTCTCGAGGACACGCGGGCCTGTCCCGAGGACACGCAGACGAAATCCTCCGGCCTTTTTGCGTTTGCGTTGCGGCGGGAATGCCTTACCAAGAGGTCCAGCACATGAGATTGTTCCGCATCCTGACCTTAAAAGAGCTGAAGGGGTATTTCCTAACCCCGTTCGGCTGGGTGGTCCTGGCATTTGTCACGGTGATGCAGGGGCTGTCTTTGTCCACCGCGATGAAGGGGTTCCGCGACACGCCGGTGCGCGATAGTTTGGTGTACGTGACGTTCCACACGCCGCTGTTTTGGTTCTACTTCCTGTTCATTTTCCCGTTGATCACGATGCGCTTGTTCTCGGAGGAGGAGCGGTCGGGGACCTTGGAAAGTTTGCTGACGGCGCCGGTGCGGACGTGGCAGGTGGTGTTTTCGAAGTACGCGGCGGCGATGATTTTCTACACGGTGCTGTGGATTCCGGCGTTGGTGCAGTTCAAGATGTTCGAGTGGGCGACGGATCTGCCGCCGGCCTGGACGGCGGGTGCGCTGGGCGGGACTTTCACGGTGCTAATGCTGATGGGAGCGGCGTTTACGGCGGTCGGCTGTCTGGCCTCGGCGCTGACGTCGAGCCAGATCATCGCGGGTATTTTCACCATCGGGCTGCTGGTGATCCAGTATTTCCTGGGGTTTGTGACCGTGATCTGGGGCGAATCGTTTGCGGGCGCGCCGTTGTTCCACTACATTTCTTCGCAACAGCATCTGCACTATTTTGCCAGTGGTTTGTTCGACACGCGGCCGATGGTGTATTTCCTGAGTGTCACTGTGTTTGTACTGTTCCTGACCTACCAAGTGGTGGACTACCGCCGTTGGCGCCGTTGATATCCCCGTTTCCTTTCTCATGCCTCAATCTTCCACCGAGCCGAAACGAAAACCTGCCCGTGCGCTGAACCGCTGGAGCATGGGCACGCTTTCCGTGCTGCAGATCGTTTCCTTGGCGGTCATTCTCATCGCCCTGAACTATCTGGCGGCCACTCACTATACGCGCATCGACCTGAGCCGCCAGGCGGACTACACGCTGTCCCCCGCGACCCAGCGCTATCTCAAGGATCCGGTGTTGAGCGGGCGGAAAAAGCCGATCCAGTGGATCATGGCGTTTCGCCACAGTTCGCCGTTTTACGAGCGGGTGCGGGCGATCGCGGAGGAGTATGTGCGGCTGTCCAATGGCAAGATCCAGCTGGAAGTCGTCGATCCGCTGCGCAGTTCGGATCGGACGCAGCAAGTGACCGCGGCCTACGGCTTGTCGCTGGCGCAGGATCTGATGATCATGGATGCGCGGACTGATGAAGGCCCGGTTTCCAGCGAGGATAAGAGCGGCAACCACATACTCAATCCCAACGTCAAGCTGGTGCTGGCGGACGATCTGGCGGTTTTCACGACGACGGAGGGGAAACGGAAAATCAGCGGATTCCAAGGCGAAGACGTGCTGACGGCGCGGTTGGTCGAGTCGATCGAAGGCAGGGCACGGAAGATGGTTTTCCTGGCAGACAAAAGCCGGATCGATGCCGAGGGCGAGACTTCGCCCGCCAAATCGCTGCTGGGCACGCTGCAATTCCAGAATATCGAGCTGCAAGGGATCAACCTTTCCGGTCTTGATGAGATCCCAGCTGACGCCGAGGGCGTGGCGCTGGTCGCGCCGAAGTATGATTTCACCGATGCCGAAATCGCGGTGTTGGAGCGTTATTGGAGCCGCCCGCGCGCGGCCTTGCTGGTGCTGCTGAAGCCGGGCGAAACGCCGCCGAAGCTGCGGACTTTCCTGCGGGGCTACGGCGTGACACCGCGCCGCGACCGGGTGATCGCGCTGGACAAGAAGCGGATCGACACCACGGCGCGCGGAGTTTTCACCTTCGGGGTGGATTTCACCAAGGATCTGGCTGGGCAGGCGACGGTGTTTGAAGGCGCGACTTCCTCGCTGGAAGTCCGCGAGGGCGCGGAGGATCTGATGAACAAGCAGATCAACCCGGTCGGCCTGATCCAAGCGGCGGAAGGATTCTGGGGGGAAACAAAATTCGGCGAGAAGGACACCGCTTTCGACGCAAAAGAGGACAACTCGCCACCACTCTACCTCGCCGCCTGCGTGACCCGCGGCGCGGCCAGCAACGACCGCGCGGCCGCCGATACATCGCGGATGGTGGTGATCTCCAACACCGACTTTCTCGACCCCAAAACGCAGCGGGCGGAAAACATCGACTTCCTCGCCTCTTCCGCCAACTGGCTGATGAATCGGCAATCGCTGGCCGGCATCGGTCCGCGCTCGCTGGGCACCTACAAGCTGCCGATTCTGGAGGCCCAGGTTTCGTTCATCAACCGGGTGAACTTGTTTTTCCTGCCTGCATTCCTCGTGCTGATCGGCACTTTTGTCTGGTCCTCGCGCCGCGCCTAATCTGCCCATGCGCTCCTTAGGATTCACGCTCATTCTGGTGCTGCTGGCGATCATCGCCTGCGGCATGGCGGGCTGGCAATGGATCGGCGGGAACTTCGATTCGGTTTTCGGAGCCCCCCCCACCCCACTCGGCCAGCCGATTTACACCACGTTTGACGCGGCAGCGGTCAGGCGCATCCAAGTTTCGCAAAGCGGCGTCATCGCCACCTTCGACCTCGGCGCAAAAGGCTGGCAAGCCGCCGCGCCGTGGCGAGACCGCATGGACCCCCGCGCTGCGGTGAGCATCATAAATTTCACCCTTGGCATGCGCGTCGAAGACTTTGCCGAACGCGACCAGATCGACGTCAAAAAAGCAGGGCTGGCGGATGGAGCCATCGATGTCCGCCTGGAGGACAGCGGCGGTAGGCTGCTGGCGAAATACAAAATCGGCCGCCGGACACCTTGGCTGGCAACGGCCAAGGACATCGAAAAACCCGTGCCGACGGTTTTCATCCAGCCGCGCGACCTCAACCGCAAACGCTTCATTTACGCCTGCACCGGCGACATCGCCCCGCTGTTCAAGGACGGTCTCAAATACCTGCGCGATCACCGCCCATTCTACTTTAACCCCACCACCCTCCAGAACGTCCGCATCCGAGCCGAAGAGGGCGAGCTGACACTCGCCCGCGAAACCCCGAAAAGCCCATGGCGAATCGTCAAACCGCTCGACCTCGCGACTGACCCAAAGGCGATCAAAACGCTGCTGGAAGGGCTGTACGAACTGCAAGCGCTTAAAGTATCCGATCGTGCGGCGGTCACCCAGCCGACCAGCACCACGCTGACGAAATCCAAGCAGATCGCGATCCAGGCATTCGGCGCACCCAGCGAGACGGTGCTGGAAGTTTTCCCGCCCGAAAAACTCGGCGACCACCTCGCCCAAGCCACCGTCAGCGACCGCCCAGGCATCCTCTTCGACCTGCCGCTTAAGCCCGAAGCGGACTTGGTTTCCATGGCGGATCTACCGCTCGCCATCAACGACCTGCGGGAGCCAACCTTGACCCACCTCAACATCCCGTCGCTGCGCGGTATTTCCATCCAGCCCGCGACCGGCACGGAAATCCTGATTTCGCGCAAGCCGCCGCAGCCGTGGATGGTCACCATCAACGGCCAGTCGCAGGACGCCAATGAGGAGCGCCTTTTCACCCTACTCAAGACCGCCACCGAGGGCCGGGCGCTGGGCTTCGAAACCGATGCCGCCACCGACTTCACCCCATGGGGCCTCAACCGTCCGTTCCTAAAGTTGCGCTTCCTCGGCCAAGACAACCAGGGGCTGGAGCTCGCTTTCGGCGTCGGCAGTAAAGGCGACTATTTTGTCAACCGGCTCGGCAGCACCACCGTGATGCGGGTCGATCCCCTGCTCGTCGCCTCCATCCCCGTCCATCCTTACGAGTGGCGGCAATCGCGCCTTTGGTCGCTGGAACGGCCGAACTTGATGGCCATCGAGCGGACGACCGACAGCGAGGTGCCATTGATGCTGCGCTACGATTTCAACCAAGAGGAATGGACGGCCAGCCGAGCTGACGCGGATCTGACCTCATCTCTCGACCCCGCACGGGCCAACTACCTGCTCGGGATCCTGGAAGGACTCAAAGTCAAGCGCTGGCTAGCCGCAGACGACGTCTCGGCCCTGGCCGCACTCGCCAAACCGAGTCTCGTGCTGAAAGTCATCGAAAAAAGTACCAACAACATGGGCGATTTCACCGGATTGATCAGCCGCGAAATCACCTTAGCCCCCGCAACAGCAGGAGCCCGCCCGGGTTTCTACTACGGCCGCCTGAATTCCGACGAAAATCCCTTCCTGCTCGACCGTGACACCTACCTCAACCTCACCACCGAAGTTTTCGACAAGGACTGACTCCGCCCCCCGTGGCTGCCGCTGAAGGTTGTGGAGTTGATACTCGTGGACCCATCAATCTTCAGGCATCGTCTGCCCCACGATCTCTTCCGGGTTGATGTCGTCGCGTTCGTAGGAGGAAATGGCCGCACGCACCATGGCCACCGCGCTCTCGCGTTCATCATGGATGACTTGCACGCCCAGCTGCCGCAGCCGCGCGACTTCGCCGGGGTATTTGGCCCGGCCAAACATGCAGATACCACCGTTCCGCTCGCGCACCAGGGGGACGGCGATGCAGGTCGCCGCCACCGCGGGAAAGGTGAACGCCACCAAGCGCGCCCGCTGAATGCCTGCCAGATCGAGCGCCTCCGCATGCGTCGCATCGGCAAACAGCACCGGCTGTCCCACCCGCCTCAGGTCGCGGACCGTCTCGGAGTTCAACTCCATGACCAAGGTGTCCACCCCGCAGCGTTTGAGCGCTTCATTGAGTGACCGGCCGACGGGGCCGTAGCCGCAGATGATCGCATGATCGGTGATTTGTTTGATCGCCTTGGAGGAAGTCATCGCCTCGGGTGGGAGCTGGTGAGCGGTAAAAACCCCCTTCTGCTCCAGCCACCTGCCGAAGGGCCGGGAAACCCGCATCAAAGTGGGCACCGCCGCCATCGTCACCGCCGTGCAAACCAACAAGGTCTGTTCCATGCTCGGGTCAAACGGACGGTAGCCGCCCGCCTTGCCGATGAGCACCAACGAAAACTCCCCCGTACTGGCCAAGCTGGCCGCAGATAGCAGCGCAGGTCGGCCCGGCAGCTTCATCCATTTGAGAACGGCAAAAGCGATCCCACTCTTGATGATGAGGATGACCGCGCTCCCCAAAAGCACCCGCGACCAATCCGAGGCGATCACCGAAAGATCGATCAGCAGCCCGACCGAAATGAAAAAGATCGCCAGAAACAGATCTCTGAACGGTAAGATGTCAGAAAGGATCCGGTGGCTGTAAATCGAATCGCTCACCACCAACCCCGCGGCAAAGGCTCCCAGCGCCAGTGATAAATTCAAAGCCCCACCCGCAAAGGCCACTCCCGCGCACAGCCCAATAACCGTGAGAGTGAACAGCTCGCGACTGCGGGTGCGCGCCACGGCGTGCAGCAACGGCGTCAGCCCGTAGCGCCCCAACACCCACGCCCCGAGCAGAAATAGGCCGCCTTTGCCCAAAGCCATACTGATTTGACCAGCTGCCGAGCCTTCGCCAACGCCATATAACGCTGGCATGACCAGGAAAAACACGATCACCAGAATATCCTGAAACAACGCGATGCCCAAACTGGCGCGGGCTCCTGGGTTATTCTGCTGGCCCAGTGTTTGAAACGACATCATCGCGACCGCCGTCGAACTGAGCGCCACCGCAATCCCCAAAACAATGCTGTCGGCCGTCGGCAGCCCCCAAACCTTGGCCACCGCGCCGACAATGCTGGCAGTAATCCCCACTTGCAACCCGCCGCCCACCAAGGCCGTGCGCCACAAGTGCTTGAATTCGCTAAGCGAAAACTCAACTCCCAGAGTGAACATCAACAAAACCACCCCGATTTCTGCGAAATGATTGATCACCGGGTCGCCTTGATCCAATCCCGTCAGCCACAGCAGGCCGCAGTTGCCGATGAGCACCCCGCTTAACAAATACCCGACCAGCAGACTTTGTTTGATTTTCACCAAAACCAAGGAAACCAGCACCGCCAAAATCAAAACCAAGGTCAGCAAGGCAAACAGCGGCGAGATATTCACCACCCCACTCGCCACGAAAAATGCTGCCAATGACATCGTGATTTTCTCTGAAAAAACTTAAAGTTTCACGGCCTTGAGGGCGATGAACATCGGAAATTCCTCGGCGGCGCGGTGTTCAGCTTTGCTGAAAGGGCCGGATTGGGAGCGGCGGTGGCTGTAAAGTTCCTCGCAGGCCACCACGCCCAAACCGCCCTTGCCCATGGCCGACAAGAGATCGGCCAGCGGACGGTGGTAGAAGTGGGTTTGCTCACCCGTGCCCTTGCCCGGATGGGTGGTGATGGGGATTTCCAGCGGGGTCGCGTAGCTGTCGAGCCGGCGGTACTGGATTTTCTGGTCGGCGTCCCAGCCCCAGTGCGTCTTGCGCGGGATGCGGAAACACGGGTGCATGAAAACCATGACGGCGCGGCCGCCCGGTTTCAAGGTGCGGGCGACATTGGCAAACAACGCGACCAGATCCGGCACATCGTGCACGGCCATGATGCAGGTGGCTGCATCGTGGCTGCCATTGGCCCACGGACCGGGCTGGCAGGCATCGGCGACGATCAGTGAAACCTGCGGGTTGGCGCCGTGGCGGGCCTTGGCCGATTCGATGAGTCGTGGACTGGCATCGACGCCGGTGAATTTGCCGATTTTCGCTTCCAGCAGGGGCCGGATCAACACGCCCTGGCCGCAGCAGACATCGATGACCGATTCGCCGGGTTTGGGGTCGAGAATCCGCAGGGCCACGGGTAAAATGACGTTTTGATGGTAGTCCGAGCCGGATTCGCCGACCAGTTTATCGTACCACGCGGCCACAGGGTCCCAGCCGCGGTCTTTGTGCGGCGGCTTGTGAGCGGCGGATGGAGGTCCGGGTCTCCGTCCTCGTTGAGGCGGGAACGGGCGGCGTGGCGGCTGAGGCATAGGCGGAGCGTAGGCGTGGACTCGGCGCTTCAGCAAGCCCCGGCTGACACGCTTTGCTTGTGCCTAGTCTAACTGAGGTTAGATTATCTCTAGATGCGTCCAAGAGTGGTCACTCCAGAAATCCTCGATCACCTGCCTGCGGACGATCCCGAGGCCCTGCGCAGTCGGCGCGACCTGCGGCGCATCAATGGGCTGATGGGGAACGAGCGCTGGCTATGCCGGACGGTCCGCCGTTTCCCAGCGGCGGCGGGGCGCGGTATCGTCGAAATCGGCGCGGGCGACGGCCAACTCTGCAGCCGGCTGGCCCGTTTATTCCCCGCAGCCAAAGTCGCGGCCTACGATCTCGCGCCGCCACCCAACGACTTGGACCCGCGGGTCGTGTGGCACCGTGGCGATCTCTTCACCCTGCCCGCCCCTACGGTGGGCGGCGTGCTGGTGGCGAATCTGTTCGTCCATCACTTTGAAGGAGACGTACTCACCGCACTGGGTCGTTGGATCGAAAATTTCGAGGTCGTAATTTTAAACGAGCCGGACCGCCGCGGCTTGCCTCACCTGCTAGGCGGGCTGATGCATCCGTGGATCAACCGCGTAACGCGCCACGACATGCACGTCAGCATCGACGCAGGATTTGCAGAAGGGGAAATCCCCGCTTTGCTGGGGCTGACGACGGGTCGATGGAGGACCCGGGAAATTTGCACATGGCGCGGAGCCCGGCGCGTGTTAGCCTTGCGGGATTGAAACGGAAAATCACCATTGCTGGCGGCGGCTTGGCCGGATTGTCGCTGGCGGTGGCGTTGCGGCGGCACGAGGTGCCCGTGACCGTGTTAGAGGCGGGCAGCTATCCCCGCCACCGCGTCTGCGGGGAATTTATTTCCGGGGTGACGGGCGAGACTCTCGAGAAGTTAGGGATCGCCGAGCTGTTCGACGGCGCCCTCAGTCACCGCAGCCTGTGCTGGTACGATGGCGGGCACCTGCTGCTGAGCGATAAACTCAAGAATCCCGCGCACGGGATTTCCCGTTACGTGTTGGACCAGCGGCTGCGCGAACGAGTCGTAGCGCTGGGCGGCAAGGTGAAAACGGGCGAACGAGCCCGCCCCGAGCCGGAGGATGGCTACATCTGGGCCGCAGGCAGGAGGCCACGCAATGGCCAGTGGATCGGACTCAAGGCCCACGTCCGCCATACTAAACTCGCGGCGGATTTGGAAATGCATGCGGGGTCTAACGGCTATGCCGGACTGGCGGGCGTGGAGGACGGCTGGACCAATGTTTGCGGCCTATTCAAAATCGACCGCTCGCTGCAGGCGCAAGGCCCGGCGCTGTTACCCACCTACTTGGAGGCTGGCGGCAACCGCGAACTCGCCGCCGCGATCCGAGATAGCGAGTGGCGCGAGGGCTCGTTTTCCGCCATCGCGGGCTTCGAACTGGGACGCCAGACTCCCCTGCCCGGCCTGCTCTGCATCGGCGATGCGGAAAGCATGATTCCGCCGTTCACGGGCAACGGCATGTCGATGGCCTTTGAAGCCGCCGAGTGCGCGCTGGCCCCACTGGTCTCGTGGGCGCTGGGCGAACTGGCTTGGCAGGAAGTCACCAACACCGTGCGCGCCCACCTGATCCAAAAGTTCAGCCGCCGACTCAAAGTCGCCAGCGCACTGCATCCAATCTTGTTAAAATCAGGCGGCAGATCCGTCATCCATCAACTCGCCTCCGCCCACCTCCTCCCGTTTCAGCCGATGATGGCCTTGACCCGTTAGCTCCTCTTTCCTGCCATGTATCTCCGCTCGATCGCCACCTCTGTCCCGCCGCAGTCATTCACCCAGCAGTCCTGTTGGAACGCGATGGCGGAGGGTGACTTCCTCGCAACCCTCAAGCCGCGGTCGGCGGCCCTGATTGAAAAAATCCTCACCAGCGAAACCTCCGGCATCGATCGGCGGAACCTGGCAATCGACTCGATCGCCGACTCATTCCGCCACGACGCCGAAGCATTGAACCGTAGCTTCGAGCGCGAAGCCCCGCCCTTGGCCAGCAACGCACTCGCAGCCGCACTGAAGAAATCAGGGCTGTTAGCCATGGACGTCGACGCACTATTTGTCTGCACCTGCACGGGCTATCTCTGCCCCGGCGTGTCGAGCTACGTGGCAGAACTAACGGGGATGCGCCACGATGTTTACCTCGCCGATCTGGTCGGGCTCGGTTGCGGCGCGGCAGTCCCGATGCTGCGTGCCGCCCAAGGATTCATCGCCGCCAACCCGCGAGCTGTCGTCGCCACTGTGGCGGTGGAAATTTGTTCCGCCGCCTTTTTCGCCAACAACGACCCCGGGGTATTGATCAGCCTCTGCCTGTTCGGAGACGGTGCCGCCGCCGCAATCTGGACGGGTGAAAACTCCCGCAACGACTGGCAAGCCGGACACTTCACCACCACCCACCGCCCCGCGGAACGGGAAAAAGTCCGCTTCGTCAATGACGCGGGAAGGCTCAAAAACCAACTCCACCGCGCCGTGCCGGCCATCGCCGCCGAAGCCGTGGCCGAGCTGTACGCGCTGCGCCAAGGCGAGCCAGACCAAGTCCTCGCCCACTCCGGCGGCCGCGACGTGGTCGACGCATTGGAAGGCGTACTGCCATTCAGCCTCGCGGAAACGCGCAGCGTCCTGCGCGACCACGGCAACATGAGCAGCCCCTCCCTGCTTTTTGCCTTGGAACGCCGCCTCGCCGAAAACCGTAACGACGACCAGCGCCTCTGGCTCACCGCATTTGGTGCCGGCTTTGCCGCCCACGCTTGCGAATTGTGGCGGGCCAGCGGGCAATGACCCCGCGTCCGATCTGCAGAGCGGCCTTCAATTAGGGAGCAACGACACTCTTGTCGTTTCTTCCTCATTGCCCCAGATCAAGACAAGACAGGACAGGAGTGTCCCGACCTTTTAGCATCACAGGCGACATCTTGCCTACCGCCAAATCCCTTTGGGCAGGACGACCCAACAACGGTCTGGGCCCAGAGGACCCAGCCACTGGGTGCGGACTTCTCTTGATCTGCCCGCCGCAATCGGGCTACCCTGCGTCGTGGAAAATTCCGACGATAGCCTGATGCCCGCGGGCTTTCCCAACGACGCGTTTTTCAAAGAGATGTTCTCCGATCCGCCGCGAGCGATCGCGTTTTTTCAAAGTCACCTCCCGCCCGCCATCGTCGCGAGGGTCGATTGGCCGTCGCTCAAAGTTCTGCCGACGTCGTTCATCAAGTCGGGACTCTAGCAAGTGTCTGCAGATTTGTTATTTAACGTGAAAATCGGCGGAGATGACGCGCTGTTTTACCTACTCTTCGAACACCAAAGCACGGTCGACCCGCGCATGCCGTTGCGGATGCTCGGCTACGTCGCCGAGATCCTCTTCAAACACGACAAAGAGCACGGCCTGCCGCTGCCACCAGTCCTGCCGTTCGTCTTCCACCAAGGCCCGGATCGATGGAACGTCTCGACCGCATTTGAAGATTTGTTCAAGTTTCCGGACGATCTAGCCGCTGATTTGCTGCCGTTTTTGCCCAAATTCCGCCACGCCCTGCTCGACCTGACGCGCTACGACCCGGCGCAGGACGAGGACGACCGCCAGTTGCAAATGATCTTGCACCTGATGAAACTTTCCAGAAAACGGCAGGTGTTGCAGTATTTCCGCTGGCTGGCCGAAACGCTGATCGAACCCGCCCACGAAGACCTGATCCGCCGTATGCTGCTCTATGCGATCCACAGCGACAGCGAACTTGACACCGAGAAAATCTACCATAGTTTAGCAACCAATCCCGAACTGAGAAACAATGCCATGTCGCTCGCCGAAAAACTACTCGCCAAGGGCCGAATTGAAGGAATCGAAAAAGGCCGTTCCGAAGGAATCGCGGAGGGCGTCAATCGTGGCCGCTCTGAAGGTCGATCCCAAGGGTATTGGATGGGGCGGATTCAGTCGCTGGAAGAATTCCTAGGTCTGCCGCAGAGCTCGGAGGAAACGCTCAGCGCGATGAACATCGCCGAACTGGAGACCCTGCACCAGCAACTGCACCGCGAATACCAACGGCGCTTCAAGTAAAGGGCATGACACGTCGCAACCTTCTTAGCGCGATTCATTGCACAAAGCGGAATACCACCCTCTCCCGTTTCAGCTTACCGCTTTCAAAGTTTCAGCTTTGCCTACGGTACTGAACTGCGAGTCACACGGAACCCGACGTTACTGACCGCACCGAACGTGTAGTAACAGTTGCGGGCACCGACACGGCAGCTGTTGGCACCGTTATCCCAACAGCCACCCCGGAGTACTTTGGGCGAGTTCGAAGAACTCCCGTGTGGATCGGTAGTCAAACTCATGTCGTAAGAGCCATAAGAGTCCCAGCACCACTGCCAAACATTGCCTGCCATATCGTTCAATCCGTAGCTGTTTGCCACGAAACTTCCCACTGGCGAGGTAAATGGGGAGCTACCCGTAGCATAAGTGATATTGAAACCCGTAGCTCCCGTTTGGTATGAATCACCATCTACATTATAAAAATTCGCCTGACTCAGGCTGATTATGTTACCCCACGGAAAGCGCTTGCCGCTCAGCCCACCGCGAGCCGCCTTTTCCCACTCCGCTTCGGTTGGTAAACGATAACCGTTCGCGGTCCAGTTCACCTCTGGGACGATTGTTCCGGTTTTCAACACCGCTCCGCTCACGGTATAAACGGGGGTCAAGCCCTCCATTTCGCTACGGGCGTTGCAGTACTTAATCCCGTCCCACCATGTCATCGTCTGCACCGGATGAGTGCTAGCCTTGCCAGCTCCTACCGCGAGATCCGAGTAGCCATTGCTGGCCGCCCACGTCTGAACCGACTGGTATTCCGCCCATGTTACCAAATTCTTCGCCATGTAAAACGCACTGACGGTCACGGTGTGGGTGGGCGCATCGGATGAACCGTCAAGCGCATCGCCCATGGTGAAGCTGCCAGATGGAATCAGTGAAAACCCAGCAGGCGCATATGTCGGCAGCTCCGTCGCCATGCGGCTAAACACCTTACCCGTCGCGGGCACACTCAGCTCCATCACGGCTGAAGTCTCATCCTCGCTGATCAACGTTTGTTTCATCTTGCGG
>CAJXYV010000090.1 GCA_913063525.1 uncultured Verrucomicrobiota bacterium
TCGCGCGAGTAATAGTCGGACTGGCCCGCCGCATGGGCGAAAGCGGCGGTCAAAAAGAAACAGAATAGCTGGCGCATAACAGAGGGTGAAAAGTGAGCGAAGTTCATGGATTCCAGCGGTAGGTGAGGGTCGCGATCTGGCCGGGCGACAGCGTGAGGGCAGTGATTTCACCCGTAGTGCTGGCCTTGGCCCCTTCGATGTGGATGAAGAGTTGCCCGTTCAGCGAGACGTCGCCGCTTTGGGTCGCTTTGGCATTGAGGATGTCGGACAGGACGATTTTTACGGCCTTGCCGCTGCCCGTCACTGAAAGTTTACGCGTCAACGCAGGCTGGCCGATGGCGGCGGGCCGCCACGCATCCAGCACGGTCGCGCTGCCGACTTGGGCGGCGAATGTGGGGTTACCCGCCGCATCCAGTTGGTAACCGCGGAACTTCGCCCCCGCAGGTAGCGCGGATTCGTTGGATATCTCCACGACGTGCTCGCCCGCTGGCGCTTCGTAGCCCACACCGCGGTCGGTCCAATGGTGGCCGCCATCCATGAATTTGCCCGTCCACACCAGCTCCGGTGCAAAGTGATCTGCCGAGTACGCCAGATTCACCCCGCCGGGGAATCCGACACCGATCCCGCGCGCGCTGGCACCATTGATGAAATTCCGATAAATCACCGCGCGATCCACACTCGGCTCGATCGGGATCGACGGCCACTGCGGGCCCGTGCTGGTGTGGCTTTCCGACAGCCATTCCCACTCGTTCATCTTCGGCCCCTTCCAGCCGAGGGCAATCCCTTCGTTGCCCATAAATTCAAAAAACTCGATGCGGATCGCGTGCGGCCCCGGCGTAAGCTTGAGTTTGCTCGATTTTTTGCGCGTGCCGTCCATCGCGCCGATGCCGCGGACTTCGAGCAACCGCTTGCCGTCGATGTAGACCCGCGCGCTGTCATCGGCATCCAGCAGGAAATAATATTGCCCTTCGACCGGCGCTTCAAAGTCGCCCTGCCACAGGTAGGCGAAGTGGTCTTTGCGAGGCGCTTGTTTGATGCTGAGAATTCCCGAGTGTTCCTCCTCCACGCTTTCGGGCTTCAGCTTGGAAAGATCCGGCAGCTGCGGCCAATCGCCGAGAAATACCTGGGATGTCAGGTTTTTCAGTGGCGTTTTCTCCAACGGCAGCGGGTGGAGGTGGAGAATCTCCTCGGGCGTCCATGGCATCGGGTGGTCTGCGGTGGCGGCGCGAATTTTCGTCACCTGATCGGCCGTGACGGGGCTTTCCGCATGACCCCAAGACGAACGGACATGGGTCAGAATTGCGGCGATTTGATCGTCGGCCAGCACCGCGCTCTGCGGCGGCATCGCCAGATTATAACGATTGCCGAGCACTTGGATCGGGCCTTCCAGACCGCGCAGGACAATCTTTGTCGCGCGTTCGCCATCGCCCTTGAGCCAAGGGCTGCCCGCCAGCGGAGGAAACGCGCCGCCCGTGGCCCCATTACCATCCGCACCGTGGCAGGCGGAGCAATACAAGGTGAAGAGTTGTCCGCCGTCTTGGGCGGACAGCGCTGTCGCCAGCGAGAGAAATAAGAGGAGGCGGGTGAGCATCGTAGGAATTGAAACGCGTGAAAATGACAGGCTTTATCAAAAAACTTTCGGGACCATGAGTCTATCGACGGCTGCCGAGGATCGGGCGCCCCGATCTCAAGCGCCGCAAGCGATCAAAGAACCAAGCCCCAGCGGCACCGCCTAGCAGGTCTGCCAGCCAATCATAGGGGTCGTTGCCACTGCGGCCAAGCGTAAACGTCTGGTGCCATTCATCCAGCCAGCCGATCAAGGCGATCACCACGGTCGCCACCGCGATCCGCACCCAACCCTGTGGAAATGCCGGATGCCGCCGGTGAAAGAAGGCGCACAGCAAGACGCCACCGATGAAGAAATAGCCGAAGTGCTCCAGCTTGTCCAAATGACGGATGGGCGGCAAACGATCCACTGCGGGCAGGGTGAAGGATGACATCACGCACAACGCGACGAACCAAAGCAGAAACGCAGCAAGCCAGAACCGAGGTTGCCGCGGCAGTCGCATCGCTCAGAGCTTGCGCATTTCTTCCTCGATCCGCTCTGCCAGCCACTGCTTCATCATCGACTGATAGTTAAGAAAGCGCGAACGGGCGATGCGCTTGATCCGCGACAGCATCCGCGGGTCGAAGCGCAGCGTGATGGTGGTGGAGTCGCGCGCGTCTGCCTCATGCACGGACGTCGCCATCAGGCGCCCATCCAGCCCGTGGGCTTCCCAGAAGCGGGCTTCTGCGGCCTCATCGGCAAAGTCAGGAATTTCAGTCCAGCGGGTAACAGGTTGCATGGGATCAAAGGGGATTTCAGCGGAATTCGGCGTATTTGCGATCGTAGAACTTGCGTTCCACTTCGGTCATTTCGCGGGCGGCGACGACGCGGGCTGTCCGGCCATCCGTGGAGAACGAAAGGAACAGATAGCGATCCGCCACCGTGCGGCCCAAGGCGTAAAAGCGCGAAGCACCGTCGCTGCGTTCGTTGTCTGGCAAAAAGCGGACGGCAAAAGGATCCTCGAAAGCTTCTTCAAGCTCGCGGGGTTTGATATTTCGAAGATCGAATTGAACGTCGAGAAGGTCGAGTTCCATGGAAGTAGTTTGCCAGCGAGTGCCGAAAGTGCAACAACGACTTTAGATAAGTTAGAGTGTGTGACCCATCCGCAGGCGTTTGGTTTCGAGATATTTTTCGTTGTGCGGATTGGACGGCTGGCGGATCGGCAACTGTTCGACGATTTCCAGGCCGTAGCCTTCGAGGCCGATGACTTTTTTCGGGTTGTTCGTGAGCAGGCGCATCTTGCGAATTCCCAAATCATAGAGAATCTGCGCGCCCATCCCGTAGTCGCGGAGGTCGGAACCGTAGCCGAGTTTTTCATTGGCCTCGATGGTGTCCAGCCCTTCTTCCTGCAGTTTATAAGCGTGGATTTTGGCGGGCAGGCCGATGCCGCGGCCCTCCTGGCGGAGGTAGAGCAGCACGCCGCCATCCTTGGAAATATGCTCCAGCGCCGCCGCCAGCTGGCCGCCGCAATCGCAGCGCTGCGATTGAAAAACATCGCCCGTCAGGCATTCCGAATGGACGCGCACCAGCGTCGGCGTTTCGGGATCGATCGTGCCGCGCGACAACGCCAAGTGGTGGCTCGCGTCCGTGTTGATGCGATAAAGGTGGCAGTCAAACTCGCCGAAATCCGTCGGCATCTTGATCGTCTGTTCGCGGCAAACGAGTTTTTCCGAGCGCCTGCGGTATTCGATCAACTGGGCGATGGTGCAAGCCTTGAGGCCGTGGCGGTTTTGGTATTCTCCAAGCTGGCCGACGCGCGCCATCGTGCCGTCGTCGTTCATGATCTCGCAAATGACTGCCGCGCGCGGCAGTCCTGCCAGACCGGCGAGATCCAAAGCAGCCTCGGTGTGGCCGGTCCGCCGCAACACGCCGTCCGCCACCGCCTGCAGCGGGAAGACGTGGCCCGGCTGCACAAAGTCATCGGGCTTCGCACTCGGGTCGGCCAGCAAGCGAATCGTCAGCGCCCGATCCGCGGCAGAAATGCCGGTGGTGACACCCTTCGCCGCATCTACGCTGATCGTGAAAGCCGTTTTATGTCCCTCGCGATTGCGGCGGGTCATTTGCGGCAGTTCCAGTTCCTCCGCGCGCTCGGCAGTGAGGGGTGCGCAGATCAGGCCTCGCGCATGGATCGCCATGAAGTTGACCATTTCCGGGGTGCACAGCGAGGCCGCGCCTACCAGATCGGCTTCGTTTTCGCGCGACGGATCATCCGCCACAATCACTAGGCGGCCGGCCGCGATTTCGGCGATGATTTCCGGAATCGGGCTAAAAACAAGAGACGTGTCAGACATCATAAAATAAGAAATTGTGGTTCCAGCGGTTCAGTTGAGACCGGGGTCCTGCGGTGCCGCAGCGAGGATGCGGTGGAGTGGCGAAAGCGAGCCCAGCAGCTCCGACCAGAGTTGCCCGTCGTGCGTGTTGCTCAATAAATCCGGTGGCGGCTGGGTCGCGATCCACGATCGGTGGCGCAGTTCATTTTCCAGCTGACCCGCCGTCCAGCCCGAATGACCGAGGAAGGCCCGCACCAACCGACCCGGCAGCCGGGCGTGTGCCGCCGCATCCGCCACCGTCAGTCGCAGTGCCCAGCGCAGGCCTTTTTTCGGGCTCCACCAAAACGAAGAAAACGTCAGCTGATCGTGCGCGACAGGCCCGCCGTCGTGGACCACGAGTTTCTGCAGCGGAGCAAAGTCTTCGCCGACGAGATAATCCCCCACCGTCTTGCCGGTCGGGTGGTTCAAAATCAGCCCGAAAGCGCTCTCCACCGCGTGCTTTGCCAAGAGAACTACCGAGCGACGGAAGATCCCCTCACGCAACGACGGACCCGCCAACAGCAGCTGCCCTTGGAGCTGAATCGGGAGATCGGAAAATGATGGATCGGCGGCCACTCCGAAAACCTAGTGCCAGCTCGCCCATTCGCCAACCGCAGATTGCGGAAGATTTTCAGGGGCCCTCCGCAGCAGCCGCTAGATGGCTCGGGTGGGTGGCGGAATCAGGCGGCGGGATGGGATTTTCCCGAAGACGCTTCGAGCAGATGGCATAGACCGCAGGTACGACGAACAAGGTCAGCAGGCCCGAGAAGATGAGCCCGCCGGCGACGGCGATACCCAAGGATTGGCGCGAGCCGCCCGAAGCACCGAGCGAGAGGGCGATGGGCAGGATGCCGAAAAGAGTGGCGAGGCTGGTCATCAGGATAGGGCGGAAGCGGGAGATAGCTGCTTCCAACGCGGCGTCGATTCTGGAGAGGCCCGCGGCCTTGCGCTGGTTGGCGAATTCGACAATGAGGATGCCGTTTTTGGTAACAATGCCGATGAGCATGATGATCCCGATTTCGCTGAAGACATTGAGCGTCTGGTGGGAGAGATGCAGGGAAAGAAGAGCGCCGGCAACGGACAGCGGCACGGTGAGGATGATGATGAAGGGATCGCGGAAGCTCTCGAACTGGGCGGCGAGAATCAGATAGATGATGACCAAGGCGAGCAGGAAGGCGAAGAGCAGCGAGGAGGAGCTTTCGGCAAAATCGCGCGACTGGCCGGCCAGCGAGGTGCGAAAATTGGCGGGCAGAACTTTTTTGGCGATGCGGTCGAGCTCAGCGATGCCCCCGCCCAGCGTGTGGCCCGGAGCGGGAGTGGCTTGGATGGTGGCGGAGACGGCGCGATTGAAGCGGTAAACGGCGGCGGGGCTGGTGGACTCGGTGAAGTCCACGAGGTTATCCAAAGAGACCATCAACCCTGAGGCGGTTCTGACAAAAAGTTTTTTCAAGTCGCCGGGGTCGTTGCGATCCTGCCGCTGCATCTGGGCGATGATTTGGTATTGTTTGCCATTTTTGAGGAAGTAGCCGAAGCGGCGGCCCGAATAGGCGAACTCGATGGTCTTGCCGATCTCCTCGACGGTGACGCCGAGTTCGGCGGCTTTTTTGCGATTGATCGAGATGACCCCTTCCGGGCGGTTCACTTTGAGGTCGGCATCGACTTGGCGGAGGACGGGACTCAGGTTCGCCTCGGCGAGAAACGCGGGCAGCGCCTTGACGAGCTCTTGGAAATTCGGTGCCTGGAGGACGTAGGACAGCGGCTGGCCGCTGCGTCGATCGCCGATAGTCGGCGGCTGCGAGGCGAAGGCGCGGACACCCGTGAATTTCTGCAGGTCTTCGGTGAGCTGCTCGGCGATTTGAGCCTGGCTGCGCGACCGTTCGGCGGGTGTATTTAGATAGACATTCTGCGTTCCCGAGTTGGCTTCGGAACGCCCGCCGAGCCCGCCCAGGATGCTGTAGGAACGAAACCTTTCGGGCACGGTTTCCTCGACGGCGAGCGAGATTTTCTCGATCCAGCTTTCGGTGTATTCCGAGCTGGATCCCTCGGGGGTGCTGACGGCGATGCGGACGTTTTCGCGGTCTTCGAGCGGCGCGAGTTCACGCGGCAGGGCGCTGGCGAGCCATGCAACGAGTGCGCCGCTGCCGACAAGGATCGGCACGGCCAGCCAGCGCCGCCGCAGGAAAGCTGCTAGACCGGCGCGGTAGCCTTCGGTGATTCCCCTGAAAAACGGCTCGGTGGCGCGGTAAAGGACGTTCGGTCCATCGCTGTGTTTTTTGAGCAGAAAACGACACATCATCGGCGACAAGGTCAGTGCCACAAAAGCGGAGATGAGTACGCACCCGGCGAGGGTGATGCCAAACTCGCGGAACAGCCGACCTGTCAGGCCCGACAGGAAAACGATCGGCAGGAATACTGCAGCGAGGGCGAAGGTGGTGGAGATGACGGCGAAGTAGATTTCGCGCGAGCCCTGCAGCGCGGCTTCTAACGGTGTCCGGCCTTCCTCGATCTTGGAATAGATATTTTCCAGGACCACGATGGCGTCGTCGCAAACCAGACCGATCGAAAGCACGATGGCGACGAGCGTTAGGACATTGATCGAAAAGCCCGCAAGATACATGATGAAAAAGCCGGAGATGATGCTAACGGGGATGGCGACGACGGGGATCAGCGTCGTGCGCCAATCGCGCAGGAAGAGAAAGATGATCAGCGCAACAAAAACAAAGGCGATGACGAGGGTTTCCTTCACCTCTGCCACCGAGCGTCTCACAAAACGGGTGAAGTCGTAGCCGACCTCGATGGCGACTTCGGACGGCACTTCTTTTTTCACCTGTTCGAGTCGCTTGTGAAATTCGTCGGCGATGGCGATGGCGTTGCTGTTCGGCTGCGAGATGACGGCCACGCCGACGCGGAAAAGCCCGTCGCTCTTCAGGCCGGCGCGCAGGTTTTCCGCGCCGAGTTCGGCGTTGCCGACATCGCGGAAGAGAATCTGCCGGCCTTTGTCTTGCTTGATGATGAGGTTTTCAAAATCCTCCACTGTGGTAAGTCGGCCGAGGGTGCGCAAGGAAAGTTCGTTGGACGTCCCCTCGATGCGGCCGCCAGGAAGATCGATGTTCTGGGTATTGAGCGCAGCCTGCACGTCGGCCGCAGTTAGCCCGTGGACGGCGAGTTTGACCGGATCCATCCATAGCCGCATGGCGTAACGCTTTTCGCCAAAGACATTGACTGCCGCGACGCCCGGAATGGTCTCCATCCGCTCGCGCACGATGCGATCTGCAATGTCGCTCACTTCGAGGATGCTGCGTTTGTCGCTGGCGAGTGACAGGAAAAGAATGGGCGATGAATCGGCATCGGCCTTGGCGACTTCGGGCGGGCTGGCATCGACCGGCAACTCTCGCGCCACCCGTGCGACGCGGTCGCGCACGTCGTTGGCCGCGGTATCGATGTTCGAATCGAGCGTGAATTCGACGGTGATCGAGCTGCGCGCCTCGCGCGATTCGGAGCTGAGCGTGCGAATGCCCGGGGTACCATTGATAGCTTTTTCTAACGGCTCAGTGATTTGGGAGGCGACCACGTCCGGGTTGGCCCCGCGGTAGGAGGTCTGCACCGTCACGATCGGCGGATCCACTGCAGGATACTCGCGCACGCCAAGGAAGTAGAATCCCGTGACGCCAAACAGCACGAGGATGAGCGACATCACGATCGCAAGCACCGGCCGACGGATGCTAATTTCCGATAGACTCATGGGGATTTGACGGCGGTCACGGGGATGCCGGGGCGGATGCGCATCAGATTGGTCGTCACGACAAGGTCGCCTTGGCTGACCCCGCGCAGGATCTGCACCGCATCGTCGGTGCGGATGCCGATTTCCACGGACTGCAATTTCGCTTTGCCGTCGGCGACGAGGTAAACGCCCTGGCCGCGCGGCGAAGGGACGATTGCCTGGCTCGGCACGGAGAATCCATTCACCAGTCCGTCCAGGGTGAGGGTGACTTCGGCGAAGCCGCCCGGAAGCAGCCCTTGCGGCGCGGCGCATAAGCCGCGGACCAGCAAGCTGCGGGTGGCGGCATCGATCGCAGGCTCGATCACGGTCACGGTGCCTTCAAAGATTTGGCCATTGCCGGCGACGGTGAAGGTGAATTTCTGGCCGCTTTTGACTTCGCTGGCGTAGCGCTCGGGCAGTGGGAAATCGACTTTGATCTGCGAGACGTCTTGGAGCGTGATCAGCGGAGTGGTCGGCGAAACAAAGGCGCCTTCGCTGACCATTCGCACACCCACTCGTCCTGCGAACGGCGCACGAATCTCGGTTTTGGAAATTTGCGCGGCTTGCGTGATTTTGTGCGCTTCAAGGATGCTCAGGTCGGCGGTGGTGATGTCGAACTGCTGCTGGCTGATCGCGTTGCTGGGGAGGAGGGTATTGACGCGCTGCTTGTTGGTGCCGGCGAGTTTGAGGCGTGCTTCGGTTTCTCCGAGTTCCGCGACGAGATCGCTGTCGTCGAGTTTGAAGAGCAATTCACCTGCCGCCACTTCGGAGCCTTCCTTGACGTGGATTTTGATCAAGCGCCGTGGGAGTTCGGAAACCAGCGTGACCGCCTCGTTGGCGCGCAGGGTTCCGACCGTCGAAAGCGTTTGCGCAAATGGCGCGGGCTTCACCACGTAAACCTCCGCACTCAACGGAGCCGGGGTGCTTTTGGTTCCACTCTGGGCAAACGCGCTTGCCATCAAAAACGGCAAGGCGGCGAGCGGGCAGAGCAAAGAAGATCTTTGAGAAATCATGGACACCGGTATCGGACGAGCGGAACCATCGATACGCAAGAAAAAGTCTCGATCTATCTGCTAATTGAGACGCGCCGCATCATTTCCGAATGTCCTACGGGACATCTGATCAAAGCCCGGGACATCGTGCTGGGTTCCGCGCTTTTTGAGGAGTTCACGCTTTAGCGTGCGGGATGCAAGCTGAAGCTTGAACTCCATGACGCATGATTGAAATAAAAAGGTTCTCCTTGATGGCCGTAGATGCCTCAGTGGTCTTTGACGCGTTCGACGTCGGCACCGAGCATGAGGAGCTTTTCGTCGATGTGTTCGTAGCCGCGGTCGATGTGATAGAGGCGGCTGATTTCGGTCGAGCCTTTGGCGGTTAGTGCGGCGAGGACGAGGGCGGCGGAGGCGCGGAGGTCGGAAGCCATGACGGGCGCGGCGGAAAGTTGGGCGACGCCGTGGACGACGGCGGTGCCATTATCGACGCGGATGTCGGCACCCATGCGCTTGAGTTCGGCGCAATGCATGAAGCGCTGCGGGAAGATGGTGTCTTTGATCACGCTGATGCCGGGGGTGGTGGCGAGCAGGGCGGTCATTTGGGCCTGCATGTCGGTGGGGTAACCGGGGTAGGGGGCGGTGACGATATTGACGCCGCGGGTGATTTCGCTGCGATGGACGGTGCAGATGTCGCCTGCTTCGTTGAAATCAACGCGGTGGCCGGATTGTTCGATGGCGGCGGTGATGGCTTTGAGGTGATCGCGGCAGACGCGGCGCAGGATCACACCATCGCCGGCAAGGGCGGCGGCGGCCATGAAAGTGCCCGCCTCGATGCGGTCGGGAATGACGGTGTGTTCGATGCCGTGGAGTTCTTTCACGCCCTCGATCACGATGCGGCGGGTGCCTGCCCCGGTGATTTTGGCACCCATCGAGTTGAGGAAATTGGCGAGGTCGAGGACTTCCGGTTCGGCGGCGGCGGATTCGATGATGGTGATGCCTTCTGCCAAAGTGGCGGCCATCATCACGTTGTCGGTGCCGAGAACGGTGGGGCCGTGGGTGCCGCGCAGGTCGATTTCCGCCCCGCGCAGGCCGTCTTTGGCGGTGAGGGTGATGTTGCCGCCTTCGAATTCGATTTTGGCGCCGAGTGCTTCGAGTCCGCGCAAGTGAAGATCCACGGGGCGGTCGCCGATGACGCAGCCGCCGGGAAGCGAAACCACGCAGCGGCCTTTGCGGGCCAAAAGTGGACCCATCACGCAGATCGAAGCGCGCATGCGGCGGACCAATTCATAAGGCGCGTGGTCCACGATGTCGGCGCAGGTGGCGCGGACGGTGCCGGACGAGCGCTCCACATCGCCGCCGAGCGCGCTGAGGATCTGGATCATGTAGTTGGTGTCCGAGACGTCGGGCACGCGGCGGATGATGCAGTCTTCGGCGGTTAGCAGAGTGGCGGCGAGGATGGGCAGCGAGGCGTTTTTGGAGCCTGAGATATTGATTGCACCCCGCAGGGTGGCGCCGCCGTGAACGATGAGTTTATCCATGAGGAAAAGGAGAACGCTGAAAGTGAAAAGTTGAAATTAGGGGCGCTTGGCGAAGGGGAAGCGGTCGACTCCGGAGAGGTCGGTTTTGACTTCGATGGCGGTGAAGGAGGAAGTTTGTAAAATTTCGCGGACCTGTGAAGCCTGATCGTGACCGATTTCCAAAACAACCCAGCCGCCGGGCTTGAGGTGGGCGAAGGCCTCGGGAACGAAGCGACGGATCAAGTCGAGGCCGTCGGCACCGCTGAAGAGGGCGAGTGCGGGATCGTGCATGACCTCGCGGGTCAGGGTGGCGCGCTCACTTTCGGGAATATAGGGCAGGTTGGCGACGATGCCGTCGTAAAGTCCTTCCACGGCGGCGAAAAGATCGCTCTGGAGGAAGGTGACGTTAGGGATTTCTAGAGTCGCAGCGTTTTCCTGCGCGAGGGCGAGGGCGTCTGGCGAAACATCGGCGAGGGTGACGTTCCAATCGGGGCGGGCGGCGGCGAGACTGAGGCCGAGCACGCCGGAACCGCAGCCCATGTCGAGGATCCGCAGGTCGCTGGGGAGCTCCCAGCTGAGGATCCACTCGGCGAGTTCTTCGGTCTCGGGGCGGGGGATCAGGGCACGGGCATCGGTTTTGAATTCGTGTTGGTGAAAAAACACGGTGCCTAACAAGTGTTGGAGCGGGATGCCTTCGCCGCGCTTTTTGAGGACATCGCGCAGCGGCAGGAGGTCGGATTCCTCCAAAGGGCGGTCGAACTGGAGGTAAAGTTCCATCCGCGTGCAGCCGAGTTGGCGGGCGACGAGCATCTGCATATTGCGGCGCGCGTCGTCGATGCCGCGTTTTTCGAGATAGCGGGTGCCGCCATCGATGGTTTCCAGAACAGTGCTCATTTCAAAAGTCGGACGACAGGTTGCGCCCATGGGGCGGCCGCGCCAAGACCTATGATCGGGATTTTACGGTCATCCTCGGGACTGTTAATTCGCTGGTCAGCAGCGGCCGGAAATGTTTTGAAGCGTCTGCGTGCGATCCGCTACGCGACGATGAACGACACTCATGGAGGCCAAACGGGCCATAGACCTCACCTCGCGGTGACCACAATCGCAGCTTTGGGCATTGTTTTCGGTGATATCGGAACAAGCCCACTTTATGCATTCCGCGAATGTTTCGCCGGTCACCACGGCGCACCGATCAATCCCGCAAACCTGTTAGGCGCGGCGTCGCTGATCGTCTGGTCGCTGCTGTTAGTGGTGTCAGCGAAGTACCTGTTCATCATCCTCAAGCTGGACAACAAGGGCGAGGGTGGAATTTTGGCGCTTTCGACGTTGATCCGCGGCGCGGTTCGGGGTTTGGGGGAGCCCGATCCGAAGAAGATTTTGCTGCTCGGTCTGGCGGGGGCGGCGTTGATTTATGCCGACGGGATGCTGACGCCTGCGATCTCCGTTTTGAGCGCGGTCGAAGGTCTGTCAGTGAGCGCACCATGGCTGGCACATTGGACGGTGCCGCTGGCGGTGGTGATTTTGGCCGGGCTATTTTCGATTCAGAAGTTTGGCACGGGTCAGGTGGGGAAATTCTTCGGGCCGGTGGTTTTGGCGTGGTTTAGCTCGCTGGCACTGTTAGGAATCGGGGCATTGTGGCATCACCCCCAAGTCCTGTGGGCCTTGAGCCCATGGCAGGGAGCTACCTTTCTAGTGCGTGAATGGAATCATGCTTTTCCGCTGTTAGCAGCGGTGTTTCTCGCGGTGACGGGGGGCGAGGCGCTTTACGCCGACCTCGGGCATTTCGGTACCCGCC
>CAJXYV010000091.1 GCA_913063525.1 uncultured Verrucomicrobiota bacterium
GGACTTCGGTTTCAAGCGGTCGTTTATTTTTTAAAAAATCTCGCCGATTGTTACGGAATTCCAAATCAAAAAAATTTTTCGCACGGATCAAAGCACAACTTATTGAATGGTTTGACGATGAAAACGATTCTAAACACAACATGCAGTGGTAAAAATGTTTTATGAATTACCACCTTTTTAAAACTATCTTGCGAATTCATCATTTTTTTGGTTGAATTCAAAGTGTTCGGGAGATCAGCAAGCGTGCATCCGCACCGCCCTGTTCCTTTCATCCGAACGCTCTAACTAACACTACCACCATGGTAATTAAACTAAGCACCAAGTCCGCCACCGAACGCAGCAATGAATTGATCGTCTCATGGCGAAAATTCGCCCCCGAGCTCACGCTCGCGGGCAGAACCCTAGCCCAGTTCGAGGCGGAAAAACTGATACCCGAAGCGGTACAAGCGCAAATCGTCGAGGCCAAGACGACTTACAAGGGACTCATCAACGAACGCGATCTCGCGAACCAACAGTTGAAGGAGACCGTCGTGAGTCTAACGAACGCCATTCGAGGCAGCGCCGAACACGGTTTGAACAGCAACTTCTACCGTTCGCTCGGATTCATCACAGCGAACGACCGGAAGCGGCCAAGCCGAAAGACGACTGCTGCGGTAGTGGCCACGCCACCCGCAGCGAACATTGCTTGATCCAAAGCCCTGATAAAGCAAATCAAGCAACGCTCGACTGAGTGGTAAACAAGAGGCCGTCGATCCGAAAGGGTCGGCGGCCTTTCATTTGACACAGCAAAGCCTGAAAAAATCGGCGATGAAAAGGGAAAAAGCAGTTTGCCCCGATAAAAATGCCAAACGGGGGTTAAGACCATGCCACCGCAAATGACATTTTCACCGGCATGGTGAGAAATTCCGACGTCTTTGCTTACTTGGTGGAGATGCTCGATTAGAGCGCGGAGTTGACGTGACCGAAGGTGGTGTAGCCTCCGGAGAGATTCGAGGCCACGAAGCCGTGCTGACGGAGCAGGCGCACGGCATTGTGGGCGCGAGCGCCGACGGCGCAGTAAACGGCCAGTTGGCGATCCTTTGACAATGCGCCGAGCGAACTGCGCAGCGAGTTGAGCGGAAGGTTGATCGCGCCGGGGGCGTGGCCATCGGCGAATTCATCGGGGTCGCGCACGTCGAGCAGATCGTAGTTGGTGAGCTGCGAGTCCTGCCAATGGAGGATTGGGTCGTCGCCGCGGAGGTGGTTGACGGCGATCATGCCCGCGAAGTTGATCGGGTCTTTGGCGGTGCCGAATTGGGGCGCGTAACAAAGTTCCGCTTCTTCGAGATCGTAAACGGTCGCGTCCATTTGGATCGCCATCGCGATGACGTCGATGCGCTTGTCCACGCCCGCGATGCCGACGGCCTGCGCGCCAAGCACGCGGCCGTCCGACTTGCGGAAGATGAGCTTGAGATGGATTCTTTCTGCGCCGGGATAGTAGCCGGCGTGGTGGCCGGCGTGCAGATAGACTTTTTCGTAGTCGGTGACTCCTGCGCGCTGGAGGACTTTTTCGCTGGCTCCGGTGGAGGCGACGGCGATGTCGAAAATGCCGCAAATCGCAGTGCCTTGGGTGCCGTTGAAAGCGACGGGCAATCCGCAAATGGCGTCGGCGGCGACGCGTCCCTGGCGGTTGGCCGGGCCGGCGAGGGCGAGCAATGTCCAGCTGCCGGTGACGCGATCGCGCACTTCCACTGCGTCGCCGACGGCCCAGATTTTCGGGTCGCTGCTGCGCATTTGTTCGTCGACGCGGATGCCGCCGCGTTCGCCGAGGGTGAGTCCGGCGGCTTTGGCGAGCGCTGTCTCGGGGCGGACGCCGATGGCGAGAATGACGATGTCCGCCGGATGCACGGAGCCGTCCTGGGTCTGCACTTCGAGGCGATCACCGTTTTGAGCAAATCCAGCGACGGCAGCGCCGAGGGCCAGTTTGATCCCCTTGGCCCTGAGATACGCGTGGACTGGCGAGACCATCTCGGCATCGATGGGCGGCATGACTTGGGGAAGCATTTCCACGACGGTCACCTCGAGCCCGAGGTGTTTCAAATTTTCCGCCATCTCCAGCCCGATGAATCCACCGCCGACAATCACCGCGGACTTGGCAGCGTGTTGCGCGATCCAGCCCTTGATGTGGCGGGTGTCGGCGATGCTGCGCAGGGTGAAGATGCCTGGCAGGCCGATGCCCGGAAGCGGCGGACGAAGCGGACCGGCACCGGGCGCGAGGACCAAGGCATCATAGCGCAGGCGGTAACTATCGCCCGATTCCAGATCGCGCACTTCCACTTCGGAGACATTGCGATCGATCGAAACCGCCTCGTGCCGGGTGCGCAGGTCGATGGCGTAGCGTTCCTTGAAGACCGGCCCTTTGGCGACGAGTAAACTATCCTCCTTTTCGATGACCCCGCCGACGTGATACGGCAGTCCGCAATTGGCAAACGAGGCGAACTGGCCGCGTTCGAGTATGATGATCTCGGCGGTTTCATCCATGCGGCGCAGGCGCGCGGCACAGGAGGCTCCGCCAGCGACACCGCCGATGATGACAATGGTTTTAGGGGATGACGTGTTCATGGAAGTTGGGTGATTGGATTATTTGTCGTTCGAGCAGTTGCCGGAGGAGCAGCAAGTTTGGCCATTGACGCGATTCCACGGCATCTTGGACATCAGGATGGCCAGTCCGCACCAGCCAGAGATGCCGGCAAAGAGCAGCCCCGCGCCGAAAAACGCGCTGAGAAAAATCCAGTTCGAGTTCACGGTCCGCGACAGGATCACCCCGGTCAACACGCCGAGACCGATGACGATTTGAACCTGCTGCATCAGCGGGAAAACCTTTTTTTCCGCCTTGGCCAGCGGGAGACCCGCCGCCCGCCAGGCGAGGATGCCGCCTTCCAGATTCCGCCCGCCCGTGAAGCCGAGGGTCTCGAGCTTTTTCAATCCTTCCGCGCCGCGCTTGCCGCCGCGACACATGACGACTAGCGGCTGGCTGCGGTCGATTTCCGAGACCCGGCGCTCGAGCTGACCCAAGGGGATGAGCTTCGCGCCGCTGATGTGTTCTTCGGCGTACTCGATCGGTTCGCGCACATCGACCAGGCAGCAGCCGGTGGAGAGCAATTGGTTGAGTTCGCTTGGCCGAATGGATGAAGGGTTGGTTTGCATGGCAGGGGTCGGGTTAAAGGGCTTGATTGTCGTTTCGAGCACTTCTATAATATCGCCATATAGCGATGAAGCAAATAAAAACCAAGAAGGCGCCTCAGAAAGATCTCGGCGACAGCACCAAGCTCCTTTCCCCCGTGGCGCTGGAACTGATCGCCAACCGCTTTCGCGCGCTGTCAGAACCGATGCGCTTGCGCCTGCTGAATCTTTTAATGCAGGGCGAGCACACCGTCGGCAAACTCGTCGAGGCCACCGGCTCCGGCCAGGCGAACGTTTCCAAGCACCTCGCCGTGCTGCGCGAAGCGGGCATGATCGGGATGCGCAAGGAAGGTCTGACGACCGTGTGTTACATCGCCGACCCGATCGTCAACGAGCTTTGCGAAATGATGTGCTCGCGTCTGCGGGGGGAAATGGAAAGCCGGGCGGCGGCGTTGGCGTAGGAGAGTTCTTGTCATGAGGCATGGGACTGTGCGAAGATCGACCTTCGCATGATTACTCGACTTTTTTCGGCGGCGTTGCGGGGGATCGATGCCCAAGAAGTCGAGGTGGAAGTCAACGCCCGCGGTGCAGATAAGCCGGTGGTGATGATTGTCGGGCTGCCCGATGCGGCGGTTCGGGAGTCGTCGCAGCGGGTGACCTCGGCCATTGGGGCTTCTGCGCTGCGTCTCGGCGACGGGGTGAAGACGGTGAATCTGGCACCGGCGGATTTGAAAAAGGAAGGGCCTTCGTTTGATTTACCAATCGCGCTAGCGATGATCGCAGCGAGTGGGACCAAGCCGTTTTGCGAGGACGACTGCTGCGTGGTGGGCGAGCTGGGGCTGGACGGCACGGTGCGGGCGGTGAAGGGCATTTTGTCGATCGCGCTGGAGGCCAAGCGGCGCGGGAGGACTCGGCTGTTTGTGCCCGAGGCCAATGCGCCGGAGGCGGCGGTGATCGAAGGGATCGAGGTGTTTCCGATACGGAATTTGAAACAGGCGTGGGACTTTCTTAACGGCGACATCATCATCCCACCTTTCCATCTCGATCGGCGGGCGTTTTTCAACTCGCACCGCACCTATGAAGTGGATTTCGACGAAGTGCGCGGCCAGCACCACGTCAAGCGGGCGCTGGAAGTGGCGGCGGCAGGCGGCCACAATCTGCTGATGATGGGCCCGCCCGGGACGGGGAAGTCGATGTTAGCCAAGCGCATCCCCACCATCATGCCGGACATGACCGAGGGCGATGCGATCGAAACGACGAAAATTCACTCGATCACGGGGCTGCTCGATCCGAAGCGCTCCTTTCTCACGACGCGACCGTTTCGCGCGCCGCATCACACGATTTCGGACGCGGGGCTGCTCGGCGGCGGCAGCAATCCCGGGCCAGGCGAAGTTTCGCTGGCGCACCACGGGGTCTTGTTTCTCGACGAATTGCCGGAGTTCCGACGGCAGACGCTGGAGGTGATGCGGCAGCCGTTAGAGGATGGGCACGTGACGATTTCGCGGGCGGCGGGGTCGCTGACGTTTCCGTCGCGGTTCATGTTGGTGGCGGCGATGAACCCCTGCCCCTGCGGCTATTATGGCGACGTGAAGCGCCAGTGCCGTTGCTCGCCGCGGCAGATTGAAACCTACCGCCAGCGGATCTCGGGCCCCTTGCTGGATCGAATCGATCTGCACGTCGAGGTGCCGCTCGTCGATTTTCGCGAGCTGTCGTCGAACACCAACAGCGGCGAGAAGTCCGAGGTGATTCGCCAGCGAGTGATCGCAGCGCGCGCCATCCAGCTCGAGCGATTCCGCAGTTTTTCCAACACGACCAACGCCGCGATGGGCTCGCGCCAAGTTCGGCAACACTGCCAGCTGACTGCGGAGGGCAACGGCTATCTGGAGCGAGCGATGGAAGAGATGAGCTTCTCCGCGCGAGCGCACGACCGGATTCTGAAAGTGGCGCGCACGCTGGCCGATCTGGCAGCCACCGCCGACATCCGACCCAACGACGTGCTGGAGGCGATCCAGTATCGCTCGCTGGACCGGAAGTTGTTTTCGTGATCCGTCAAAAGACCAGCGCTGTGTGGTTGGGTGACACTCTGTCTCAGTTTTCGACATGCACTCTCAGGAAGCGCTTCGGGTGTCCAGAAGAACCCATCGGGACGACATCACCCACCACGACCGAGTGCGATGCTCCGCTTCCAGCTTCCTCGACTGATGCACCAGTCGAAACACCATCTACCACATCGGTGAATGCTGCGCCGCCGGTGCCACGGGCGAGTTCCTGCCAAGTGCCCGCAGCGAGATCATCGGTGGCCCAGACACTCGTGACCACGTCGAGGGCGTCTGCGTTGCGATTGAAGGCGATGGTTAGGCGGTCTTTCGATTGAACGATCTGGGGAACTGCCGAGGTGTTTGCCGATTTAGGATCCGACCCGAGGGCGTATTCGAGGAGATTGGTTAGACCATCGTTGTCAGGATCGAAGGTATTGGCCGCATCTCCGATGTTTTCCGTGGTGCCGAAATGTACATGCCGCCATGCGGTGACGCTGGTGGTCAGGCCTGCGCTTGTAGCCGCAGATGCGGCGCTCTCACCGGCAGAGTTCCAAGCGGTGACCACGTAAGAGTAGATGATTCCGTTGGTAGCCGTCGTGTCGGAGTAGGATGGGCCAAATACGGTGGCGATGATTTCGTGGCCACTGCCGCCAGTGGTGGATCGCTTGACGCTGTATTGACTGGCTCCAGGTGATGCGATCCAACTCAGAGCGATATTTGAAGAACTGCCGGTCGCGGTGAGACTCGCCGGGACCGCTGGCGGAACGGCGACGGTGAGGGACAGCGTGCCGCCACTGCCATTAAACAGATACACGTATCCCGCAGGTGCCGTTCCCAGCGCGAAGTTGGCAGAACTAATGGATGCTGCCCCAGTGATGATTGGATAGGTTCCGGGAGCGAAACCAGCCAAAGGCAAGATATTCACCGTGGTGGTGCCCACTGCGCTGAAACTACCGCCGAGTACAAGCCCGCTTGAGTTAGATCCGATCCCCACATTGAGGATGCTGCCTTGGTTCAATGTGAGGGCGCCAGAAATAGTCAGAGTGCCACCCGATCCGTTTCCTGGAGCTAAAATTCCACCTTCGGCGACAACCACCGCGCCGTTGGTTGATCCGGTACCCGCCAGAGTGCCGCCATTATTGGCCACCAGCGGGCTGCTTCCTGTAAGTGCGCCGGTGAGCATTAATTTGCCGCTATTGATGCGGGTAGCACCAGTATAGATGCTTGTTCCCGAGAGCGTGAGGGTGCCGAGACCGACCTTGGTGAGTGCGATAGTCCCGCCACCACCGCCGATGATTCCGGCGAATTGAGTGTCGGTATTCAGTCCACCGATCTTAAATGTGGTGTTACCAGTGACACTCGCGCCATTGCGAATTAGTGAGTTCGCCACACCGCTTAAGGACCCGAGTTCGAAGGTATTGTCTCCGGTGATCGCAGTGGCGATGAGCCCTTGCTGGCTCCCTTGGGCACTTGCGATGTGATATGCGGCAAGCTTGCTGACGGAGGTAGTTTTACTGAACCCCGTAGAGTTGGTGGTGGAATTATGGGTATAAGTGCCGGAGAAACCGCTAAAATCGCCAGACAGGGTGATGGTTCCACCGTTGTTATTAATCGCCCCAGAACCCGTCACTGCTTGGGAAATGGTCAGAATGGTAGTGAGGTTCAGGGAAGCTCCAGCCACCACATTGATCGCCCCGCTACCAAGGTTACCACCGGCCACAGTCAGCGATCCACTGCCGATGGTAGTAGACCCGCTGTAAGTATTAGCACCACTCAAGGTGACTCCACTTGGTCCGATAATGGTCAATGCCGACGCGCCCGCTGCATTATTGAAGATCGGAGAAGATATCGAAATGCCAGCATTCGCGCCATGAAGGACCAATTCCTGATTTCCACCAATGACCACGCCAGTGCCTGTGCCGGTGCCACCCTTGGCAAAAGTCAGGATGCCAGAACCCGCGTTCATGAGGCCGTCCAGAGTGACGGTGACATTGGCGCTACTATTACCCCAAGTTTGGGTGCCTGACGGACCGGTGTAGCGCACGGTGTGGGCTGCACGACTCACGCCGAGGGCAGCTTGAACATTAGCAACGTTGTAATTGTTGGTGCTGGGATTTCCGCTCGTCCAGCCGAATGCCGACTCGGTCTTAGCTCCTGCAAATGGAACCACCGTGCCATTGCTCAAGGTCACATAGCTAGTGCCGGAACCCGTGCCCACACTTGCCCATGATCCGATCATCCCGCCGCCAGAGTTGCTGTCGCTGGAGCCATCATTGCTCAGCCCAGTCATGCTGGACACGACATTGCCTTGAACGTTCAGCGTGCTGCCAGTGCTGCGGGCGAAAGCACCCGTAGCGAGTGTGAGCGTTTTTGCGGATGCGACGTTCCAGTTTTGATTTCCCGCTACTAGTGACAGGTTCGAGCTGAGGGTAAGGTTCTGCGAGGCGGCGCTCATGTCGATACCGCCGTTGCCGAGTGCTAGAGTATGAGTCCCGCCGATGCTGACCGAGCCTCTGTTTTGCCCGACGAAGATCCGGTTCCATGCAGTATCTTGGCCTAGCTGAAGCAGATTCGCATCAGAAAGCCCGGTCAAGCGTGCGGTATCCAGCATAGTGGGTATTACGCTGCCGACCCAGCTATCCGCCCGGCTGAGATCCGCCGTGTTGTCAGCCTTGTCGATCGTGGACGGCGGATGAGGTTTCGCGAAGATTTCCGCCGAGGGTTCGCTGCTACCATTCGGGTTCGCCGCAGCGACGGCGTAGTAATACGTCGTGCCGTCTACAACCGAGCGGTCGGTATAGGTCGTTCCAGAAACGATGGTGCCGATGGTCGCGTATGGTCCACCGGAATTGGCAGAACGGAGAATCAGATAGTTGCTGGCTCCCACGGATGGATTCCAAGAAAGCATCACCCGAGTATGCGTTGAGTTCGCAGCAAATCCGGTTGGGGCAACTGGCGGTTCGAGACCTTCCGGGGCGAAGAGAAGTGAAACCCCTTCCGGAGTCTGCTGAAGATAGAAAGTTCCGTAGTTGGCGATCGATTGCCCCAGAGAGTCCGTGCTGATCGTTCCCAGCGTAAAGACGCCAGTTGTCCCACCGCTGGTCAGAACTGGCCATGTGTGGACTTGTTTCCAGAATACGTCGGTAAAATCGACCGTGCTGTCTGGATTATTAAGAACGAGGTCAACGACCGCGCCGTTGGCCACGCTAACAGTTCCGGTGCTTAGGTGTCCTACTTCGCTGCTGTTGGTTGCTAAGGTCCAATTCAACCTAGAGCCACTGGCAAAATTTACCGGTCCTGCAATGGTACCGGTACCAGCAAGTGCCCCACCATTTCCGACCGTGACGCCGCTGGAAGCATTCAGAGAACCCGTGACCCTAAGCGTGCCCGCGCTGACCGTCGTGGCACCAATGTAAGTGTTTATTCCGCTCAGGACAAGAGTTCCCGCTCCTGCTTTCGCGCGGGCTCCCGAGCCACTGATCACGCCGCTAAACTCAGTGCGAGAGTTTGCCACCGTGAAGGTCTTGGGCAAGCTACCTGCGCTGACGGAGCCAGTGAAGAGCAGGTCTCCCGTGCCACCGAAAGAGGTATCGGCGCTCATGATAATCGCGTTACCGATGGTTCGCGGGATGGCATCGGAGGACTGGAGGGACGCGCCCCGCAGATCCACGGTGGAAGTGCTAAAGGCGGCATTGTTGCCGATCGCCAGAATGCCTTCATACAGGCTTGTCGTCCCGCTGTAGGTGTTGGAACCGGAAACCGTCCATTTTCCAGTGCCTACCTTGATAAGTGATGTGGTGGAACCGCTGTTGGAAATGACACCGGATAATTCACCCGTGCCGCTGGAAGAGCCCTTCAGGGTCAGCGTTTTGCTAACAAACGAAATCGACCCAAGATCAGAGGTGAGCCTCAGAAGTCCGGTTCCGGATTGGTCGATGATCATCCCCGGAGATCCGTATCCGCCCTGAAACGTCAGGAGACGATCCGACGCTTCGCCACTGCCAGTATAAATGAGAGTCCCAGTGGATCCGCTACCGCCCATCAGGATTTGCGATGCGGTACCGAGGGAACCAGCAACCGAGGACACGCTCACCGAACTTCCTCCTACGATAGAAAGATCTCCAGTCCAGTCGTTGGGACCTCTAAGCGCGATCGCGCCGGAGCCCGAAACTGTTAGCTTCGAACTGCCAGACAAGCCGCTATTAACGTCAAGCTCGTTCGAAGAATTATTGACCCATGCCTGGTCGCTGCCGAGATTGACCCGCCCACTGGTTCCGATGGTAACGGCCCCAGCTCCATCTCCGATATAGATACCTTTCGCACCGATCGTGAGGTCATGAATTCCTCCGATTCCTACTGCCATCGGAGAGGTTACAACTAAGGAATCGATCGAGAAATCAGCACCTAGCACGGTGTTAGCCTCGCCCATGGAAAACTCCACCTCGGTGTTACCGGCAGGCAGTTGTCCGACGTCGGTCGAGCCTGTGGCACTGGTGGACCAGTTGGTGTTACCCGTGTTTTGGGTACTCCATTTACCATCCACATCGCCATTCCAGTGGGCAACGAAGGGAGAAGTGATGCCTGTCATCAGTTGCGCAATCTGCGCTTCGCTGAGGGCGGAATCCATCAGGACAACTTCGTCGATCCTGCCGTCGAAAAGCGGATCACCCGGCCACTGGCTTTTACCAATGTAATTAAGCGAGGTGCCAGACAAGGATTCATCCGGAAGCATGCCCTCCACCTGCAAGATGCCGTTGAGATAGATCTTCGCGGTCGATCCCTGCATGGTCACAGCGACGTGCTGCCAGCTTCCGCTGGGCAGCGCGCTAGTGGAGATGCTTGTAGTGACGCCAGAGCCGTTGCGAAGACCTAAACGCATTTGTCCGCCTACGCTAGGCGACAGATAGATAAACTGCTCAGTGCCGTTTCCGAAGTCGAAGATGCGCTGGGCGCTCGCTCCGCCATCCCATTGGACCCAAGCGCCGAAGGTGAATGCGCTGCTGTTTACAATTCCTCCCGGCAATTTCACATATCGGCTAGAGCCATCTAATTGGAGACATTGCCCATTCACTCCCGCAACGAAATCAGGAGCCCCGTAGGAGACGCCACCATTCTCATAGCCGGAGGTATCTCGGGTATGGCCGGCCATTGGCAGTTGGGTGATGCCACGCCGAACAGCCAGAGGATAGGTTTCCTGAAGATATCCAATGGGCGACTTATTTGCATGGTAAACGGCACCTGCCGGAGTGAGTGAACCACCCGAGTAAACCATATTGCGGACGCTTTCAACGTTACTGTAAACGGCATAACGTTCGACCCAAGGAGTATTATCCAACATGTCGATCCAACTCGCTATGACATCCGCGTTCTGGGAGTATGATGGATCACCGCAGCCAGTCCAATTCGCGCCGTTGTTGAACTCCGTCAGCCAGATCGGTATGTGATAGCGGTCCCAGATATCCTGCAGCCATGCCTTGAGCTGTGTTGCGGACATACCGCATTGATAGAAGTGGATGGGAATGTAGTCCACGCGCACTCCAGCAGCGATGGCCTTATTCATAAAGTCGAACAGCCACCATTTGCCACCGTCCGTCACTGCGGGCGCCCCGATGCGCAAGCCGGTCTGCAGCAGCTCAGGCCACGCGGCGATGGCGGAATCCCGAGATCCATTATTCAGAGTCTGATAGGAATCCTCGACCGAATTGTCGGGCTCATTGAAGCCCGACAAGTGAGTGATACTCGTTTTGTTGCTGGGATAGGCTGGCCACCAACGCTGCTGACGAATGGGGACGTATTCCCAGTCGAGGGTCGAGTTTTTGTCGTTGTTCCAATTATAGTGCCATGCGCAGTCGAGCGTGTCGGGAGAAACGTCGCACGAGCCTTTTTTCGATACCCAGCGCCACGGAAAGACGCGTACGTATCGGATCGCGTTATCAAGACTTGCAGGGAGATTACCGATATTCAAGTCGTGATCCTGAGCGATGTAGACCTTGCTGGTGCCAGTGCCGTCGGCCTGGGTGCCGAAGGTTGCCATGAAACCCCGTTTCAATTTGAACGAGCTGATGTTTTCATACATCGCTCCCAGTTCCCCGCTACTGTCGTAGTAGGTGAAGAGGTCAAAGCGTTTTGAAACTCCGCGCAAACCAGGATCGGTAAAGGTTTCGAGTGGTTGCTCGGAATTGGTGTAGGGGGTGATCACTGTACCCATTCCATACTGCACGATCCGTACATTGCCGCCATGCACTGCCGCTGCTCCGTTAACCTTAATTTGACTCAAATAGCTAGCACTGACGGTGGATGGACGAATGTTGTCCAACCAGAACCAAGAGTCGTGGGAATTGAGGTTGATCGTAGATCCAGCGATCGGATTGCTGGTGCCGGTGACATGCAGCTCGGATTTCCCGGTCAGGGTGACCGTGGTATTGGTCAGCGCGGAATAGGTCTGCACACTGTCCGTGATGGCAAGCTGAGCATGAAGGGAACCTGCTGTCAGTAGGATGCAGACACAGAAAGCGATGGCACGATCAATACGATGGAACATATGGCTGGGTTTGTAGAAAGTTGGGTTTAGAAATGACCTCTGACGCAACGGATTGAAAACGCACGATTAGGAAGATCTATCCAAGAAGGGGCCAAGATAGACATTGGAAACATCGACGCAAGTGGCTAATTCGGCTGATCCGTTAGTCTCCGTTAGTCTCCGTTAGTCTCCGTTAGTCTCCGTTAGTCTCCGTTAGTCTCCGTTAGTCTC
>CAJXYV010000092.1 GCA_913063525.1 uncultured Verrucomicrobiota bacterium
AGCGTCGAGGTGTGCATGACTGAAAACTACCCAATGCACGACAAAACGCAAGACGCTTTCAAATCAACTCCCACGGAGTTACGCATTGGTCATTGAGTTCAGCTGGATGTCTCCGCATCTTTTTCAGGAACACTGATTTATAAAACCACTCCCATGAACGACGATCTCCTACCCGACCTCATCGCTGCAATAGAACAACAGCTGACCTCGCCACAAACGCCCTACGTCGCGAAAACCTTCGTGCGGCTGGTCAAGCTCGGGCTCGATGAAGCTGAGGCCAAATCGCAGATCGCCCTCTGCCTGGGCGAAGAGATGGATCAAGTGCTGCGCACACGCCGTGCGTTTGACGAAAAAGCCTATCGTGCCAGTCTCGATGAATTGCCATTCCCCGAGGAAGAATTTCCCGAAGAAGAGCCGGCTTTGTAAAAATGCCAAAGAACAAACTTGGGAGGCAGCAGAGAACCGCAGCTGAAATGCCGCGGCGAGATGGATCTGCCCCGGGGGGGGGCACAGGTGGCCGAAAATCCGCCCTCTAGATCCACGTCTTCCGGATGAGCCACATCTTCATCAGCTGCGTGAGGACGACGTAACAGAACAACGTCACCAGCAGGATCGGCCAGTAAAGCGGCGGCAAGGCGGTGAAGCCCAGAGGCGCCGCCAGCGGTGAAAATGGCAGCCACGCCGCAACCCCCATGATCGCCACTGTGGTAACGGTCAGCGGCCAACTCGCCCCGCCGCCGATGAACGGAATCTGATGGGTGCGGATGACGTGAACGATGAGCGTCTGCGTCATCAGCGACTCCACAAACCAGCCCGTCTGGAAAAGCCCCGCGCGCGCCGGATCCCAACAGCCGAAAACGTAAAGCATCACCCAGAACGTCGTGTAATCGAATATCGAGCTGATCGGCCCGATGCAGAGCACAAACCTCTTGATGTCGCCGATGTGCCACGGCCGCGGCATTGCGATCTGCTCTGCGGCGACGCTGTCGGTCGGGATCGGCACCTGCGAAAAATCGTAGAGCAAGTTGTTAGTCAGCACCTGAATCGGAGCCATCGGCACAAACGGCAAAAACGCGCTGGCCCCGAGCACGCTGAACATATTGCCGAAATTCGAACTCGCCCCCATCCGGACGTATTTGAGGATATTTACAAACACCTTGCGCCCTTCCAACACGCCGTCGTCGAGCACCATCAAATCCTTTTCCAACAGAATAACCGCTGCCGCTGCCTTTGCGATGTCCACCGCCGAATCGACGGAAATCCCCACGTCCGCCACGTGCATGGCGGGCGCGTCGTTGATCCCGTCGCCCATAAAGCCGACCACGTGCCCGTGCTGCTGAAGCGCGCGGATGATCCGCTGCTTATGCGCCGGTGACAGGCGTGCAAAAACATGCGCACGCTCCACCGCTGCCGCCAATTCAGCATCACTCATCGCCTCCACCTCACCCCCTAGCAAAATCTCCTCTGCAGCGATGCCCACCTGCCGGCAAACCTTGCGCGTTACCAAATCGTTATCGCCCGTCAGCACCTTCACCGTCACGCCATGATTGCCCAACGCTTGGATCGCCTTCGCCGCGCTGTCCTTTGGCGGGTCCAGAAAAGCCACGTATCCTTTGAGGATGAGATCGCATTCGTCTTCCTTGGAAATGAACTCGTCCACCGCCAATGCCTTGTGCGCCACGGCCAATACCCGGAATCCGTCCGCACTCAGTTGCTGGTATTGCTCCATCAATCCGCCAACCAGCGACGCTTCCATCGGCAAAGTTTTCCCATCCAGCTCGAAGAACGCACAACGCGGGAAAATCGCCTCGGGTGCGCCCTTGGTCAGCAACTGGTGATCCCCGCCCGGTGCCTCCACCACCACCGACATCATCCGCCGCACAAAATCGAATGGAATTTCGTCGACCTTGCGAAAGCCCTCAATGATGTGGTGATGGGTCTCGCGGTGGCTCAATACCGCGCGATCCAACACGTTTTTCAATCCCGTCTGAAAGTGCGCGATCAGATACGCATCGCGAAAAACCTCGTCGTCCTCCTTCTGCATCACGTCGCAGTGTAGCTCCAAGATCACCTGATCCATCGTCAGCGTGCCCGTCTTATCCGTGCACAGCACGTCCATCGCGCCGAAATTTTGGATCGCGCTGAGCTGCTTCACGATCACCTTCTTTTTCGCCATGGCCAGCGCGCCCTTGGACAAGCACACGGACACAATCATCGGCAGCATCTCCGGCGTCAGCCCCACCGCCACTGCGATCGAGAAGAAGAACGCCTCGTGCCATTGGTGCTTCGTAAGTCCATTGATCAAAAAAACCAAGGGCACCATCACCAGCATGAAGCGGATCATCAACCAGGTGAACTGCTCCACGCCCCTATCGAAACTCGTCGGCTCCGGTTCGGCCGTTAGACTTCCCGCCATGCTGCCAAAATACGTCTGTCCGCCCGTTGCTAAAACCACCGCCGTTGCAGCCCCGCTTTCCACGCTGGTCCCTAGAAAACAAAGATTCGACAACTCCAGCGGCTCGACCTCCCGTTGATCCGCCGCCGCGTGTTTTTCCACTGGCAGCGATTCCCCCGTCAGTGTGCCTTGGGCGATGAACAAGTCATTGGCGGCGATCAACCGCACATCCGCCGGGATCATATCGCCGGCGGAAAGCTCCACCACATCGCCCGGCACCAATTCCCGCAGCGGGATTTCCTCCGCGCGCCCCTCCCTCAGCACCGCCGCCGTCACATGGATCATCGCTTTCAGTTGGGCCGCCGCCTTGTCCGCCCGCTGCTCCTGCACAAATCTCAGCAACACCCCCAGGACCAACATCAACGCGATCACAACGCCCGCCCTCGCATCCCCCGTGGCAAACGAGATGATCGCCAGCACCCCCAATAAAATCACCAGCGGATTGCGCAATGCCCGCAACAGCCGCCACGGCCACTGATGACGATCCCCCTCCGCCACCACGTTCGGCCCGAACTCCTTGCCACGCCGCGAAGCCTCCGCCTCGTCCAATCCCATCGCCGAGGTCCGCATCCGCAGCAACACCTCCCCCGCCTCTAGCCGCGCGACCTCCGCCAAAACCGGCGCAAAGTGGATCGATCGATCCACCGCTTTCGCCAGCGCCGACAACGGAAAAACTCTGGGAAAAAAATTCATGGAGGCGTAAAAACCACACTCCCCCTACCACATCCCCAAACCTGATGCGACTTCAAAAAAACTCGCGGCGCGCCGAAGTTTTATACCTGCAGTATTCGCCGCCACTCCAGTCAAGCCACCAGGAACTGCAGTCTGAAAGGCAGCAACAACACGGAAACTGCAATGCCGAAATTGCGAAAAATGAAAAACCGAAGCGTTGGATTCACGGTTGTGGCCGTGGTGGCGGTGTGGTGGGCAGACGCCCCGGAACGGGTGCTTGCGGGGCGGGTTTGAATGGTTCGGGCGCCCCTGCCCGAAAGCCGAGCCCAGAATCCGTCGCGTAAAGCGTGTGACCTTTTTTGTCAAAAATCAGCTGCAGCTTAGCCTGCGGAGATTTTAGGACGCTGACCTCCTCCCGCTTGAATGAAAACCAATCGGGCGCATTGACGATGTCGGTCGCCGTCGGAGCGGGGATCAGACCAAAGGCATTGTCATCGCGCAGGCGCTTGAGCAAGGCGGGCGACGGCTCGACCACCAGAAACCACTGCCATTTCTCCACTCCATCCCGGCCGCTCCACTCGCGGCGCTCGGCGTGCAGGATTTTATCCTCGCTCGTCGGACTCGCCCAGAACGCCCGCTGGAAAATCTTCACCGGATCGTTTTGGATGCTCGTCGGCGCGTCTTTCTTCGAGACCATTTTTGATGCTGGGTCAACGTGCTGCACGCGCGGAGCAGCAATCGTGTACCAGCCGAACCACAACAGCAGCGCCACCGCGGCGGCAGCGAGAATCCAATAGAGCTTTTTCATAGGATCGATGAGGGATATTCAATTCCCGCTGGTGATTCGTACCGGATGAATCCGGGACTACCAGCAAGAAATCAGTTCTCCGAGTTCGAGTAGGTCCGCAGGAACAGTTGGATGTCGGTGACGCTGGCGACAAAGCGGTTTAGGCCGTCCTTTTCATCGCTGAGTAGCGTGTAGGTCGGCACCAACCAAGTGAACATCATCACCGGTCAACCGACGGGTTCCAAGTCTTGAGACACTGAACCGGAGCCCGCGATTGACGGGTTTCCGTTCCATTCACTTCCCCGCCGCCTTGGCCAATTCCACGGCGTAGGCTTGGTTCGCGCCGCTCATGTTGCTGCGGAAGATCAGCCACTTCATGTCGGGCGAAAACATCGCGTTCGGCTCCAAGGCGTAATCGTGTTTGCCCATGTTCACGAGTTTTTCGGAATGGAACACACCGGTTTTGATCAAATTTTTCGTATCGATGTTGCCGTCCGACTTATCGGCAAGCAGTTCCGGGCGGAACAGGTAAAGCCATTTGCCGTCTTTCGCGTGGGCAACCATTTGCTCGTCCCCGCCATCGCCGGAAAACAACGTGTGGTCGGGCGAGACATTAAAATGCACCGACCATTCGTCGCGCTCCAGATGATACCAGGTCCGGGCACCGCCCGAAACCTCGTAACCCGCAATCCAGAAACTCTCGCTGCGGGGCGTCTGCAAGTCATACCAGATCGTCTTGCCGTCGGCGCTCCAGAACTCGTGGCCGGCGATCTCCATGACCATCGTGCGGCGATGAATCAGTTTCAAATCCGAGCCGTCGGTGCGGATCGTCCAGATGCGGTCCACCTTCTGCCACAAGCCTTCGTGACAAAACATCAGCAGGTTCGGGTCCGTCGGCGAAAACTGCAAGTGCCCCAGCCAGTCGGTGCTGCGGTTGACCGTTTTCGTCTCGCCCGTGGCGATATTGAAGAAAAAAAGCTCCATCGGATAATGCTTGGCTAGGCGATCCTCCATCATCTTGCTTTTTTTGCCGCGTTTCAGGGCCGCGCTTTCGATGTCATTTTTCGGGATCGAGCCGGCTTCCCGTCGAACAGGAGTATCCCCCACGGGGCGCTCGGTCATGGTCCCACCGAGCAGGGTTTCGTCGGCGTTCACCGTCGAAACCTCCTGGCCTCGCGCCAGCTTAAGGATTTCCCGAACTGCCCGGGTGTTCGGGTCGATCGCGCAGACGCTGCGGATGGTCGCGCCATTTTCGATCTTGCTGCTGACGTAGTAGATTTGTCCGGTCTTCCGGCCCACCATGATAATACTAGGACGACCGGACACGATCTTTTCGACCACGCGCGTCTGGAGATGGATCAGCGAAATCCCGTCTGGCGAGGTGATCACCATCTTCTGACCATCCGGCGTGAATGGATTCAGGTTGAAATAAAGACTCTCGCTGCCCGGTTCGGTCGAAAGTTGAATGACCCGATGCCCAGTATCGGCATCAATCCATTCCGGCGGCGGAGTCGTTTGCGCATAGAGTGGCGAAGCCAATACGCCCACGGCCAGCAACATTCTAGCGGTATCTTTGAAAAAACAGAGGTTCATCGGTGGAGCATGTCGTATCAGATTAATCTGAAAGCCATGGATACGTCGATACCAGTCCCTGTTTTTCAGCAAGATTTGCATCGAGGAGGTCAGCGGCGATCAAATTGTCTGCATTGCCCGAACCCGCAAGACCTAGGGCGATGCCCTAGGCTGCGATAACTCGCCCCATTGGGGCTGAAGAATGGAACGGCCACCCCACCAAGGCACTTTATTTAGGACCAACCGCAGGGAAGTACTCGTCAATGATCGGCTGGATGGCGTCGGCCCAGATCTTGTAGCCCTGCTCAGTGGGGTGTAGGAAGTCGTGCATGATCTCCGGGCTCATCGAGCCGTCCGGATTGAGGAACTTGTCGCCGAAGTCGATGAAGCGGATTTTTTTGCCGTCGTTAAGTTTCGAGATCGCCTCGTTGATGGCCTTGATTCGAGCACGGGCAGGATCGGCAGCATTCTTCCCGCGGGGGAAAATGGCCTGAAGCAGGATAACAGCATCGGGGCAGCGCTTGCGGTAATTGCCGACGATTTGGGTGATGCCCTCGACGATTTGCTCGTCGGGGTGGCTAATGAGATTGTTGGTGCCGATCATGAGCGCGATCAGCGTGGGCTTGAGGTTGTCGACCTGGCCATTTTCGAGCCGCCAAAGGAGGTGCTGGGTGCGGTCGCCGGAAATGCCGAAATCAAACGCATTCAGGCCAGCATAATGTTCAGCCCAAACGGATTTGCCACGCGTCTGCCAGCCATCCGTGATGGAATCGCCATCAAAGACGAGCTTGACGGTGGCGGCGCTCTGCTGGGCACGGGCGTTGGTCGCTTGGACGCGTTGGACCCAATCCAGTTTGGGTGCGGCCACGGCGGCGGAGTTTACGCCTGCGGGGACGGGCGGCAGTAAATTCGCGATCGTCTGTGAGAGCGGCGCGTTTTGGGCGAAGGTCGCGGCGGTGGAGAACAGGAGTGATGCTAGGCAGGTTTGAAGTTTCATCGGCGGTGTCATGGGTTTAGGGTGAAAACAATCGGGCGTTAATACGGAAGCAACGCGACAAAGCTTTCAATAGCTTGAAGATCAATCGGTGAAAAGACCAAATCATTCCTAAGCACCGAGGCTGAGGGGCGTGATTCCCTGGCAACGACGGGAGATTGCCTGGCAACGACGAGTGATTGCCTAGCAACGGCAGGTGATTGCCTGGCAACGACAGGTGATTCCCTGGCAACGACAGGTGATTCCCTGGCAACGACAGGTGATTCCCTGGCAATAACGGGTGATTGCCTGGCAACGACGAGTGATTCCCTGGCAACGACCAGTGATTCCCTGGCAACGACGAGTGATTGCCTGGCAACGACGAGTGATTGCCTGGCAACGACGGGTGATTGCCTGGCAACGACCGGTGATTGCCTGGCAACGACCGGTGATTGCCTGGCAACGACGGATCAAATCACATCTCCAGCAGCATCCGAGCCGGATTTTCGAGACTGTCCTTAATCCGAATGAGGAAGGTGACGGCCTCTTTGCCATCGACGAGGCGGTGGTCGTAGCTGAGAGCGAGGTACATCATCGGGCGGATGACGACTTGGCCATTGAGGGCGACGGGGCGCTGCTGGATGGTGTGCATGCCCAAGATGCCGCTTTGGGGCGGGTTGATGATGGGCGTGCTGAGCAGCGAACCGTAGGTGCCACCGTTGGAAATGGTGAATACGCCGCCGGTGAGGTCCTCGATGGTGATTTTGCCGTCCTTGGCCTTTTGGGCGTAGTCGAGGATGTCCTTTTCGATCTGGGCAAAGGATTTCTGGTCGGCATCGCGCAAGACGGGAACGACGAGGCCCTTTTCGGTGCCAATGGCGACGCCGATGTCGTAGAAGTGGTTTTCAATGATGTCGGTGCCATCAATGCGGCCATTGATGGCGGGCACATCCTTGAGCGCTTGGGCCACGGCTTTGACGAAAAACGACATGAAGCCGAGTTTAACACCGTGCTTTTTCATGAAGCCATCTTGGACTTCCTTGCGCATTTCCATGACGGCCGTCATGTCCACTTCGTTGAAGGTGGTGAGAATCGCCGCCGTTTGCTGGGCGTTGACGAGGTGCGTGGCGATCTTGCGGCGCAGCATCGACATCTTCTTGCGCGTGGTGCGGCCCTCGGTGACGACTGTTTGCGACGGGCGTTCGATAAAGGAAGGAGCCACGGAGAAATCAGGCTTTTCAACCGCAGGGGCAGCGACTGGAGCTGGAGCTGCCACAGGGGCCGCGGCGACAGGAGCAGGTGCGGCAACAGCTGCGGCAACTGCAGGAGCAGGTGCTGCGACGGGTGCTGGCGCAGCGCTGCGGGTGACACCCGAATCGATCTTGGCGATGATGGCCCCGATGGACACTTCCTCGCCTTCCGGCGTGATGATTTGCAAACGGCCTGAAACGGGCGCTTCCAGCTCGTTGGAGACCTTGTCGGTTTCCAGAGTGACCAGCACTTCGCCTTGGACGACTTGGTCGCCGTCGTTTTTGCGCCACTTGGCAACGTTGGCGGAAGTGATCGATTCGCCAGCCGCAGGAACTTTCAGTTCAACGACTTCGCCAGGGACAGGTGCAGCCACAGGGGCTTCGACAACAGGTGCCGGAGCGGCGGCCACTCCGCCATTGATGCGGGCGATCACCGTGCCGATGGAAACTTCTTCGCCTTCGCCGACAAGAATCTCAAGCGTGCCGTCGGTGTCCGCTTCAAGTTCATTGGAAACTTTGTCGGTATCGAGTGTGACGAGAATGTCGCCCTTCTTGACGGCGTCGCCGCTTTTTTTGTGCCAGCGGGCCACATTGGCAGAGGTGATGGATTCGCCAGCGGCGGGAACTTTGACGTCGAGTGACATGGATGAAACTTAGTGAGAGAGTTGCGAAATTGGAATCGATTTTTAGACTTCGAAAGCGTTGACCAGCAGTTGTTTTTGCTCGCGGTAGTGAATCGCTTTCGAGCCCGGTGCGGGACTGGAAGCAGTTCCCCGGCCAGCATAGCGGATTTTATGACCGACGGCGCGTTCGAGACGCGGGGCGATGTACGACCAAGCGCCCATGTTGAGCGGTTCTTCCTGGCACCAGACAAACTTGGAAGCGTTCGAGTATTGATTGATGATCGCGCTGACCAGTTCGCGATGGAACGGATAGAGCTGCTCGATGCGGATGATCGCTGCGTTTTCGATGGCGTTCTCCTGACGGCGCGCGACGAGGTCGTAATAAACCTTGCCGCTGCAGAAGATGACGCGTTCGACATCGCCCGGCTTGGCAAAGGTCTTGGTGTCGGGCAGCACTTCTTGAAAGCAAGATCCTTCGAGGAAATCGGATTCCGGCGAGACCGCTTCGGGGCGGCTCAGCAGGCTCTTGGGCGTCATCAAGATCAGCGGCTTGCGGAAATCGCGGTGCTTCTGGCGGCGCAGTGCGTGGAAGTACTGGGCCGGTGTGGTGAAATTGCCGACGATCATGTTTTTCTCGGCGCAAAGCTGGAGATAGCGTTCAAGACGGGCGCTCGAGTGCTCGGGGCCCATGCCTTCGTAGCCGTGCGGCAGCAGCGTGACCAAGTCGCTCGGCGTCTGCCACTTCGACTCGGCGGAGGAAATGAATTGGTCGATGATGACCTGCGCGCCGTTGGAGAAGTCGCCAAACTGCGCTTCCCACAGCGTGAGCATGCTCGGGTAGGACAGCGAATAACCGTAGTCGAAGCCGAGGACAGCAAACTCGGAAAGGAAAGAGTTGTGAACGCAGAACTTCGCTTGGGCGGGGTCGAGGTGTTCCAGCGGGATGTGGCGCTCGCGGGTTTCGTAGTCGTAGAAAACGGCGTGGCGATGGGAAAAGGTGCCGCGGCGGCAGTCTTGGCCCGACAAGCGCACGGGCGTTTTTTCCAACAGCAAGGAACCGAAAGCCAGCGATTCGGCCAGCGCCCAGTCGATCGGGCCAGCGTTGGCTAGGGCTTCGACACGGCGCGGGATGAAGCGCTTTTCCAGCGTCGGGTTCAGATTGAAACCATCAGGAATCGTCGTCAGCGTCTTGCCGATTTTTTGCAGCGTGTCACGGCTGATGCCCGTCGCCACCGGTGCGTGGGTGTAAGGAGCCTGAACCACGCCCGTCGATCCACTGAACGCGGTGCGGTCGCCCGCTTCCTGCAGCTCGAGCATTTTCTGGTAGCCGTTTTCCAGCTTGTCCCAGATCGACTGTTCGAGCGCGTCGAGATCGGCTTGGGAAATGATCCCCTGCACGACGAGCTGCTCTTTGTAAGCTTTACCAAACGTCGGACGGTCGGCGATTTTCTTCGCGACTGTCGGCTGGGTGAACGCCGCCTGATCCGCCTCGTTGTGGCCTTGGCGGCGGTAGCAGTACATGTCGATGACGATGTCGCGTTCGAACTTCTGGCGGAATTCGAGAGCAAAAACAGAAGCCCAGTAAAGCTCCATCGGTTCCTCGCCGTTGACGTGGAGGATCGGCGCTTCGATCATCTTTGCCACGTCTGTCGCATAGGCGGACGAACGCGCATCGGCTGGCACCGTGGTGAAACCGATCTGGTTGTTGACGATCAAATGAATCGTGCCACCCGTGCGATAACCTTTGAGCTGGGAAAGATTGAGCACTTCCGCGACCGATCCTTGGCCCGCGAATGCGGCGTCGCCGTGCATCAGAATCGGCAGAACCTGCTTGCGGTCGATCTCGCCGCTGCCTTCGCTTAGCACGCGCTGGCGGGCGCGGGTTTTGCCCTCGACGACCGAGTTGACGGCTTCCAAGTGGCTCGGGTTGGCCGCCAGACTGACACGGACTTTACCATCAGTCAGCTCGCGAATGCTTTCGTAACCAAGGTGGTACTTCACGTCGCCATCGCCAGCGACCAGATCGGGTTCGTAGTTCGGCGTGAACTCGTAAAGCACCGTGGTCAGCGACTTCCGGACAAAGTTCGCGAGCACGTTCATCCGCCCGCGGTGCGACATGCCCATTTCGATCTCCTTGACGCCGTGCGAAGGACAGGCTTCGAGGATCGCGTTGAGGATGATCATCGCCCCCTCGCCGCCTTCGTTCGAAAAACGCTTTTCGCCGAGGAAACGCTTGCCGAGGAAATTTTCAAACGCCTCTGCCTCCAGCACCCAGGACAGCGAGTTGAGCTTTTTCGTAGCCGTTTCGTCGCGGTGCAGCGCGTGGGTTTCGATCCGCTCGCGCACCCAGTGGCGGACGGTCGTGTTGTGGATGTGCATGAACTCAAAGCCGATCTTGCCCGAGTAAGTTGCCTCCAACGCCGCCACCATTTCGCCGAGCTTCATCTTATCGCCGTGGCGGAAGAACGAATTCCACACCACCCGGTCGGAATCCGCCGCGCTCAGACCGAATTGTTCCAGATGCAGCCGCGGATTATGTTCCGGATGATTCTCCAGCGGATTGATGTGCGCCTGCGTGTGGCCGAGCGTGCGGTAGTTATAAATCAGGCTGACCACCTTGCTGAAAAACGCCAGATCCGCATCCGCTGCAGGCGCTCCTGGGGTGGTAACAGCCGCCACCGCAGACTCCTCCTTGCGCTTCACTTGGGCGGATCCCAGCTCGAACCCTTCAAAAAAGGCCGACCAAGTGGCATCGACCGAACGAGGGTCTTCACACCACTGGGCATATTTAGATTCCATCAAATCTGCGTTCTGTCGCGCCGAAACCGAAGAGTTCATGATAAACGGGTAAAATTTGAGGCGAGCCCGCGAATTTCCCGCTTGGCCCGCCACGCACAGCGCTTCATTAAAGGGCACGCGCTGCCACGTCAATCGTACAAGCAAGATTTTCCAACAGAAAAAGCTCCCGAGCATCCCATGATCGAAGTCAACCAACTCACCAAACGCTACGCCCGCCACGAAGCCGTGCGCGGCATCAACTTTTCCGTGGCACGCGGCGAAATCGTTGGCTTTCTAGGCCCCAACGGCGCCGGCAAGACCACCACCCTCCGCATGCTCACCGGCTATCTGCCGCCCACCTCCGGCACCGCCAAGATCGCAGGCTTCGATATTTTCCGCGAATCGATCGATGCGCGCCGCAAAATCGGCTACATGCCCGAGAACGTCCCGCTCTACGAAGACATGCGCGTCCGCGAATACCTGAAATTCCGCGCCAACCTCAAGGGCCTCAACAACAGCGACACCCGCCGCCGGGTGGGCGATGTCATCGACACCTGTGGCCTCGGCGACGTCCGCCGCAAAATGATCAAAACGCTCTCCAAAGGCTACCGCCAGCGCGTCGGCCTCGCCGATGCCCTCGTCCACGACCCCGAGCTGCTGATCCTCGACGAACCGACCAACGGCCTCGACCCCAACCAGATCCGCCAGATCCGCGAACTCATCCGCCAGCTCGGCCAATCCCACACCGTGCTCATCTCCACCCACATCCT
>CAJXYV010000093.1 GCA_913063525.1 uncultured Verrucomicrobiota bacterium
GGCATTGGTCGCAGACGTTCCTGCAGCCGCAGCCGAGTTGGCGGCGTTAGTTGCAGAGGTTCCTGCGGTTGTGGCTGAGCCTGCGGCGTTGTTTTCTGAAGTCGCGGCATTGGTCGCAGACGTTCCTGCAGCCGCAGCCGAGTTGGCGGCGTTAGTTGCAAAGGTTTCTGCGGTTGTGGCTGAGCCCGCGGCGTTCATTTCAGAAGTCGCTGCGTTCGTTTCAGAAGTCGCTGCGTTGGTAGCAGAAGTCGCGGCGTTCGTTTCAGAAGTCGCGGCGATGGTAGCAGATGTTCCTGCTGCCGTTGCCGAGGTGGCTGCGTTGCTTTCCGAAGTCGAGGCGTTCGTCGCTGAGGTGCCAGCTAGAGTGGCTGAGCCCGCTGCGCTAGTTGCCGAAGAAACAGCGTTGGTCGCAGAGGTTCCTGCGGTGGTGGCTGAATTGGCAGCATCAGTCGCAGAGACGGATGCGTTGGTTGCCGAGTTGGCAGCATTCGTCGCAGAAGCACCTGCAGCAGTGGCTGAGCCCGCTGCATTCGTTGCAGAAGTTCCTGCGGCAGTGGCTGAGCCCGCCGCAGCGGTTGCCGAGCCACTTGCTGCCGTGGCTGAACCGCTTGCGGAGGTTGCCGCATTACCCGCAGAGGCAATCAAACCAGCGCTGGTCGTAACGGAATTGGCTGCAGCAGTCGCAGATGTGGCCGCGGCAGCGGCCGCATTGGTCGCCGTCGTCGCAGCGCCTGTCGCGGTGGTCGCCGAGTTGGCTGCGTTGGTTGCAGAGGTTCCAGCGTTAGTCGCAGAAGTTCCAGCGGATGTCGCAGACGTGGCAGCATTAGTCGCAGAACCGCTCGCCGCAGTGGCCGCATTGGTCGCCGTCGTCGCAGCATCTGTCGCGGTGGTCGCCGAGGTGGCGGCATTGGTGGCAGAGGATCCTGCTGTAGTCGCTGAATTAGCAGCATCAGTTGCAGAAGTTCCTGCGGAAGTTGCTGAGCCTGCGGCACTCGATGCCGATATGGCAGCATTGCTTTCTGAGGTCGCGGCGTTGGTGGCTGAGGTTACAGCGCTTATCGCAGATGTGGCGGCATTCGTTTCCGAAGTTGCTGCATTGCCCGCAGAAGTCGAAGCAGCGGCTGCTGAATTACCAGCAGCGGATGCCATTCCGATAGTTAAAGTAGCGGAATTGCTCGCGTCAGTGGCCGAATTTTCGGCATTCGATGCGGAGATAGTGGCATTGCCTTCTGAAGTCGCGGCGTTCGTGGCCGAGGCGCCAGCTTGAATGGCTGAGCCCGCAGCCGCTGCAGCAGATGCCGCAGCTGCAGCCGCATCTTCTTCGGTGGTCGCATTGGCAAAGGGGGCGCTATGGATGGCGGTGATGGCTGCGAGCGCCATGAATGGGAGGTGTCCTGTTTTGAGCTTCATGTTGTTTTGAGTTGCGTGTTCCGAATGCTGATACGTTTTCTGAGTTACATTTCTCATATACGCAAGAAAAAAAATCAAAACCCAAAAAAAATACACTTCTCTTGATTTTAATCCTCTTTAGCCCATGATTCTATCACAAGTCATTGAATTTCAGATAAATTTTAAGTTCGATTTTGTGAAAAACATTTGAATTCCACTTTGTCGCACGAGGAAACATTCTCACCTGCGGGCGAAGATTGTCGCCAGGCGAGCACTGCCGCTTGGTGAAATCGCAGAGCCAATGCGACAGCCAGACACGCCACAACGCTAGAAATGAGCGCTCTGTGAAGCCGGCACCATCGCTAAATATTCATCGCCGGCGGGCAAAAAATATTTGCAAAGATCCCGGTTAACGACTAAAATGACCGCATGATAGCCAATCCAGTCCGTTTGCCCGCCGCAATGATCGTTCGCCTTGATCGCGTGGCGGACTCGATGTCGATTTCTCGCCCAGCCGTCCTTCGACTCGCTATCCAACAATGGCTGGATGCCGAGGACCCGCATGGCCGCGACCCGCAAGGGAGCGCCCCGCTGCCAGCCCCAGCGAAATCGATACGGCGGAACAAGCAGGGAGCCGCCAACGATGGACATACTTTCCAATCCTAGACTCAAAATGAAGATGTTCCCTTTCGCTGATTGGGGACCTATCATCCACTCCCCCGTCTTGGATAAAAAAGTCTGTTTTTTCGCAGGCAGCGCACAGCGCGAGAAAAAAATAAAAAAATATTTTGTCACATTGCTCGAAAAACAGAACAGTCGCTCGATGTCTATTCCAATCAAAATACCTGTCGAAATGATCATGCGCCTTGACCGCGTGGCCGAAGGCTTGTCGATTTCGCGCCCAGCCGTCATCAAGCTCTCCCTCAAGCAGTGGCTGGATTTTAAAGACCCCGATGGCTTTGAATGGCAGCCAACCACACGGCCTCGCAAAAAGCGGAAAAAGGCTGCCGCGGCTAAAAAATAACCAAGTTTTCCAATCCCCTAAATCCGAATGGCACGCCGACTTCTGAAAAGAACAAAGTGCCGTGGGTTATTTTGATTTAGGAATTTGGAGAAGGTTGCTGAAAACCTCTTTCTTCAATGGATGCAATTGCGGAAAAATCCGTGGCTTTCTTCTTTGTGCCCAGAAAACAATTTTTCGGGGCGATCGTGAATTGTGAAGGCGGCACAAAACGGGAAAAGTCGAGTTGCACGAAATACTCAGACTGGTAGCTAAGTGAGTGCGCGGCAATCTGCTGTGGCGATTGAAACCAGCGCACGTAACGATTTTTTGGCTGCGGCCCCATTTGCTGGCAATGGCGTGATGTGGAGCGAAGCGCACTGCCCCCGTCAGCTCAAGGGCGATGGCTGGAGACAAGGCGAACCAAGAGAGGCCGATTGAATCTCGCTGGATCCAAACGCGTGGCGCACTGCTTCTTTACGGCCGATGAGGCGATCGTTAGTAAACGCCGGGGGCTCGGCGGCTAAAACATTACCATTTGACCCAAGATAGTAATTAAATCTTGACCTCGGCTCCTGTGGCCTCTAATTCAGCGGCCTGCCGCTTTCTAGCCACTTTCATTTCCATGCCCAACTACCACCTCAGCCATCTCGACCAACTCGAAGCCGAAGCGATTTTCATCCTTCGCGAAACGGCCGCGCAGTTTGAAAACCCCGCGCTGCTCTTTTCGGGTGGCAAAGACTCGATCGTGATGGCGTGGCTCGCCCGCAAGGCGTTTTGGCCCGCGAAGATGCCTTTCCCGTTGGTCCATATCGACACGGGTCACAACTTTGAGGAAACGATGACCTACCGCGACAAGTTCGTGGATCTCATCCGCGCGACGCTGGTCGTTGGCTCAGTGCAAGAGTCGATCGACACCGGTCGCGTTGTGGAAGAAAAAGGCCCGAACGCCTCGCGCAACAAACTTCAAACGGTCACGCTGCTCGATACGATCGAGAAGGGTCAATACGACGCCTGCCTCGGCGGTGGCCGCCGCGACGAAGAGAAGGCCCGTGCCAAGGAGCGCTTCTTCTCGCACCGCGACGACTTCGGCCAGTGGGATCCGAAAAACCAGCGCCCCGAATTGTGGAACCTCTTCAACGGCCGCAAAAATCCCGGCGAACACTTCCGCGTCTTCCCGCTTTCGAACTTCACCGAGATGGACATCTGGATGTATATCCAGCGCGAAAACATTCCCTTGCCATCGATCTACTTCAGCCACGAGCGCGATGTGTTCGAGCGCAACGGCTCGCTTCTCGCCGTCACCGAATTCCTCAAGGCGCAGGACCACGAGCCCGTGACCCGCAGAATCGTCCGCTTCCGCACCATCGGCGACGCGACTTGCACCGGCGCCGTGGAATCGACGGCCGCTAACCTAGACGAAGTGATCGCCGAAGTGGCCGCCGCCCGCCAAACCGAGCGCGGCACCCGCTCTGACGACAAGCGCTCCGAAACCGCCATGGAAGACCGCAAGAAGGAAGGTTACTTCTGAAGAAAAGCTGAAGGCGGGAAAGCTGAAATCATTCACTGACTGCCGCCACCCGTTTTCGCCGCATCTTCCTCTTCATTTCAACTTTCCAAATTTCAACCTTTCAGCTTTACCCAAAAATGGATCTCCTTCGCTTTACCACTGCTGGCTCCGTCGACGACGGCAAATCCACTCTCATCGGCCGCTTGCTTTATGATTCCAAATCCATCTTCGAGGACCAACTCGAAGCCATGGAAGAATCGTCGCGCCGCCGCGGCGACGAAAACGTCAACCTCGCCCTGCTCACCGACGGCCTCAAGGCCGAGCGAGAACAAGGCATCACCATCGACGTCGCCTACCGCTACTTTGCGACGCCGAAGCGCAAGTTCATCATCGCCGACACTCCCGGCCACACCCAGTACACCCGCAACATGGTGACGGGCGCTTCCACCGCCAACCTCGCCATCATCCTGATCGATGCGCGCAAAGGCGTGATCGAACAAACCAAGCGCCACAGTTTCATCGCGAACCTGCTGCGCATCCAGCACCTCGTCGTGGCCGTCAACAAGATGGATCTCGTCGACTATTCCGAGGAGGTTTATAACAAAATCATCAAGGATTTCCGCGACTTCGCATCGCGCCTCGACAACATCGTCGAGATCACCGACATCCCGATTTCCGCGCTCAACGGCGACAACGTCGTCGATAAGTCCGAGCACATGCCTTGGTACCAAGGCCCGACCTTCCTCTATCACCTCGAACACGTTTACGTCGGCGGCGAGGAAAACCACATCGACGCCCGCTTCCCCGTGCAGTGGGTTATCCGCCCGATGAGCGACGAGTGGCACGACTTCCGCGGTTACTCAGGACGCGTGGCAGGCGGCGTCTTCAAGCCTGGCGACGAGGTGACCGTGTTGCCATCGGGCTTTACCACCCGCGTCAAAGCGATCCACAGCCCCGACGGCGAGCTCGCAGAAGCCTTCGCGCCCCAGTCCGTCTGCATCACGCTCGAAGAGGAGATCGACATCTCGCGCGGCGACACCTTGGTCAAAACCAATAACCCGCCGATCGTCTCTCAAGACATCGAAGCGATGATCTGCTGGTTCTCTGCCAAGCCGATGCCGCCCAAGGCCAAGCTGGTCATCCGCCACACCACGCAGGAAACCAAAGCGATCATCCAAGAGGTCAAATACCACGTCGACATCAACACCCTTCACAAGGTCGAAGGCGTGGATGGTTTCTCGATGAACGACATCGGCCGCATCACCCTGCGCACAGCGGTCCCGCTGATCCACGACTCCTATCGCCGCAACCGCACCACCGGCTCCTTCATCCTCATCGATCCCGGCACGAATGAAACCGTCGCCGCAGGGATGATCATCTAACGATCAGACAGAGCTTAGGCCTCAATCGTCGCCGTCCGCCGCTTCGCCAGCCAGCCGCGAACTAGCTGGGTGATCACGACCCCGAGGGCGATCAGGCAGACTCCGCTGATGGCAGGCATCAGCTTGCCATCGGCGAGGCCCACTCCGCTCAGCACCACGCCGGTGCCGATGATCCCGCTGCACAGTATGGAAACCGAAAGGTAGAGGAGAAACGGCGCACGCAGAAATCCCAAGAGGTAGTTTTGAAAGAAGAACGGAAAGCCCGGGGTAAGTCGCATGACGAGGATCAATTTCAAATGATCGCCGCGCGGCAGATCGGGAATTTGAATTTCCGCAGAGGCCAGTAGCTTCTCGACCAAGCCGCGCGCAGGCTTCGCCGCCAGCCAGTAGGTCCATGCCAGATTGAGCAGCATGGCTAACAGGCACAGCAGGCATGCCATCATCGGTTGCTGGCGCCAGACCACTCCCGCAGTGAATAGCAATGCACTGGTCGGGATGGGTAAGCCTGGCAAAAAGACTAACGCCCAAAACAAAGACGCCGGATGCTTCACTAGATAATCGTTTAAGCCCAGCCACATGCCTTTGAGAGACGCGAGGTTCACCCCCATCTTCCAAGCCAGCAGAAACGAAGCGAGCAGCAGCATGCAGAGGGCCGCTAGAAAGATTCTCACCCGCCGATCCAACAAGAGCTTTCGAAGCATTTCCATTCGGCCAGCAGGCTCCAATTTCGCCGACCGTTTGGCAAGACTATGTGCAATCGCTACTGCCCTGAACCAAAACGACTCGCCCCTTGCCAAAGCCTTACCGCAAAACCAATCTCGCGCGGTCCACCGCCACCTCGATCTCATGCAAATCCGACTCATCGTCGCGGGCAAACCCGCACTCGCCTACGCCAAGGCAGGCGTTGAAGAATACTTGAAACGCTTGTCGCGCGCCGGCGGACACGAGCTGATCGTGATCAAGGCCGGCGACCGCGACGAGGTCTCCGCCCGCTTGCTGGAGCGCTCCGAAGGCTGCTTCCGCGTGGCGCTCGACGAGCGCGGCGAATGCCTGACAACGCGCAAATTCGCCGATAAACTCAACTCCTTAGAAATGCGCGGCGATATCAAGGCCGTCGCTTTCCTGATCGGCGCGGCAGATGGTCACAACGAAGCATTGCGGGAAAAATGCGATCTCATTCTCACACTTTCGCCATTCACGCTGCAACACGAACTGGCCTTGCTCGTCCTGCTGGAGCAACTCTATCGCGTCGCGTCGCTGAAAAGCGGATCCCCCTATCACCGCGACTGAGCGGTCTTCGGCTCGATCAGCGGCGGTACTGATTCTGCGGCATCATGCCGAACTGTCCTTGGCCTTGACCTGCGACCGGGCTGTTCCACGGAATCATGCTCGTGTCCGAGGCGGGCCCCACCGGCTTTTTCTCAGACTCCACCCCGCAGGATGAAAGTGCAAAACCCAAGGGAATGACGAGCAGGAGACGGCAAACATAACGCTTCATGCCATGAGCATAAAAAAAGCTCCGCGGCTTGCAAGCCTGCGGAGCTTTTTGAAAATAATAACTTCAGCTCAGTTCGCCTCTGGCTTGGCGAGAATCACGCGGTCGCCTGGCAGCAGCGAGACCCCAGAAGCCAATCCCTTCAGATCGATCTCGGCGATCGTTTGGTTCGGCTCGATTGCGGATGGGCGCACACGGGCGATTTTGCGGCCATCGCGCTCCACCAGCAGGCTGGTCTGTGGGGTGAAGCCGGAGTTCGATCCAGCACCGATGAGAAGAAATCCCCAGTCGCGATTCACGGCGGTGACCACGGCCTCGATCGAGTTGCCGGCGATCCGCGCATTGCGCTCCGTCATCCGCTTCGACAGGCGCTCCATCTCAGCGCGGTTGCTGGCCAAGCTTTTGTCGGCAGCGCCGGCGAGAGTCTCGAGCTCTTCGAGCTTCTTCTGCTTGGCTGCCTTGTCGGCTTCGATCTCTTGGATTTTTTCCGGCAGAGTGTCGAGGGTCACGCCACCACCGAGCCCGGCCAAGATGGTGTTTACTTCGGCAAGGGCCTTTTCAAGCTGGGCAAACTCTTCCTTTTGGGAGTCCTCATCAGCCTTCAACTTCGACAGGTCGGCGGTGAGAGCCGTGGCCGTGGACTTGAGGGATGAAACACTCTGACCGAGCAATTCCTGCTTTTCCTTCGAAGCCGCGAGCTGCTTTTTTTCCTCAGCAATGTCCGCATCAGCTCTTTTGGAATCCGCCGTCACCTTGGTGTTGGTGGCGATCGCATCAACGCGGCTCTTCTGGATGGCGTCGAACTTTCTGGAATGGCTAAACGAAAAAACTGCAGCACCACAGGCGGTGACGATTGCGACGATATAGAGAATGGTTTTCATGGAATGTCCTAAAAAAGGGGTTTTTATAAAAGAAGCCGCAGATCAGTTTTTGGTGATTTTTTCTGCTCTGGCACCGGGGATGACGCTGTCGCCGACCGCGAGGGTCGTGTCTGCGTCCAATGAATCAGGCACGATGGTCGCCGAAGCCGTGTTGGTTTCGACGGCGGTGACGAGCAGCTTGGCAACCACTTTTTCGTCGCGAATCACATTGAGCGTCGAGTTAGCAACCACGCCGGCCTTGTTTCCCGCAGCAAGGGTGACAAATCCCCAGTTCGGGTAAATCGAACGGATCGTGGTCTTCATGGATGGCAGCGATTGACCGTTGGTGAAGTCGTCGAACTTCGCTTTGTTCGCAGACACGTTGCTTTCCGCTGCGCTGTTCTGTGCGGAAAGATTGGCCAGCTTTGCTTCGCTACTGGCGATGGACTGGCTCAGCTCTTCTAGCTCGGCGTTGGTGGCGCGCATCTTCGAGGAAAGCTCCTGCAAATCTCCGGTCTTCGCGGTCTTCTCGCGGATGCTTTCCAGCTTTTGCTTGTTGGCGGCGATTTTGGCGCTCGCGGTATCGGCCTGCGCCTTGAGTCCGTCGTTGGCTTTTTTCGCGGCGGCTTCTGCCGAGGTTAGCTTCTCGACTTCCGCATCCACGGCGGCGCGCTCATCGGGTAGCGCGGCGAGAGTCGCCTGTTTCGCCTTGAGCTTTTTCTGGTTGTCCGCCAGCTCGCTTTGGCGGCTCTGGGTTTCTGTGATGACGCCCTCGTAAGCTGCTTTGTTCTTATAGGCGATGAATGCCGAAAGAGCGAGGACGGTGGCGGTGATGATTCCGAAAACGTTGGCCATGGGATTTTGTTAAAGTGAGACAATCAATGTCGTGCTGCGGCAATATAGGAAGCAACGAGCGACCTCCGCAATCAAGAATTTCACGGACTTTCGCTTATTCTTCTTCCTTGGCTTTACAAAGCACCCACCCGCGGCCATCGATCCCTCCTCACATGAAGTCCATTTTACGCGTCCTTTCTTATTTGCGACACTACCCAGGCCTTGCAACTGCGCAGCTTTTCTGCGCTGTCGGCATGACTTTGGCGGTGTTTGTCTTCCCAAACGCGACCGGTTTCGTGATCGACAAAATCATCCCCAATCCCGCCCGCCACCACGAATTTATTTTTTGGATCCTCATCGCCCTACTCGGCTTTTTGACCAAAGACGGCCTCAATTCGCTCCGAATTTTCATCAACAACACCTTCGAGCAGAAGGTCATCTTCGACATCCGCTCCGATCTTTACCAAAAAATCCAGCGTTTGCCGCTCCAGTGGTTCGATACGCGCCGCACCGGCGACATCATGACGCGCGTGGTCGAGGACGTCACCAACATGGAACGCGTGCTGATCGATGGCGTCGAACAAGGCCTCGTCGCCGCGCTGCAAGTTCTTGGCATTGGCATCTTCCTGTTTTTCCTCAATCCCACCGTGGCCGCGTGGGCGACTCTGCCCGTGCCCTTGCTCGCCGTCGGCGCGTGGATTTATTCGACCAAAGGCCGCGACCGCTACCGCAACCAGCGCGATGCCGCGTCGGATTTAAACGCCATGCTGCACGACAACATCTCCGGCGTCCGCCAAATCAAAGCCTACGCCGCCGAATCCGTCGAACACCGCCGCTTCAACCAGTTTTCCGATGCCCTGCAGACCGCGACGCTGCGCATGATGCGCTGGTGGGCCATTTATTCGCCCAGCATGTCGTTTCTGCGGATGATCGGCTACGTGTTAGTCCTCGGTTTCGGCGGCAGCGCGGTGATGCGCGGCGAATTGACCATCGGCGACTTCGCCAAATTCCTGCTCTTCCTCTCGCTATTCTACGAACCGATCGACCGCCTCAATTCGCTCAATCAAATGCTGCTCTCCGGCCGCGCCGCCGCCGACCGCGTGTTTGAAATCCTCGACTCCGAGGAGGAGCCGAATTCCACCGCCGGCGCCGAACTCCCCGCCGATATCGCCGGCCACGTGCACTTCGAAAACGTCACCTTCGCCTACCAAAACCAGCCCACGCTGAATGGCATCACCCTCGATGCCCTGCCTGGCCAAACCATCGCCCTCGTCGGCTCGACGGGCGCAGGAAAAACCACCGTGCTCTCCCTGCTCGCCCGCTTTTACGAAACCACCGCCGGCCAAATCACCATCGACGGCATCGACATCGGCACCCTCAATAAATCTTCCCTGCGCGACCGCCTCGCCTACGTCACCCAAGAGCCATTCCTCTTCAACGGTACCGTCCGCGAAAACCTCCTGCTCGCCAAACGCCACGCCACCGACGCCGACCTCTGGACCGCGCTCGAAGCCGCACACGCCACCCACTTCGTCAAAGAACTCCCCAAACAGCTCGACACTAACGTCGGCGAACGCGGTGTCAAACTCTCGGGTGGCGAAAAACAACGGCTCTCGATCGCCCGCGCCCTCCTCAAAAACGCGCCCATCCTCCTGCTCGACGAAGCCACCGCCTCCGTCGATTCCGAAACCGAGCGCCAGATTCAAGACGCGCTCGACCGCCTCATGGCCAATCGGACCGCCTTTGTCATCGCCCACCGCCTTTCAACAATCCAAAACGCCGATCGAATCTACGTCCTCGAAAAGGGCGAAGTCATCGAACAAGGCACCCACGTGACCCTGCTCGCCCACGGCGGCAAATACGCCGAACTCTGCCAGAAATCCTTCCTCGCCAGCAATCACGAGTAAGCTTTCGCCTGCCGCTCTTCTTCCTTTCAGCTCTAACCCCTACCGCACCGAACTGCGAGCCACTCGGAGGCCGATGGAGCCCGTGTTTGACGGGTAGTAGCTGTAGCGGTCCGCGATGCAGCAGGGATAGGCGCCGTCGTCCCAGCAACCGCCCCGGAGCACCCGGGACGAGTCCGAGAGAACTCCACGGGGATTCGTCGGCGACGCGGTATCGTAGGTGCCATAACAATCCCAGCACCACTGCCAGACTTTGCCCACCACGTCTTTCAAGCCGTAACCGTTTACCACAAACGATTCCACCGGCGTGGTGTAGGACTCGGATCTCGGCGCATGCGGCGGATGGAAATTGTTCACTGCGCTGCTCAAGCCGCCACGCGCGGCCTTTTCCCACTCCGCCTCGGTCGGCAGGCGGTAACCGTTGGCCGTCCAGTTCACGGCGGGCACAGTGGTGCCGGTTTTCATCACCGCACCGTTTACGGTGTAAACAGGTGTCAGCCCTTCCTTCTGGCTGCGGGCGTTGCAATACTTGATGCTGTCCCACCACGAAATCATCTCCACCGGATGGGTGTCGGCCTTGCCATATCCCGCCGCCATATCGGTGTAGCCATTGCTGGCCGCCCATACCTGAACCGCTTGGTATTCCGCCCAAGTCACCAGATTCTTCGCCATATAAAACTCGCTGACAGTCACCGTGTGTGGGGATGCATCGGTGATGTCGGTATCAGCCGCAATACTATTGCCCATGGTGAAGCTGCCAGCGGGGATCCGCGCAAAAGGCGAACACGCCGACAGGCAAAGTGCCATCAACGGCAACAAGGCAACGTAACGAAAGAGGATTTTCATGAGAGGGAAAAACAGTTCACCAACCCGAACTGACGACAACCTAACGACCAAACAGCCGACAGTCGAGGCCTCTGTCTAGCCCCTCCTTTGGCAACCCCTCGCACTCTGCTAGTTTGTTCCCATGTCAACCGACGATTTACTCAATAGAATCACCCTCTCTGCAGAAATCTGCCACGGCAAACCCCGCATCCGCAACCTCCGCTACCCCGTGGAATTCCTGCTCGAACTCCTCAGCGGCGATTCCACCGAAGTCCGAAGCCGATATTCTCGCCGACTACCCGGACCTTGAGCCCGACGACCCCAAAGCCGCCTACGCCGCACGGCTCACCCGGATCAAGCGCTTCGAACCCGTGCCTGCCGCATGAGGTTTTTGGTCGATGCCTAGCTCCCCCGCCTGCTAGCCATCCGCATAAACGAACTTGGCCACTCCGCACGTCACCCGTTTGATCTTACCGCTGGCAATCATACGCCAGACACCGAGACCTCCTCAATCGGCGTCCGGCAAAATCCACCCCCGATCCTCGCATTGTTGCACCGCATTCACTTGTTGATGCACTGCATTCACTCGCTGATGCACTGCATTCACTTCCCGATGCACTGCATTCACTCGCCGATGCACTGCATTCACTTGCCGATGCACTGCA